>CAYWDX010000001.1:0-323180 GCA_964456235.1 uncultured Candidatus Saccharibacteria bacterium | reverse complement strand
ATCGTAGCTAGTCATAAGGTCCAGCCTCACGCAAGACCATACGGATAGTATAACGAGAACTTCCAGAAAAAGGTTACCTTTTCTGTGGATTAGGCGACCCGCTTATCCATCTAGGATAACAGGCTAAACGACCTGCCGGATTCGATAATAGACCGCCGGACCGCCGCTGCCTATTCTCTCTATAATGTTCTTCTCTGTCAAGGATTGGAGGTCGTACCGCAAGGTTCGCTCGCTATAATCCGGCAATATGCTTTGGAGATCTCTCATTCTGCAATTGCCGGACTCTCGAAGCTTTTGCAGGATTGCCGATTGCCGTGTTTCCGGACCAAGCATACTATCTACTGCGTAAGTATTGCCGGATTCCTTTGCCGGATCAATTGCCGGATTATTTAGCGCCACTTCATTGCCGATCTTCGCGGATTGCCGGCTCCCAGGATTTCCAGAAAATTTTGAAACTGATTTGAAGAGTGGCTCCTGCCCAGAAAAGATATCGCCCAGCGAAACCGGTTCAATCATCCCCGGCTTGAGCGAGCCGGCGACATCAACCGCTATGGCATTCAGTTCATTAAGGATAATTTCTTTATTTGTCTCGTGAACAAAACCAACATCCGCGCCGAATCTGATCAGATACTCAATTGCCCGAGACACAATACTCACCCAGGCATAATTTTCGACAGCGGCAGCATCCAAAAGCGAGAGCGCCTGGCGTTCAAGGTGCTCCTTGAAGGCAACGTTGCCGATTCGAGAAGCTATCCGGAAGACGGCATAGCTAATTTCGTAAGCTTTCTTTAAAGCCGGTTGCCGGTTACCGGATTCCTGCCGGTTCTGATTCATTCGGCAAAGCATAGTCCGGCAAAGAGAAAAAGGCAAGCGAGAAATTGCCTGGTTCAGCCAGCGACGAGACCCTATCCCCAGTGAACCGAGGTAAAAATCACGGCGAGGAGGGCGAACGTTACGCTCATGAGACCCAGGATTTTATTTCGGTTTAGGCTGCCGAAGAAATATTCTGCCGTAAGGTCAATCAATGGAACGATGATAAGAAAAGCGACGATTGACTGGTAAATAAAATCTAGGGGCAGAAAAAGTCCGGCAACAAGAATTTGGGTGACGACGAAGAAGATGAGCCAAAACGTTGAACGCTGGAGCGCCGGGGGGACGAAATTCTTTATCCCCTTTTCTTCAATAAGAGAAGTCGCGACGAAATTCCGGAAAAGGAGGGCGATTACACCGCCGGCAAAGAAGGCTGAAAGCAAGGCAGCGCCGGTCACCCCCATGTTTGAAACGCCATAGAAATGGCGCACATAAAGCAGCGTGATCGCGAAGAGGATAATTTCATGTGCAGAACGCCTATCAAGGATGAGCAGATCCTTAACAATAAGGATTCCGTAGAACAACACCCCGAAAGCAATCGCCATAAACAAACCGTACGAGGTGTTGCCAGTCAGTAAAAGAAGGGCAAGGAACGGCATGAGAAGCCGCCCGGCCCGAAACCACGGAATAAAATAGAGGTAAAGCGCGACCGGGACGAATACCCAAAACGGCGAGAACAACCAGGCCCCGGCAAAAACCGCAGCCTTAAGAAGTGAAGACCAATGAATCCGCTTTGAAATTGACTTTAACTTTTCCGCCATCCTTGAATTCGCCGCGAATGATCTTATCCGCCAGCTTATCAAGAATAACCTTCTGGATAAGGCGCTTCAAGGGACGGGCGCCGAACTCTGCGCTAAATCCTTCTTTCGTAAGATATTCGCGCGCGGCAGTTTCGATTTCAAGCTTGATTCCCCGCTCTTCGAGCTGCTTCTCAACCAACTCGAGTTGGATATCGACAATTTTCTGAATTTCGGTGCGGTGGAGTGGGTTGAAAACGACGATATCGTCGATGCGGTTCAAAAATTCAGGGCGGAAGTTGTGCTTCAACGCTTCAAGGACCTTGTCGCGATATCCACCCTCTTCGGAAGTTGCTTCTGACGCTTTCGCGCTGAACCCAATGCGGGACATCGCCTTCAAATATTCGCTGCCGACATTCGAGGTGAGGATAACGATGCTGTTTTTGAAATTTACCGTCTTCCCTTTGCTATCGGTCAGGCGCCCATTGTCGAGAATCTGCAAGAGCAAATTGAACACTTCCGGATGCGCCTTCTCGATTTCGTCAAACAAAATCAAGCTATAGGGGCGGTGGCGGACGATCTCGGTGAGCTGGCCACCGTCATCATGGCCAACATAGCCCGGCGGCGAACCGATCAAGCGCGAAACCGCGTGGCGCTCCATATATTCAGACATATCGATGCGGACGAGCGATTTTTCATCATTGAACATAAATTCGGCAAGCGTTTTCGCAAGTTCGGTTTTGCCAACGCCGGTTGGCCCGAGGAACATGAATGAACCGATGGGGCGATTCGCGTCAGAGAGGCCGGCCCGCGCACGGCGCAACGCCGAGGCGACCGCAGAAACTGCTTCATTCTGGCCGACCACGCGGCCGCGGAGCACTTCCTCAATCTTGATGAGTTTTTCCATGTCAGTTTCGAGCATCCGCTTCAAAGGAATACCGGTCCACACCGAAACGACGGCTGCGACGTCTTCCTTGTCCACCGCCTCTTTCAAGAAGAGGTCGCCCGACGCCTTTCCCTTGCGCGTTTTCGTTTTCGCGCCGGCGCCAAAATTTTTCTTCTCAAATATTTGGAAATCTTTTTCGGATTGCGGCAGCTCGCCATACATGATTTGCGCAACGCGCTCCAGATTCCCCTCGCGTTCAGCCACCTCCGCCTCGCGCTTCAGGTTATCCACTTTCTGGCGGAGCTGATGGAGCGTTTCGAATTTAATTTTTTCCGAATGCCACTTGCTCGAGAGCTCGTCATTCTGGTCCTTGAGTTTCAAAATTTCCTTGTCGATCTCCTTCAGGCGTTCGGCGCTCTTCGCACCGCTCTCTTTCAAGAGAGCCTGCTTCTCTACTTCAAGACGGGTCATTTCGCGCCGAACATTTTCAATTTCCTTCGGCAAACTTTCGGATTCCAGGCGCCGGGCGGCGGCCGCTTCATCAATCAAATCAACGGCTTTATCAGGAAGGAAGCGGTCAGTAATATAGCGCGCGGCAAGGTTGACCGCCTCGATGATCGCCTCATCGCTGATGCGCATGCCGTGATGAATTTCATATTTTTCTTTGAGGCCGCGCAGAATGGCGATGGAATCATCGATCGAGGGCTCTTCCACGATGATGGGCTGAAACCGGCGCTCGAGCGCGGCGTCTTTCTCGATATATTTTTGATATTCGCGGAACGTGGTCGCGCCGACCGCGTGGAGTTCGCCGCGCGCGAGCGCCGGTTTCAAAAGATTCGATGCGTCGATCGCGCCCTCTGCGGCACCCGCGCCCACGATCGTGTGGATTTCGTCAATGAACAAAATGATTTGGCCCGACGCGTTCTTCACTTCTTTCATAAACGCTTTGAGGCGGTCTTCGAACTCGCCGCGGAATTTGGTTCCGGCGATGAGCGATCCGAGATCGAGCATTAAAACTTGTTTGCCTTTGAGCGGTTCAGGAACATCACCCGAGGCGATCCGCTGGGCCAGCCCTTCGACGATGGCCGTCTTTCCCACGCCCGGCTCCCCAATCAAACATGGATTATTCTTTGTGCGACGCGAGAGAACCTGCATCAAACGGCGCAGTTCATCTTCCCGACCGATGACCGGATCAAGCTTCCCTGCCTTTGCCCGATCGCTCAAGTTGATCGCATATTTTTCGAGCACCTGGAACTTCGTTTCAGGATTTTCATCCATTACACGCGTGGAACCGCGGAGCTGTGCGAGCGTGCGGAACGCGGTTTCGCGCTTCACGCCGAATTTTTCGAGCACGCTTTTGCCGCTCCCGGCGACATCCAAAAGTGCAAGCAGCAAATGCTCGCACGAAACGAACTCGTCTTTTTGCTGGACCGCAATCTTCGCGGACTGGTCCAGCACCTTCATCAATTCCTGCGAAAGATAGAGCTGGCCGACCGTAGAACTCGCCAAAATGGGCGGAATCCGGTCGAGCTCAAGCTCTATATGCTCATTCAGCTTCTCAACATTCACGCCACATCGCTCCAAAACCGGCACGACGAGCGACTGCCCGTCGGCGATCAGGGCCGCGAGGAGGTGCAGCCCCTTGAGCTCGCTATGATTTTTCTTCGCGGCGATCTCCTGTGCATTCTGAAGCGCCTCTTGTGCCTTGATCGTGAAACGGTGGAAGTTTGGCATGTGCGTAAGCTTACTATTATTATACTCAAGTTTAGGGCGAGAAGGTTCGATTGTCAATCTCCTGGTTAGATTGCTAATGAAGCGGCGATGAAGCCGCACGTTTGACTTTCTTGCCGCAATTATCTATAAATCCTGCAGCTCTCGCCATTCTCCGCGACACCGGATACCAGCAATGGAAAAAGGTGCTCGCACGAAGCAACATCCGTCGCCCCAACTTCCCTTCGAGATCATGTTCAAGGGCCCTGGCGTGGGAACCGTCATCTGGCTCCTTCCCTCGGAACTTTCGCGTGGCCTCAAGGAACTGCCGCTGAAGCAACAAGCGCACGTCGAAGGCGTGATCCGCGAACGGCTGGCCCACATCATCATGATCATGATCGGCATTCTGAAACGCCCAGGCCTGGAACACGACTTTGGGCACGAGGTCGACCTCGCCCTCGCAGAACTTGCCGACCATCTCGCGGAGTTGATCGAGAAACCGGAAGTGGTCCACTAGCGGCACTGCCGCACAAAACCGAGAGCGCCCGCACGAGCGGCGCTCTTTTTTTATTTGATATTATTGGGCGCTCGCCTTCATGATGCTGACCGCTTGAACTATTTCTTCTTCGGTCGTCGGGCGCCCCAGACTGAAGCGAATGCTTTGCTTCGCGCGCTTCGCGTCGTGCCCCAGCGCCTGAATGACATGCGATGCTTCAACCGCGCGAGATCGACAGGCAGACCCCGATGACGCCGCAAGGCCCGCCAAATCAAGCCTCGTAAGGATATCCTGCGCATCGCGGCCGGGCAGGTAGACATTTAAAATGTTGGGCAACACAGTTCCATGGCGCTCGTCGCAGGCACCATCGTGTTTGCTCCGAGTACCTCCCGGACCGTTGATCTCCGCGTCGGGGAAAATTCCTTTGATGCCCTGCCACAATTTCCCGCGGAGCGAAGCGAGGCGCGGAATTTCTTTTTCACGGGCGGCAACGGCGAGTTCGACTGCTTTTGCAAAACCGGCGATCGCGGGAACATTTTCTGTCCCCGACCGGAGGCCGTATTCCTGACCACCACCCGTGACCACCGGCGCGAGAAGTTTTGCATCGTGAACGTAAAGCGCACCGGCGCCCTTCGGTCCATAAATTTTATGCGCAGAAATAGTCATGAGGTCAACGCCGAACGTTTTCACATTACAATCAAAAAATTGGAACGCCTGTGCGGCATCCGTATGGAAGAGCGGATACTCGCCGGCGCCTCGAAATTCTTTAATGGCCTGCGCGATCGATGCGATCGACTGCACCGAACCGATTTCATTATTGGCGACCATGATCGAAACGATGCCGGTCTCCGGTGTCAAATTTGTTTTAATATCTTTTTCATCAATAAATCCTTCAGGGTCCACCGGCAACACGACCACCTCGGTCCCCCACGCCTCCATCGCACGCACCGTTTCAAAGACTGATTCATGCTCGATTGCTGAAATAATAACGCGGGGCCTTTTTTCGAAACCGATTTTCTTTTTGAACTCGACGAGTGAGCCCTGGAGAGCAAGCACATTGGCCTCGGTTGCCGATGCAGTAAAAATAATTTGGCGAAAGTCGGCCCCAATCGACTTCGCGATGGCTTCGCGCGAACGATCGATCGCCGCAATGGCGTCCTGCCCAAAAGCGTGCAGCGAGCCCGGGTTGCCAAACCGTTCAGAAAAATAAGGGCGCATGGCCTCAAAAACCCCAGAATCTACGGGGGTGGTAGCGGCATAATCCAAATAAATCCGCCGGTCCATATAAGGGATATTTCGGGAATAATTTACTAAAAGAGACCCGCCACAGCGACTGGTTTCGCAAAAGAAACGCGGACTGCCTCCCCTGTTTTTTTGTCAGGCATCACGAAAGAATTCTCTTTATTATAGAGGTCGTAAAGCGCCTTCGTGATTTCGACGTCCTTCATGCAGTACGCTTTGAGCTCGTCCATCTTGCCATCGCGGTAGAGTGCGATCGCCTCGGAGCCGTGCCGTTCTTTTTTTATACCGAGATTCATCTCGGCAAGACGGCCCAAGCTCACTTTCTGCTTTGCGACGAGTTCAATCTCTTCCAGAAGGTCGACACGGTCCTTTGACCACAAGTTCGGAGCGCCCGCGCCAAGTTTTTGAAAATAATTATTGAGAACGGGGACGTCGTAGCGGTTCATGCTGAATCCAACCAGACGCTTCGCTCCAGCGAAAAGCTTCGCCATCTCTTTCACCTGGCTCTCTTCAAACATAAAGAAGCGGTCCTGCGCGTAAGAATACGCGCCGACGACAGAAATTCTCAACGCGCTGAAATTATCCCAGCCAACGTCCGGGTCGGTGAAAAAATTTTGCGTTTCAATATCAAAAACGATGGTGTCCATAAGGACCGCTTAGATGTGCCGGTCGGCAACATTCGAAGCGGCGTAACTTTCTGGTTTCGTTTTCACTTGGAAGTTGTTTGCCCGGATCATCGCGACCACTTCCTGGATCACCGCTTTGGTCGGACCATTTTCGCCGATGTCGGCGTGGATTTCAAAGTCGAAATCGGGAAGATCGTGCGTGCGAAGCGTCGCGAGAACCTTTTCTGCGACTTCGAGAGAAATTAATACTTCTTTAATAATGCGGTCGCGCAGATTGTGGAACTTGCCCAACTCAAAGCGCCGCCAGAAGTAACGGCCGCCGTTGCCCACGCGATGCACGACGATTGCGGTCACAAAATCCGCTTGCTTATCGCGCAGCAATTCCGAATCCGTGCCAATCGTCACGCGGTAGCGGCGGTTCGGCTCAATGAGCATAAAATCAACGATATTGCGGACAACTTCGTCGACCGTCATGCGGATTCCGAGCGAACTGTTCAAAAAGTCGGGCATGTAGGCGAATCATAGCCCTGCAAGAAGCACCTGTCAAAAGAAAACAGATCAGGCTCGAGATTTTAATATTTGTTTAATAATCCCCTTCACCTCCTGCGGCCCTTTTACCGAGATGCAATCGATCCCGGTTTTCCGCGCCGCATAGTCGTTGCCGCCAGGGAATAATGCATCACCGACAAAAACCATATTGCGAATCGGCACATGTAAATTTTGTTGAATCTGCCGGACCCCGTACGCCTTGTCGATCCCCTTTTTCGTGACGTCGATTGACGTGAAGCCGGCGGCGCGGACCTCGAGATGCGGCAGGCGCCGCTGCATCATCTTCGCCATTTTCATTTTGAGTGGCGTATATTTGCGCTTCCATTCATCTTTCAGTTCAATGCCCCGCTTGCCGAGCACCTTCACAATGTCCTGCCCAAGCGCGGAGAAGGTCACCTGCGTACCACGGTCTTCGACGATCGGGCCATAAGTTTTTTTCGGGTGCGTATACCCTACTTCACGAAACACCTCTTTAAAAGCACGCTTGATTGCCGCTCGGTCGCGCGATGAAAGAGAAAGATGATAGATAATTTTCCAGCCGCCCTTTCCATATCGATAAAACGCTGTCGAGGTCGTCGGAAAAAGATATAAATTGGCAAGCAACCCTTTAGGCGCCCGCGAGAGTGGCCGCACGAGCTGTTCTTTAAAAAGCTCGTAGCGCCCGCCACCGATCACTGCCACTTTTTTCACCGCGAGCAATTCGCGGAAGAGCGAAGCCATCGCCGCGTCCATGGGCGCCTTGCTCTCGGTCAATGTCCCGTCAAGGTCAAAAACGATAAGGTCTTTTTTTGCGAGCGATTTTGCAAGCGACTTCGGCAATCTCATAGTATTTCTCCATTGTAGCAACCGGTGAAAATGCCGTACAATAGAGGCATCATGGCATCAAAGCGCGGACGTGACGACGGGCGGATGAGGAAAAACGGCTCAAATGGCGGTGGTGGTCGCAATGGAAACGGCAACCGAAACGGGAACGGCGCCCCCGAACACCGCCTCCACCCCGATACCAAAAAAAGCATATGGGGCGTGAGTTTCGTGTGCGCCGCCGTTATCCTCGTACTCGCCGGGTTCGGCGAAGCAGGCCCAGCCGGCACCCTTATATATAGAGCGCTCCATGCCCTCTTCGGCTGGGGCTATTTTGTTTTACCAACGACACTCCTCTTCGCCGCGCTCGTTTTCTTTTTTGCAAAGGAACGGCGGCTGGTTTCCACGACGCTCTTCGGCGCGCTCCTCCTCATTCTCTCCTCGCTTGGCCTCATCGATATTTTTTCGCCGGCGAACGGCGGCTGGCTCGGCTACGTCCTCGGCTCGCTGCGCTACCCGTTCGGCACTATTGCAGCGGCGGTGATCGATAGTTTTGTTTTGATTATTTCGGTACTCGTGACGGCGAACGTGCCTATCAAAATCACCTGGCCTGAAAAAAAGACAGGAGAAGAACGCGTCGACGATGAAGATGGGCCGGTTGTTGTGGCGGGCAACGGTATGGAACCGGCGCAAGAAACCGAGACAGGCGAAAAGGGAAATATTGATGACAAAGAATTGGCTCGCGCGAAAAGAGAAAGTGTTCCAACCATTGCCACCGGCCACGCCGAAGCGAAACCGCGCACGTGGAAGGCGCCAGTTTTTGGAAATTACGTACCCCCACCCCTCTCGCTCCTGAACTCCGACAGCAGCAAGCCGACGACCGGCGACCTTCTTGCGAACGCAAATGTGATCAAACGCACGCTCGAAAGTTTTGGCATTTCGGTGGAGATGGGAGAAATAAACGTGGGGCCGGCCGTCACGCGGTATACCTTGAAGCCGGCTGAGGGCGTGAAACTTTCGCGCATCACCGCGCTGAATTCCGACCTCGCCCTCGCGCTCGCCGCGCACCCGATCCGCATTGAGGCCCCGATCCCAGGCAAGGCACTCGTCGGCATTGAAGTCCCGAACAAGGCCGCCGCGCTTGTGCGCCTCGGGAGCCTTATGAACTATCCGGACTTCGAGCAATCGGGACCGCTTGGATTCGTCCTCGGGCGCGATGTTTCGGGCGAGCCGATATTCACGAGCATCGAAAAGATGCCGCACATGCTCGTCGCGGGCGCCACGGGCAGCGGCAAATCAATCATGGTCCACTCGCTCCTCGTTTCTCTTTTATATAAGAACTCGCCGCAGACCTTAAAACTCGTTCTCATTGACCCGAAGCGCGTGGAGCTTTCAATTTATGCCGACATCCCGCACCTCGTCTCGCCCGTCATCACCGACAATAAAAAAGCGGTGGGCGTATTCCGTTGGGCAATTTCTGAAATGGAACGCCGCTACGAATTGCTCCAAAAGGCCGGCAGCCGCGACGTGAAAAGCTACAACGCCTCGCACGCGTCCGAAATGCTCCCCTACATTCTGATTGTGATCGACGAAATGGCTGACCTCATGACTTCCTACGGCCGCGATGTTGAAGGGTCGATCGTGCGCCTTGCGCAGATGGCGCGCGCAACCGGCATCCATCTCCTCCTCGCGACGCAACGCCCGTCGGTTGAAGTGATCACGGGGCTCATCAAAGCGAACATCACCGCCCGCGTCGCGCTCCAGGTTGCTTCACAGATTGACTCACGCACGATTCTCGACACGTCCGGCGCCGAAAAATTGCTGGGCCACGGCGATCTCCTCTTTTTGAGCGCCGAACTTTCAAAACCGAAACGCATCCAGGGAGCCTTCATCACGGAAGACGAAATCAAGAGCGTTGCGAATTTCGTGCGTGAAAATAATAAGGTGATTGTCGAGGGCGAAGCGGTAGATTTCGGCGGCGCGAACGGCGGCGGCGCTACAAATGGCACGGCTCTGAACGGCATGAATGGCGGATCGGTTGCGGCGCCGGGCGTGAGCGACGGGAATTTTGATGAATATTTGGAAGATGAGGATTCGGATGAACTGCTCGACGAAGCGATCGCGATCGTGGCCGAAGCGAAAAAAGCATCTGCATCGCTCCTCCAGCGGCGACTGAAAGTCGGCTATGCGCGCGCGGCGCGGCTCCTCGACCTTATGGAAGCGCAAGAATTGATCGGGCCCGGCGATGGCGCGAAACCGCGCGACGTAAATTTTGAAAAAATTGACCAGCGGCTCACCTAGGCATGCCTCCGAATCACGAATCTTCAGAAAACCTTAATTTTGCTGAATTTCTTGCGGCGCAGATGCGAGAAAAAGGATTGTCGCCCAAGCGCCTCGCCGAAAATACTGGTATCGCCCCGGCGCACCTCGAAAGCATGCTTCGCGGCAATCTCGAAAATATGCCGCCCTCCCCATACTTCCGAGGATATCTCGTCCGACTCGGCAAAACGCTTGGTTTCGACGGCGAAGAATGGTGGCGCCGCATCAAAAAAGAAAATTTGTTTTCGAATGCCGGCTCAACCGATGCGCTCCCCGAAAATCGTTTCGAGAAAAAAGAATTTCCGAAGTGGATATGGCTTGCCGGCGCAGGCGCATTGATCATGATCATATATCTTTCCTTCGCGCTCCCCCGCATCTTGGGGAAGCCTTCTGTCGCAATCACATTCCCCGCGACCAACCCCTACGTGACATCCATGACGAGCATCAATATTCAAGGCATCGCAAAAAATGCCGATGCCCTCTACCTCGGGAACGGCGATGTATCATCGAGCGCGACGATCGCGATCGCGCCCGACGGCACCTGGCAGCAAACCGTCCTCTTAGAGAGCGGCCTCAACACGTTTGAATTCCACGCAAAGAAATTTTTGGGCGGCGAGGAGCGGGTGATGGAACAAGTTTTGTATGAGCCGACGAATGCAGGGACTTCCACCGCCTCGACCACGCCATAGATTTCGTTGACTAATTTTAGGTTTCCTCATATAATATCTTTAGTTGAGAGAGGAGGCTCTCTTGTTTAGCCATCGAACCGTCATTCACACCGATCATGAAATCGCGCACTCGACCAATCCTCGCCTCGCGAATCTCGATAAGAGCAAGGGCATGGATCGGGCGCGGGCTATCGTAACGGCGCTCGGCGAGATGTCGCTGAACCCAGTAGCCTTTTCCATGGCCTATCGGCAGGGCGTGGATCCGGCACACCCCCGCCCGCTCATGGAAAAGTATTTCGCATCCGGCTCTGCGAGCAACGATGTCCTGTGCGCCCTCATCGAGAAGAGCGACCAGACCTTCTGCAAGATTGAGCCATTCCTCGGGCCCCGCGACGATCTGTACGTGAAGGTCCATGTCGAATTCCGAAGGAACGACTACCGGACGAGCGGGTGGCTCGATCTGACCATTTCCGCCATCGAGGGCCTGGTGTGCTGGAACATTCTGGTTGAAACACCCGCCCCTGCGGCACCGACCCCTATCCAATGAAGACCTGACCCCTCCCCAAAGGAGGGGTCTCATTTTTTTAATAAGATTTTAATGACCCATCTGGTATAATTGGCCTATGACACCAACCAAAAAAGCGGCCGGCGCCGCAAAAACGGAAGAAAAAAAAGGGCTTGAAACACTCCTTTCGTCCCTCCAGGAAAAATATGGCGAGGGCGCCATTATGAAGCTCGGCGAAACGAAACGCACCGACGTCGACGTCGTCCCGACGGGCTCATTCTCGCTCGACCTTGCGCTCGGCGTTGGAGGATTGCCGCGCGGACGCATCATTGAAATCTATGGGCCGGAATCGAGTGGAAAAACGACGCTTGCATTGAATGTGGTGGCCCAAGCGCAAAAACAGGGTGGCCAGTGCGCGTTCATTGACGCGGAACATGCGATGGACCCGGGCTATGCAGCGCAGCTCGGCGTGAAAGTAAATGATCTTTTAATTTCACAGCCCGACAACGGCGAGGAGGCGCTGAATATCCTGGAAAGCTTGGTGCGATCGAGCATGATCACGGTCGTCGTCGTTGACTCGGTCGCGGCACTCACGCCGCGCGCTGAAATCGAGGGCGAGATGGGAGACCAGCACGTTGGGCGCCAAGCGCGGATGATGGCACAAGCGCTCCGCAAGCTCACCTCGATCGCGGCAAAGAGCAATACGATGATCATTTTCATCAACCAGCTCCGCATGAAAATCGGCGTCATGTTCGGCAATCCGGAGACGACGCCGGGCGGCATGGCGCTCAAATTCGCAGCATCCGTCCGCATCGACATCCGCCGTATCGCCCAGGTAAAGAAGGGCGACGCGGTGGTCGGCAACCGCGTGAGGGCGAAGGTGGTGAAGAATAAGGTGGCGCCGCCGTTCCGCCTTGCGGAATTCGATATTATGTTCGGCGAAGGTATTTCGTATGAGAGCGACGTTTTGAACGCGGCGCTGAACCACGGCGTAGTAAAAAAATCAGGCGCGAGCTTCTCATTTGAAGCGGAAAAACTGGGCGTCGGCTTCGACACGGTCCGCCTCAAATTAAAGGAGGACAAGAAATTGCAGAACGAAATAAAAAAGAAAGTCCGCGAAGAAATAGAGAAGGGCGAAGCAAAAATTGCGGCGGCCTAGCCGTTCGAACTTCGCCCGTTAGCGCAAGGCGATGTAGGCCACGTAGGCGATTAACGCGAGGGCGATTATTCCTGCTATCACGACCGCTACAGCCACCGTCGTATTTTTGCCGCCGGTAGCGCCAATGGCACCGGCCGGAGTTTCTCGCGCGTTCACTTTGACGCTCTCGAATGTCGGGAGCGCTCCTCCGCTCCGCGCCATGGCGGCGAGATCCGACTTCATCGTTCGCACTTTCACTTCGATCGGCGGCGGAGGCGCGGAAGGCGTCGGCGCGGCTTGGGCGAATGTATTATTCGGATCCATGGGGTCATTCTACCACGAAGCGCGCGAGGCTCCCGACATTGTCCGGCGTTCCGAGAGCCGTTCTTAAGAAAGTTGCTTCATCGAGAGGCCGATGCGGCCGTCGTCGCCCACGCGGATGATTTTCGCACGCACAAAGTCGCCGAGCTTCACCACTTCTTCCACGTTCTTCACGTAGCCATTTTTGAGTTCGGAGATGTGGATCATGCCGTCCTTGCCGCCGCCGAGGTCAACGATCGCGCCGACTTCAATAATTTTTATGATATTCCCTTCGACGACCTCGCCCACTTTGAATTCGCGCGTGATCGAACGGATGTCGGCCACCGCCGCTTCCACGTTTTCAAGTTTGGTACCAGAAACAAATACGCCGCCGTCATCGTCGATATCGATGCCCGCCAAGCCGTATTTCTCAATGAGACCGTTGATTATTTTGCCGCCCGGGCCGATGACCGCGCCAATTTTTTCAACCGGAATCTTGAGCTGACGGATCGCCGGCACAAAGGGAGACAGGGTGGCGCGCGGCGCGGGGAGCAGGCTTTTCATAAATTGCAAAATCTGGAGCCGCGCCGCGCGGGCCTGCGCGAGGGTTGCCCCAATGATCTCCACCGTGATGCCGTCCACTTTAATATCCATCTGCATGCCGGTCACGCCATCCTCGGTTCCCGCCACTTTCATATCCATGTCGCCGTGATGGTCCTCCGGACCCTGGATGTCGGTCAGCACTTTATAATTCGAAACGTCGGCGCCGCGCGGCGTGGTCCCCATCATCAAACCCATCGCGATGCCAGCCGCTGGTTTCTTCAGGGGCACCCCCGCGTCCATGAGTGAAAGCGCGGATGCGCAAACGGTCGCCATGGAAGACGACCCATTCGAAGACATGATTTCAGACACCACGCGGATCGTGTACGGAAATTCTTCCTTGGTCGGAATGAGCCGCTCGAGCGATTTTCGCGCCAAATTGCCGTGCCCGATTTCACGCCGGCCCGGCCCGCGGAACGTCCCCACCTCCCCCACCGAAAACGGCGGGAAATTGTAGTGCAGCATGAAACGGCGCTTGCCGGTCGTTTCCATCGTCTCAATCATCTGCTCCGCGCCCGGCGCTGCGAGTGTCGTCACGGCAAGCGCCTGGGTGTTCCCGCGTACGAAAATCGCAGAACCGTGCGTGCGCGACAAGAGTTTGATCTCGCCGTCGAGCGCACGCAGCTCGTCAAGCTTGCGCCCGTCAGGCCGCGTCCCCTCTTCGAGCGCTTTCTTGTGCACGAGGTCATTGATCGCTTCTTCAAACAGGAAATCAACCGAGCCCCACGTCACCTCCTTGCCCTGCGCCTCAAACGTAGTTTTCAAATGTTCGAATAGTTCGCTCTTCAGCGTACCGATCGCACTGTGCTGCTCCATTTTGTTCGCGCGAAATACGGCTGCTTCCAATGTGTCAGCGAGGTACGCCCTGAGCGCCGGCTTCAATTCCGGGTCGGGCTCCGCAACGGCGATAGCCATTTTTTCCTTGCCAATCTCTGCGCGAATTTTTTCCTGGAACTCGGCGAGTCGGTTTATTTCTTTTTGCGCGAGCGTGAACCCGGCAACAATATCTTTTTCCGCAGCATCCAAACCGCCGAGCTCCAACATGTTGATGCGGTCTTTCGCGCCCGAAACGAAGGCGTCGTAGATCGGCGGATTCGCCGCGACGAACGAATTGTCGGGATTGATTTTGAATTCGCTGCCCACCTGCACCATCCGCAAACCGGCAACCGGCCCAGCCCATGGGATGTCGGAAATGTGGAGCGCCGTCGAAGCGCCGATCAAGCCGACAAATTCTGGATCATTTTCTTCGTCGATCTGCAAAACAGTCACCACCACCTGGATTTCCCGGCGCAGGCGGTGGTCAAAGAGCGGGCGGATCGTGCGGTCTACCAGGCGCCCGGCGAGCACCGCCTCTTCAGAGGCGCGCCCCTCGCGGCGGATAAACCGGCTGCCGATAATCTTCCCGGCAGCATAAAATTTTTCTTCGTAGTCAACCTTGAGCGGCAGGTAATCCATGGGCACGTCGCGGTTCGACATCACCGCCGTCGCGAGGACGACGGTCTCGCCATATTTTGCAAGCACGGCGGCGTTCGCCTGTTCAGCGAGGGATGAAACCTCGATCGTCAGGTTTTTTCCGGCTACGTCAATCGAAAATTGTTTTTTCTTAAGCATGTTTTAATGAAAGAATTATTAACGCGCGCTTGACTCACGCCCAACCTACACGCGCGACTTCATAATGGCGCGCGGGATGTCTTCAATATTAATAAACGTGTCGGCCGCTTCCTGAATTTTCGAAGACGCGCTGCGACGGAAAGCCGCAACCTCCACGAGGCGCCCGGCGCCCCACTTCAGATAATCGACGAGGGGCAAAAAGTCGCCATCCCCCGTTACCAAAATAACTACATCCAAAAATGGCGACATGCGGATCGCGTCAACCGCCATGCCGACGTCCCAGTCGGCTTTTTTCATGCCGCCGGCATAAATCTGGAGATCTTTCATGCGCAATTCAAGACCGGCCTTCGTGAGCGCTTCAAAAAATGCCGCTTCAGAAGAAAGTCCGTTCCCGGCATCGCCGCGTTCGGAAGCGCCCTCGCGCACCACGCGCCCCGCGCCGCGTCCGCGCAAGCGCGGAGCATCCTCGCGTTCAGCACCGCGCGCATGCTGCGGTTCGACGCCTTCACTTTTCACGACATACGCCATCGCGCGGATCAGCTGACGGTCCCCCACGAGGTGCTTCATGAGCTCCGTATAATTTACGCGGCCGTGGTACAGATTCTTCGCCGAGTGGTAAAGATTCTGCACATCAACAAAAATCCCAACCCGCTGGTTGGAATGTTTAGCGTCTGACTTCATTAGTGCTTAAGGTCCAACTTCTTTGCGATCTTTGTGTACGCCGCCGGTTCGCGCTTTTTCAGGTATGCCATGAGCTTGCGGCGCTTCACCACCATTTTCAAAAGTCCGCGGCGCGAGTGATTGTCTTTCTGGTTGCGCTTCAGATGGGTTGCGAGCTCGTCGATCTGCCGCGTGAGCACGGCAATCTGCACGTTGGCAGAGCCCGTGTCCTTTTCATGCGTCTTATGCTCGCCGATTAAGCGAGATTTTACGCGCTTGGTAAGCATGGGTGCAGAATATCATAAATCTTTGATAAATACAACTTACTCCGGGCATGAGTTCCCTGAAAGGTATAAAGGTATAATAGAAGGTGATGAAAGTAGGCCTCTATACATCGAACCGGTATCTCAAACCAAAACAGGAAGCGGTACTTGAAGCCGGCCGCCGGCTTGGAATGACGATCGAGATCGTGCACGATGGGACGCTTGAGCGCCCGCCGGCACCGGAACAGACGTTTGGATTTGAGGAACTTTTTGAACGGGCGAAGCGCTACGCTGCTGAAGCAGCGAAGCGGGATGGCGTGGACGTTGGCATCGGCGTGGAAAATTCTCTGGCCCTTATCTACAGGGCGAAAGAATGGTACTACGTAATTTGCATCGCCGTTTGTACCAAAGATGGCATGACGACGGCAAGCTTCACCCCCGGCGTCAGCATCCCTGAATGGATCATCAAAGAAGTGCAGGAGGCGCGCATCAAAATTGACGCCTTCACCCAGCGCCTCGCTGGCGAAGAAGATCCGATCGTATATTTCTCTGCAAAGACGCTTACCAGAAAAGACCTCATGACGCCTGCCCTTCTCCTGGCATTCGCCAAACTTCACTTGGAAAAATCAACATAGCTTTGCGCCGTTTTGCGACAGATGGGCGTATAATGGCAGTATGCCCGCATCAGAAATCCATCGCCTCCTCCGCGATTATTTGAACTACTTAGAAGTAGAGAAGAATCGTTCGCACCTCACGAGCGAAAACTACGAGCGCTATCTTAAAAAATTCATTACAGCTGCCGGCGTCGCTTCCCCGAAAGACATCACCGAAGCCGCCGTCACAGAATTCCGTAAAGTGCTCGCGCGAGAGGACCTAAAAAAGAATACGCAGCGCTACTACGTGATCGCGATTCGTAATTTTCTGAAATATCTCGCGAAGCGCGACATCAAAACGCTCGCCGCAGAAAAAATCGAGTTGCCGAAAACAACCTCCCGCCAAATCGAAGTTCTCGAATATGCCGACCTCGAGCGCCTCCTCAAGGCGCCGAAGGGCAACGACCTCCGCTCGCTCCGCGACCGCGCCGCGCTCGAGGTGTTTTTCTCCACCGGCCTGCGGCTCGCGGAGCTCTGCTCTTTAAACCGCACAATCGATGTGAAGCGCGGCGAGGTGACGGTGCGCGGGAAGGGCGACAAACTGCGGATCGTTTTCATTTCCAATTCCGCGCGTGACGCCGTGCAAAAATATTTGGCGAAGCGGGACGATGCGGATGAGGCGTTGTTCGTGAGTCTCGACCGGCGCGGGAAAGTCCTCGGGCGCGTGACGCCGCGCGCGGTGCAACGCCTCGTCGCCTCGCGTGCGCTCGAAGCTGGCATTTCAAAACACGTCCATGCGCACGAGTTACGCCATAGTTTTGCAACCGATCTTTTGATGAACGGCGCGGACATCCGGTCCGTGCAGGAACTCCTCGGCCACTCAAATATTTCGACGACGCAGATCTATACGCATCTCACGAACAAAGCGCTGCGCGACGTGCACCATGCGTTCCACGGGAAACGACGCGAGTGATAACGAGAACGGCGAACAGAACATGGCGGTGCTGGGGGTGGGACTTGAACCCACAAGCCTTGCGGCGCTAGCTCCTAAAGCTAGTGCGTTTGCCATTTCGCCACCCCAGCAGAAACCCTCTTAAAGCCTTGTATAGTATAGGATATAAGGCATTTCTTGACAAATCAGATTTTATATAGTATATTGTATCCGTTCTTTAAGAATTCAAAAATAGGAGAAAACCATGGCACGTCGTGATACGGCTCTCGCCATTCGCTTCGCGATCATCGTCGGCATTTTGTCGGTGGCGGTCGCAGTTGCGGGCGGCATCCTTTACCTGGCTTGGTCTGCGGTAGGGGCAATCGAGCCCACCACGACCAACACCGTCCAGGAATATTTCATCCTCCGATTCATCGGACTGCTCGTGATCGGGATGATCACCTGGATCTTCTTGTGGGCGAGCATCACTTGGGTGATCCCTCGCGTGAACGGCAGTTCTAAGAAAGGACGTCCGGTCATCGGGATGATTACCTGGATCTTTTCATGGACAGCCATTAACTGGCTTGCTTCCCCTGCGGAAGGAGTCGTCGTCGGGCATCGCCCAACGTTTGTGGAATGCCTCGAACGCATCTGTGATAGATTCACTGGCACAGGGGGTTCGGACAACAACTTCCGATGGGAGTTTCTGGCGAC
Organism: uncultured Candidatus Saccharibacteria bacterium; assembly: GCA_964456235.1. Lineage (GTDB taxonomy): Bacteria > Patescibacteriota > Minisyncoccia > UBA6257 > 2-01-FULL-56-20 > CAYWDX01. The sequence continues at coordinate 304,961 of CAYWDX010000001.1, read as the reverse complement.
CCTGACGATCTTCACGATCCTGATGGCGTTCGGGCATCCAGGCGAACCGCTCTGGAGCGGCACATTCCAATCAGCAAACGGAACGCCGCTCACAACCACTCTCGTCAAGGCATGGAACGTGTTCTACTACGGGAACAACGCTCCCGCGATTACCATCCCGCCGCCGGCGCCGCCGGTACCAAAAGCAACGTGGTTCTGGTGGCAGGCGTCGCTTTCACTCATACTGATCACCTTCGTCTACTTCTTCTTCGCGTTCTACGACGAAGTACATCTCGGGATCAAGAAAGTGATCGAGGTGATTCAACGTGAGCGAAGCAAGGCAAGGGAGCGACGAGGAGATGGGGGTGGTGCGCCGGCGGCAGCTGGTGCCACGAGGGTTTCAGCTCCTGACTCCGGTGGCCGGTTTCTCCAGCTCCTCTCGGTAGAGATGGTTGGCGAGATGCTCTCCGAGTTCATCAAGGTAGTTTTCAAAGGCTACGTGGCCAGAAAGGAAAAGAGAGCTACATCATGAACACCCGCAAGGACTGGTTTCACGCATTACTCGCGGCAGCGTGCTTTTCGATCCTGGGCGGCACACTCTATGGGAGTCCCGTCTTCCGAACGTTCTTCACCGTAGCCTTCGTCCTCGTCACTCGTTACCTGGCTGGGAAGCTTGGTATCACGACTTCGGGGATCGGGGCGACTTTCGCCTTCGCTGGGCGCACCTTCGCGATCACCATCGCGTTCTTCGCCCTCCGCTACTTGTTCGGTCAGGCATTCCACATTTATCAGGTGGACGCCCTGAACGACTTCATGGCGGATGGCGGTTATCGCGGCATGCTCTTGGGACACCAGACGCCGGCTTCGCTGGCTTATGAGATCTTGATCTTCATGCTCCTCTGGGCGATCATCGCCGCCTGGTTCAAGAAGGGATGGGTTCTCAAGCTCATCGCCGTCGTGGGAATGGGCGCCATCGTGCTCGGCATCGTTTTCCCAGGATGGGGAGCATCCCTACCCGAGAAGCGCCGCCGAATTGATGAGTCCCTGGCGAATAAGGGGATCATCAAGACGGTGCTCCCGTCGAGTCCGGCGTCTAGCGATTTTGCTGGATACGGCCCGGCGCCATGCGATACTGACGAACCGCAGGACTTTTCGTCGGAGAAGACCGATCGCGTCGACATCGAGCTCGAGGCGGGCTGCTACCACGGCCCCATCAAGCTCCCGGCGGATTGGAATACCTTCGACATAACCCACAGTCACGCCCCAGGCGACTGGGTCGGAGTGTGGTGCGAGGATAAGCCCGTTGCCCAAAGGCTTCATGCGCCTTACGAAAGCTTCGGCCGAGACTTCAACGGCTGCTCAGCGCAGGGCAATCCAACCACAACCTTCCGCGCGCAGGGACGTGGGTTCATCCACTTCTACGTCACAACGCGCAAACCATAGTGAGGCATGGCCTCACTCTGCACCCGCTGGCACCACGCCGGCGGGTTTTTTTATTTTCAAAACCAAAGAGGGCCCCTGCGGGCCCTCTTTATACTTCGAAGATTTCCAGATTAACAGACCTGGCCGAAGCTTGCACCAAGGAAGGATGCGATGATGTAGGGCAATCCTCTTGCGAGAACTGCTACGACCACTGCGATCGCTGCATAAAGCAGGGTGTGGCTGGCCGATGTCACCTTCTCGGGGTTGCCTGCAGCCGTCAAATATTTGAACGCTGCAACCAACACAAAGATGATCGTAAGGACGATGAGGAACCAGAAAATCCAGTTGATGGCGATACAGAGAATGCCCGACGCACCCGTCACCTGGTTAATGTTCTGGTACGGTTGCGGAGCAACCACCGGAGGGTTCGAAACCTGTGCGGAAACGAGGGCCGGCAATACGAGGGCCACAGCCGGCGCCCCCCACGCTGCGACGATTTGCTTAAATTTCTTCATTTGGACGTTAACTCATAGTTTCGACCTTTCCCCTAACACCAGACCAGTATACCACGTAAACCGGAAAAGTTAAATACCAAAACCGCCCAATAATCCTGCAAAAATGCCGCACGCGCTGATCCCATATGCGCCAAAGAAACTGCCGACGAGTGGCGGCACGCTGTTCGCGATGATGGCGACCGCGACTCCGATCACGCCATAGAGAAGCGTCTTATTCGCATCCCGCACCCGTTCTGGATTTCCACCCGAGGTAGCATATCGATAACCACCAACCAAGAACATTATTATAGAGACGATTATAAGGAACCAGAAAACCCAGTTGATGATGCCGCAAGCGAACGATTGAAGCTGGCTGATCTGCTGGATGGGCGCCGGCGTAAATATCCCATGCGGGTTAGAAAAACTTCCGACCGCAAGATTTTTCAGAGATTCCCCGAGCATGCCGTTAAGCTTGCCTGATCAACGCCAAAGAATGAACCGATGACGAGCGGGATGCCACGCGCGAGAATCGCGACCGCAACGCCGATCGCGGCGTAGAGCAGGGTTTTATTCGCTTTCCCGACCCGCTCCGGGTTACCGGCGGCGGTCACATACATAAACCCTCCCACTAAAAACATGATTATCGAGGTGACCAGAAGCGCCCAAAACATCCAAAGCACTGCCGTGCAAAAAAGATCCTGCACGTCCTGCGTGCTCCCAATAACATTGGCCGGGGCGTGCCCAACATTAGCCGGGGCCTGCGTTGGATTTATGAGAGCAATAAAAAATTTTGTCATGCGTTTTTATGATCCGCTAAAAATATTTCTGATCAGCGAGGCGACGCTCCCCGCCAAAATGACCACCACGAACCCAACCACGGCATACAAAATTGTTTTTTTCCCTTTCGAAAACCGTTCGGGGTTGCCGGCCGCCGTGATCATCTGAAAACCGCCTACCAGAATAAATATTCCGACGAGCGGAATCGATATCGTGAAAAGGAAATCGGTAACCGCCTTTATGGGGCAGCTTAGATCGTTGCAACTGCCGCCCAGCGGGTTTTGAAGTAAGCCGGTGTGATTCGAACCCGTATCGAGCGGGCCCGTATCTGCCGACGCCAAACGTGCACCGACCAAGAGGAATACCGCAAGAATTAGAACGAAAACGAGGTGCCCCTTCTTCATTCCCTTCATTCTAGCACAACTAATAGAGCGGGAAGGCGCTGGAACAGAAGCTCAAGCCAAGATTTTGCCCGGCATAGTTGGGGTCAACGCTGACCGGGACCGCCTCCCAGACATTTAATTTACAGGCATCAGACTTACTAATGTTCAGCCGGGATAGCAACGCCGCTTCCGCCGCCGCCCGCGCCGCGTCCAACGGTTTCGCAAGAAGCGCGATCTCAAACGTGCTGTCGTTCACGTTGTAGACGAGGTTATAAGCACTCGCGGCTTTAAACACCACCGTCTCTTTATCTGAAGTGATGTACGAAGGATTGATATAAATATTATTCACGACGACTGACCCTTGCGGCGTACCGATCGTCATCGTGGTGCCGGTCGGGAAAACGGTCGTCGACGAATTCACCACCGGAAGCGTTCCTGTTCCGCCAGAAGTTGGCGGCTGCGCGGTCGGATTTTTCTGGAAGATCAGCACAACACCGACCCCGACGACGAGGAGAACGATGAGCCCGATGATGATGTAGTTACGCATAGAATTAAATCCCGCAGAGCTGTCGGGTTTGCGGGCCCCAGAGGCGGAAATTGGTCCCGCCATTCGAAATCCGACAAGCCGCGGCAATATTGTTCGCCCAATTCTGGGCCGCCTGTGCACATTGATTATACAGCGATCGGTTCGTTATCGTGCAGTGCCGATTGCTCCCGGTATATTGGTTTGAGAAAGCGCTTCTGCAATCAAGACCAGCAACCGAATTCGCTGTGATATTGACTTGAAACCCGCCGAAAGAAACCGGGCTCCCATCATCGCACTTGTCTACACCACTTTGAAGGAGTGATCCGTTCGCGCTTTCCACATTACAAACGCCGGCGGCAAGCGTGATGTTGTTGCCGAAGCAACTGCCGCCGTTCGCCATCAAATTGGCTACCGAGCATCCACCCGATGCCGGCGCTTGGCAGCGAGCGCCCGGCCCCGATGGCGTAGTGCTACTAGCACCTCCTGTACTGCTCGCCACGCTCGCCCCTCCCCCCAACCCCTCCCCCGTCCGGGCAGCGTCCAGGGAAGGGAGTTGAGGGATCGAGAGCTTCGTGATCTCGGGGTTGATCGTGGTAAGGATGATATAGGCAGAGGCAAGGAGAAGGAGGCCCAAGAGGGCCCCTACGATCCAGCTTTTGCCCTCACTCTCAGACGAGGGATTCCCATGCCCTACGGCATACTTTATCCCTCCATACACAATGGCGCCAAAGGCTAAGACCCCGGCTATCACTAACGCAAAGCTATAGAAGTTCTGGATGAGGCCTGAGATGCTTGTTGCGGGGGCGAGGCCGGGGATCGAAGTGTCGATAGAAATGTGCGAGGGTGCCGATTGCGCAAAAGCGGTCGCGCTCGTCATGACTCCAAGCGTCGCCGCAATAATAATGCTTCGAACTTTCATTTTATTATCCCCCGCAAATGCCCGCACCGAACCCACCGACCCCGCTGATATGGAGCACGCTCACAAAGGTCGCGATGATGAGATACGCGGAGAGCGCGATGAGAAGGCCGAGCACGATGCGCGTCACCCGATTTTTTGCGTTGGTCTGTGCTTCAGGATTCCCGCGTGACATAATGAGCGAGATGCCGCTCCAGGCAATCAGGATCGGCGCCACAATCCAAATGATTACGGCAATGGCGAAATAGAGGACGTGGACGGATTGATACAGAAAGTCGCACAAGCTTTCACAGGGGAATCCGCCGCTGCCGTCGCCGGTGCACACGACGAGCGGGCCCTGTAAAATCCTCGGATCCCAAACATTATTCGTCGCGTGATTGTTAACCGACGCCGACGCGAAGAGCGGGAGGCAGTACGCGGCGAGAACAAAAACAATCAACGGCAGAAGAATATATTTTCGATCACCGATCCGTGAAATATTTTTCATATCCTTCCTTATTATCTTAGCGCATGAGCTGCGTGACAGCGGTCTCGGCTTCGGTCAGGGCGCGCGTCGCGGTCTCCGCGCCGTTTAATACATTTTTAATGGCGGTACCGAGCGCCGCTTCCGCTTTTTTATCATCCGCTTCATACCAGGATTTCGCCGTGAGTTCCTGCGAGGCAAAAACGGAAAGATTCACGTCATTCAACGACGCGGCAATGTCGGTGCGGAGCGCCGGCGGCTGGCCGGTTTGCGTGAGATAGGACTTTGCCCCGTCTTGTGCCGCCTCATAGAGGATGAAGTTCCATGCCGCCGCTTGCTGCCCGGCTTTTGAAGCGACGAAACCGCGATAATTCGCATAATTCACGGGTACCGTGGCGCCCTTCGCCTGCGGGATCGGCGCGAGGGCGTAGTTCAAGAACGGCGCCTTCGCCTTGAGCGTTGCGAGGTCAGATTGATAGACAAAAATGATGGCGGTTTTGCCCGCGGCGAAACTGTCGAAGGCGGGGCCGAGCGCCGATGACCACGTATAGTAGGGCGAGGCGGCATTTGCGAACTGGAGATAAAAGTTGAAGGCGGATGGACCAGGGGCGCCGCCGACCTGCGACGCAAATGCCGCCGAGGATCGGTTCGCATCCGTCATCTGCGTTCCATTCTGCAACATCAGGAGGGCGAGGATGTCGGCCGCATGCGGCACGGTGTCATCTGCGCCGCCGATCGCCGCAGCCGCCTGCGTGATCTGCCCCGAACCATTCACCGCGCGCAATTTCGCAACGTCCGCATCAAAATCATTCCAGTTCGTCGGCGGCACGGCGATGTTCGCCGCGTTCAAGAGATCTTTGTTGTACGCCATGACGAGTGTGTCAATCGAAAGCGGCAATCCATAGATTTGTCCCGCGCCGCCGGCGGCTTCGGCGGAGGCCCCAGCGCCGGCCCCGCTGATCCAATCTTGCGAAACGATGTCGGGATACAGTTGCGAAATTTGCAGCGGCCCGAAACCGCTCGACGATGACGACGCGATCGTAAGCGGCGCGAGCACCGACTGCCACCGCGGCAACGCCCGGTTCCCAATTTCAAAAACATCCGGCCCCGTTCCCGCCGCGAGCGCGCCGAGGACGAGCGAACCATAATTTTCAGGATCAACCTGCGTGTATTTCACCGTCGCATAGGGATACGCAGACATGAGGGCGATAAACGCCGCGCTCGGCTCCATCCCCCATACATTTAATGTGACCGGCGGCCCGTTCGTTGGGCGCGGCCGCAGGTTCAAAAAAACGGCGGCGCCGATAATGAGTATGAGCGCCACGACCCCGATAAGGATCATGGCCTGCTGCCTCGAAAGATTGGTGGGCATGTTAGATGACTACGGTCCCGGCGAGCCGGTCGCCCGGCTTCAGATTCATGATGCGTACACCCTGCGCGGCGCGGCCGGTCTTGCGGACGGTGCCGAGCTCGGTGCGGATCATCTGCCCCTTCGCAGAAAGCGCAAAGATTTCCTTTTCTTCCGCGATCACATGGGCGGATGTGAGCGCGCCGGTCTTCGCGGTGATCTCGGCAGTTTTGATGCCCGACCCGCCGCGCCGCTGCGTCTTGTATTCTTTGAGCGGCGTCTGCTTCGCGAACCCGTTCTCCATCACGACGAGCAAATTCGCATCACCTCCTGAAATTATATCAAAGCCCGCAACCGCATCATTTTGTTTTTTCAATTTAATCGCGCGCACGCCCGCCGCGGTGCGGCCCATCGGGCGGATCTGCTTTTCTTCGAACCGGATCGATTGTCCCTGGCGCGTCGCCAGAATCACCTGGTCATTGCCGCCGGTGAGCTTCGCCCACTTCAGCTGATCTCCTTTATTCAGATTGATCGCGATGATGCCCGTGCGGCGGATGTTCATGAAATCGGCGAGGGGCGTTTTTTTGACGACGCCGTTTTTTGTCACCATCATCAAGAATTTTTTGTCGGCGTGTTTCGGGTCCTTCGCGGAATAATTGACGATCGCGCTCACGGTTTCTTCCGCAGGAAGTTCAAGGAAATTTTGGATGGCGCGGCCTTTTGACGTGCGCGTCGCCTGCGGAATTTCGTACACCTTGGTTTGGAACACGCGCCCGCGGTTCGTAAAGAAGAGCACGTTGTCGTGCGTCCGCGCACTAAAGAAATGCTCGAGGAAATCTTCATCAGCCACTTCAGAACCAATGATCCCCTTCCCGCCGCGCTTTTGCGCCTTGAACGTACCCGGCGGAAGCCGCTTGATGTAGCCGCCGCCGCTCACGGTGACGATCGCATCCTCGTCATTGATCATGTCCTCGTCACTCATCGCGGCGACCGCATGCGCCACGACCTGCGTCCGGCGCGCATCGCCATATTTTTCTTTCAGCCCCTTAACCTCGTCTTTAATAATTTTTAATATTTTTGCCGGGCTCTTCAAAATAAGGTTCAGCTCCTCGATCAACACTTTTTTCTCTTTCAATTCATCATCGATCTTTTTGTGCTCAAGCGCAGCAAGTGTTTGCAAGCGCATTTCCAAAATTGCGGTCGCCTGGAGGTCGCTCAACGTAAAGAGCTTGACGAGATTTACGTGCGCCTCCTCTTTGTCTTTCGATTTCTTGATCGTAGCGATCACTTTGTCGATCGCATTGAGCGCCTTCGCGAGGCCTTCCAAAATGTGCGCCCGCTCTTCCGCCTTCCGCAAATCAAACTGCGTGCGGCGCTTCACCACTTCCTTGCGATACGCGAGATATTCCGCGAGCACGTCTTTTAATGCGAGCAGGCGCGGCTCCAGGCCGTGGTCATTCGCGACGAGCGCCGTCATATTCATATTGAAATTCTTTTCGAGGTCCGTGTGCGCGTAGAGCCAATTCAAAACCTTTTGGGGCGGCACGTCGTTCTTCAACTCGATCACGATGCGCATTCCCTCGCGGTCAGACTCATCGCGCAAATCGCGAATGCCCTCCACTTTCTTTTCCTGCGCAAGCTCGGCGATCGTCTTCACGAGCTCCGCCTTGTTCACCTGGTACGGAATCTCGGTCACGATAATGTCGAACTGCTTGCCCGCTTTTTGCTCGACGATTTCGGCTTTCGCGCGAGTGAGGATCGCGCCGCGTCCACTCACATACACATCGCGGATCGCTTTCGCGTTGTAGATTATGCCGCCGGTCGGGAAATCCGGCCCTTTCACGAACTGAACGAGGTCCTCGCTCGTCGCGTCAGGGTTATCAGCAAGATGCAGAATCGCGTCGGCCACTTCATTCAAATTGTGCGGCGGGATGCTCGTCGCCATGCCAACCGCGATGCCGAGCGTGCCGTTCAAAAGAAGATTCGGCAGCTTCGCGGGCAACACCAGCGGCTCTTCGCGCGTCGCATCATAATTCGGAATCCAATCAACCGTTTCTTTTTCGATGTCGAGCAACATTTCTTCGGCGATCGCCGACATTCGAGATTCGGTATAACGCATGGCCGCCGGGGAATCGCCATCGACGCTGCCGAAGTTGCCCTGTCCCTGCACGAGCGGATAGCGCAGTGAAAAATTCTGCGCGAGGCGCACGAGCGTGTCATAAATCGCCGAGTCGCCGTGCGGGTGGTAGCGCGCCATCGTGTCACCCACCACCGTCGCCGATTTTCGGAATTTCGAAAGATGGGTGAGGCCGCTGTCCCACATCGCCCACAACACACGCCGGTGTACGGGTTTTAATCCATCGCGCACGTCGGGCAGCGCGCGCGCGACGATGACCGACATCGCGTAGTCGAGATATGACTCGCTTAATTCCTTAGTTATTTCTCGCTTTTCGAGCGCCATAATTTTATTGGTTGTGTTCCTATGCTTGGGCCACGTTTAATTCCCTCGCGGGTTCACTATATATTGCCGCGGCGCAGCGAGAATCGACGACAATCCCTGCGCCATTTTTTGGAATTGGCTGCCGATAAACACAAATCCGTTCTGAAGCCGCTGCCAAAGGCCGATATCGCCGCCCGATGCCGCAACCGGATTCGCGGGAGCGGGCTGCGAAACGCCGGCGAGGAGGGTATTGAAATATATGAGCCAAAAATAAATGACGACCGCCATAAGGACGATGGTCACGGCCACCAAAACTTTCCTTTTGGTAGGCTCGGGCAACGCTTGCAGCTCGTTGAGAAAATTTTTCATCGTGGGCGCATTCATTGTTGTTATGCGGACTTGAGGACAATCGGCCGCCCTTTGTCGGTCGCGATATCCTTTTGCTTGAAAACGAATTTTTCCATCGTCTCCGCCTTTTTCCCGAGGGCTTTTAAAAACTCATCCGGATTTTTATAAAAACTGGGCACCACGATCCGCGCCTCGAGCTGCTTCGTGATCTTCGCCGCCACTTCTGGCTCAAGAAAATGCCCGCCGCCCACCGGCACGACAAGCACATCCGGCTCCAAAAATTCTTCAAGGAGCGTTGCGTCGATCGGCTTCGAGAGGTGGCCGAGGAAGACGAATTTCACTCCCTCCCATGTCACTACATAAGCAGTTTTAATAAATTTTTCGGTTGACTCGCCGGCGATCGGGAATCCTTTGATCTCGATTTCTTTGATTTCGTATTCTCCCGGGAACGCGATCGTCGACGGATCATCGTCCGCGCCGTCAGTCGCGAGCGGATTTTCTGCCGAGACAAGCGTCTTCAAAACGATGTCCGCCTTCAAGCGGTTATTTTCCGGATTTAACAAAATAGAAGTGTCGCCGCTCTGCAAACGAAAGCAGCCATTGCCAAAATAGTTGAGCACCATACCCGCTCATTTTATCAGAAAAAATGGTCCCTGGCAACGCTAAAAACGCTGACAGGACTTGCCAAAAATCGCCTTTACCGTATACTTCTCCGGTATGCCGATAGCAGAAGAAAAAAATAACGGGGCGACGACGATCGCGCAAACCCTCAAAACAGAAATTTCGGCCACCGACTGGCCAAAGGAGGGAGTCATCGTTGAGACGACGCTCTTGAAGAAGATGCCTCGCAAGGCCTATTTCGACATGGGCCGCTTCGGTACCGGCATCGTTTACGGCGCTGAAATGCAGAATGCGAAGGAAGCGCTCCGCGACGTGAAGCCCGGCGAGAAAATCCACGCAAAGATCGTTTCCCTCGATGGCGAAGAAGGCCACATTGAGCTTTCGCTGTCTGAGGCGGGCAAGCAAAAAGTGTGGCAGCAGGCGAAAGAACTCGCAGAGGCGGGCGAGGTCGTGAAGGCAAAAGTGGCCGGCGCGAATGCGGGCGGCCTCATGACGACCATCACGGCTCCATCGGGCGATGAGATCAAGGCGTTCCTCCCGGTTTCGCAACTTTCCCTTGAACACTACCCGAAAGTGCCAGATGGTGACCGCATAAAAATCGCGGAAGAACTCAAAAAAATGACGGGCGAGGAACTTTCCGTAAAGATCATCGACGTGAACACGCGCGCCAACAAAATTATTGCATCCGAGCGCGAAGTCCTCTCGGCGAACATGAAAGATCTCCTTGCCGCGTACACGGCTGGGCAGGTCGTCGACTGCATCGTCTCGGGCGTCGCGGACTTCGGCGTGTTTGTGCGCTTCACCGATAACCCGCAGATCGAAGGCATGATCCACATTTCAGAACTCGACTATAAATTGATCGACAATCCGAAAGACCTCGTCAAAGTGAATGACGAGCTGAAAGCGAAAATCGTCGACATCAAGGAAGGCCGCGTCTTCCTTTCGCTGAAGGCGCTCAAAGAAGACCCGTGGGAAAAGATGGGCGGTCAATTCAAGGTTGGCGAGACCGTTGAGGGCCGCGTCCACAAGTTGAACCCGTTTGGCGCCATTATCGCGCTCCCCAACGACATGCAAGGCATGGTCCACATTTCAGAGTTCGGCGGCCAGGACGAAATGAAGAAAGCGCTCGCGCCCGGGCAGGCGCACCAGTTCATCATCGATTCGGTGAAGCCCGAAGAGAAGCGTATAATGTTGAAAGTGAAGAGATAAGCCGCGGTAGCTCAGTGGCAGAGCGCAGCCCTGAAGAGGCTGGCGTCGGGTGTTCGATTCACCCCCGCGGCACATTTCCGCCAATATGAAGAAGCACATGCCCGAGCGGGCATTAAAAAGAGCCCAGAAATAAAACTGCAGGGTTCTGAGCGCATTAAAGGGAGCCCATGCGCGAGGGGCCCTGCAATTTTATTCTTGTCGGGCTGCCCGGATTTGAACCGGGACTAAATCCTCCCAAAGGACTCGTGCTGCCGTTACACTACAGCCCGTTTTTTCGTCCCTTCACACTACTTCTTTTCTCACCTAGAATCAATCGCAGGCAGGCGTCGCAGCGAACATTCCACGCAGCGCGGCGCATTGCCCTCGTAGCTTAATGGATAAAGCAGGACTCTTCTAAGGTCTTGATGGGGGTTCGATTCCCTCCGAGGGCGCAAAGGTTCTTAAAAATTTCTGGATATCATCCCGGTTTTTGATGCTGCGATCAGCCGCAACTTCAAGCCGCTCGAGTAACGCATTGAGTGGAGCGGCATCGACGATGATTTTCATTTTGCGCAAGGCTGCGCGAGCGCGGTGGGTGTGAGATTTTATGCGGCCAGCCACCCAATCAACGCCACGTTCCTCAAAAAGAGTTTTAAATACGGCTGGGGTGTACGAACTGGTATTCGATATCTTCGCGAGGTATGCACCGACACTGTTCAGTTTGCCGCGCCCAAAATCCTTCAGCCAATCACGTGCATCATCATGGAGCTGCCGTGCGATGAGATAGTTACGAAAGAATGCCATGAGCGAATCGAGGTCGCGCTGGTCATGGTGGCCAAGTTTCAGGCAGATAGCGATCGCCGGGAGCGCATGCCCCATGCTGCGGCGGGCGAAGTGGCTAAAGCCAGGCATTTCAGGTGATGGAGGGCTCGCCTGTTCAAGAAAATTTTCATTATCCATCGCGCCCATGATCGCCGAGTAATAGGCGTCGAGGCCATTGATTTCCCGGGCCAAAGCTTCGTATTGTGCAGAAAATTCTCGAAGGAAGAAATTCGCGACCGGGAGAGTTGCCATGCCAGCATCACCATCCAAAAGGTCATCAATTCGGGAATACGCGATCCAGCCATAGAAGTTGGCGAGTGCAAGTCGTTCAAGAAAATCGTCGTCGATCGAATCGAGGGCGCCCAGCGCGCGAGCGACCCGAAACGGCAGGGCGACAACTTCGACGCTGTTGAACGATTTAATTTCGCGGCAAATAACTCCGCGGAGCGGGCGCGGAAGATGCGCGGCGCGATCAAGAGCAAAATCTTTTATTTTTCGAAGGATTGTTTCCGATGCATGCCCATCATCATCCAAAAATTTTGATAAGGATTCGGCGCACAGCGCTGCGGTCAGCGCCGGCGACCCTGCGTAATGCCGCTCGCCGTCGCGAGCCGGATCGAGACAAAATGGATGTGCCTTCCATCCACCCCTTTGAAGGGCCTCGATGAATTCCGCGATGTCTACCTCTTTAATATGTTCCCTAAAACCCAGATCACCAAGAGCAGAAATTGCCATCGCAGTTTCCAACGGATTCCCCCACCCTCCAGATCGAAGACGCCGGCGCAATATTCTTTGAGCGACGGCAGCGGTACCGGAAGCAAAGCCGGAGCCACCGCTCGCGTGACCATAATGTGCAACGAAATAATCGACAACATTTCCGGAAGGATAGTAGCGCGACCAAACTGCATTTTCTGAAATTCTGCGCTCAATGAAGTCGTCCAATTGAGGCAGGTGAACTCGAAAACTTTTGAGAAACGAACCAATATTCGCATTCACCGCCAAGTCGATATCCTTCCACTTGACGCCGGCACCTGGCCCGGCAAGCCACGTCACATAAGGACCGCCCGGCGACGTTTGGGCCTCGGAAAGAATCTTAACGACGCTCGCGAGGACTGAACCGTCAACGAGCGAGGGTTGATAACCATACAGGGCGCGCAAGGCGACAAAGGTATCATCCAAATCATCGGGGTACGGTCGGCTTTTGCGCATCGGCTCACGGCGCGACCAATAGTTAAAAGACCAGCGACTGCTTTTCTCGCGCAATAGAAAAAGAGCCGCCCGTGATTTTATTATTTGAACTTCAGGAAAATCGCGCCACGGATTTTTGACCGCGTTTAAACAGGCGAGAATATTCGCCGTAAAAAATGTCGTGACGTAATCCCCTCCGCGAGAAAAATCATCCTGGTCAGAACTCGAGCGATGCGCGAATCCCCCATCAGGCCGCTGCTCGGCAGCAATACAGCGAACGGCAGAATCAACGATCGCGGCGCATTCCTCGCGGAAGCGCGATGGCAAATAAAGCTCCCTTCCCTGTCTGACTTTCAATTGCGATGGTTCCATGAAAATCTTGCTCAACTATTTTCTTTACGGTTGCAAGGCCAATGCCCATACCATTCAGGCTTTTTGTCGTGAAGAACGGCTCGAATATCTTTTTCTGGATATCGGGCGCAATGCCGCAGCCATAATCTTGCACCTCCAAAACGACCCGATCCCCATCATATCGCGCACGCACCTCGACGAGGCGACGGTTAGCTTCGACGGCCGCAGCATCGGCGTACGATTCGATCGCATTCAGGATCAGGTTCATCGCCACCTGATGAAATTTAAACGGGCTGCCGGCATATTCCATGCCCGGGGTCCCATGAAAAAGTATTTCGATGCGATTTTCTTTGGCTTTATAAGCCAGGAGTTGTATGGCCTGCTCGACAATATCGCCTATCGCAAAGTTTTCATGCGTGTCTTGCCGCGCAAGCTGCCGGCGCATGGCGGATACAAAATTTTCCATCCGCTTATTCACGCGCCTGGCGTTCGCCAAGGCATCTTCCGTGACTTCGCGCGCCAGTCGTTCATTCTGCAGCGAGGTCGCGTTGATCAAATTCAAAAGATCATGGAAAAGCCCCGAAGAAAGCTGTCCGAATTCAGCAAACTGATAGAGCGCTTCGATCTTTTTCAGCTCACTGTCACGCAACGCCTGCGTCCGCTCCTCTACGCGGACCTCGAGCAGGTCCCGCTCTTCTTTCAAAGTCCGCTCCGAGGTCCGCGCCCGGAACAGAGACCGGCCGATTTCGCGATTCGAAAGCCACGCAACCACCGTGATCGCAAGAAAAATGATAGTGAAGACGACGGCGTCCGTTTGGCTGCTGACCTGTTTTTTTGGGACCACAATATACTCATGCCATTGCAAGTGCCATAGCGAGATAAGGAATAAGCCGGTGCCCGCGGTAACGAAAAATGAAAACTCTGTCCCGAGAAGTATACTCGTGATAACGATGACGAGCGCGTACCCAAGCAATGCGGTTTCCAAATTCGCTCCCCATTCATACGCGGCATAACTCGCGCCAGCAAAATACAACGCGACCAGGCAACACGATGCAGCGCGAACATACCCGCGGCGTGAAAGTGCGTACAATCCGACAAAGAAGACTACGACGGCAGAAAACGCCCAGAAGGAAACACCGTGATAGTCGTTTCCACGCGTAATGGAGTGGTACAATACCGAGCCGTCGAGCGCGGCCAGCATCACCATCGACCATCCGAGGATGACGTTCAAGATATATTCCCTGCGCCTTACATCCTCATCGATAGATTTGGGCTCAAAAAACAGGCGCCACAAAGCCCGGGCGCGCTTTACGCCATTGCTGGGCGGCGTTGCCAATGTCTTACCTAAAGGATCTAGCGATGGTGCGCCCATGGCTGGCTGATCTATCTAAGAATCCCAGGACAAGAAACTATCATTGCTCGGCTCAACCGCGATATCCTCAATGGCTTGAGGTTTGCGGGCGGCCCCGTCAGTGAGCGCCTTTTCCAAAATCTCCTTCATCTATGTTTATTATGTTGTGGTGTTGTTTTATGCGAGGTATCGACCCAGGCCAGGATTGGCTTACCGCGCAAAACCACTAAAGCACAGTGCAGTTAAAATTCCGTTAAAGATTTTATTAAAGATTCTTCTTGGCCCGTCGCTCCCCCTCGGTAAACGCGATGTGGGTCGTGTGGGATTCTCCGGAATCATCATAGGAAGTTTCCACCGCATGCGCAGGCTTACCCTTGTGGCCCGGGATAAATTTTAGTTCATAGGCAACATGGGTCCCCTTTTCGTTACGCTCCGTTTTCATGTAGGTCCCTTCTGACGAAGAATCGAACAGGTCGCTCAAAACTTCACCCGGATCGCGTGCGGTTTTCAGCCGATCCATGAAATCTTTAATATCGGTTGAGGCCGGCAACACAAAACTAAGCTCTCCCTCGCCCTCCTGGGTAAACCCGCCACCTTCCTTTGGCGCAACGACGCTCGGCCCGCCGCGCATCGATCCTCTCACTATATATTTCCCGTCGGCTTGTTTCTCGATCGCGAAATCCGTCTGCTTGCCATTCTCGACTTTCGATTTTAACGAAAACTCAACCTTACTGCCTCTCTCGGCACGCATCGCTTCAACCCGGGGCGCCCAGAACTCATAACTCTGCCAACCGCTCGCAAGAGTGGTGCCGATCAGTATCAGCTTGCGTAACGATCCCCACTTGCCCTTTCTATCTTTATGATCGACTACTTCCGGCGAAGGCACTGACTCAGGTTGAGATATTTCGACGCCATCCTGACCACTCGGCACGAAAGTCCTCCGTTCAAATTTGTTCATATTTTCATTATACTGAAAGGGACTATATGAGAAAACCCATCCTCGTTTCAGGGATTCAACCATCAGGACGCCTCCATATTGGCAACTATTTGGGGGCCCTCAAAAATTTCGTTGATTTGCAGAGCTCGGGAAGGTACGATTGCCACTTCTTCATCGCGGATCTCCACTCGATGACAGAACCCTTTGAGCCGAAGGAGAAGCGGGAACAGGTTTTGGAAACCTTTGCGGAGTATCTCGCCGGCGGGTTGGATCCAAAACGTTCAACTATTTTTCAGCAATCAGAAATCCCCGCGCATGCGGAACTCGCGTGGATTTTGAACACCGTAACTCCCATGGGCGAGCTTGAGCGGATGACGCAATATAAAGAAAAGTCCGCGCGACAAAAAGAAAATAGTAATGCCGGATTGTTTGACTACCCGGTCTTGATGGCCGCGGACATCCTTCTCTACGACGCTGCCGTGGTGCCCGTCGGCGATGACCAGCTGCAGCACCTTGAACTGACGCGCGCGCTTGCCCGGAAATTCAACGCGCGATTTGGAAAAACATTCACGGAACCGAAAGCGATCCTCACGAAAAATCCGCGTGTGATGAACCTGAAAGACCCGGCGAAGAAAATGTCGAAGTCACAGCCGGAAGGATGTCTCTTCCTGGATGACGCACCGAAAGATATCCAGAAAAAAATCGCGCGCGCTGTGACCGACTCGGGATCCGAGATAACCTACGAGCCGCACAAAAAACCGGGCCTCGCCAATTTGATTGAAATTTATTCCGCCCTCTCGCACATGGAACCGCAGG
Organism: uncultured Candidatus Saccharibacteria bacterium; assembly: GCA_964456235.1. Lineage (GTDB taxonomy): Bacteria > Patescibacteriota > Minisyncoccia > UBA6257 > 2-01-FULL-56-20 > CAYWDX01. Next base: position 288,591 of record CAYWDX010000001.1, on the reverse strand, counting down.
CCATCGTGCGCGAGTTCGCCGGCGAAAAATATTCCTCGCTCAAGGCGCGGCTTGCCGAATTGGTTGCCGATCACTTTACGGAATTCCGGAGCAAGAAAACCAATCTTCTCGATGGCGCGCGCGAGCTCGCAAATCTCTTACAGGCAGGCACCGAGCGCGCGGCCCGCGTGGCAGAAAAGAAAATCGACGCCGTGAAACGCTCCGTAGGATTAAAAATTCATTAAGCCTTCTGGAGACCGATCCAGATCGTCTCGCCTTCGAATTTTGTTTCTTCTTCTGCCGTAAATCTGCTGGAGCGCTTATATTCAATTGAGCGAGCGCCTACATCAAGTTTCAAGGCACCCTCGTGCGCGCGAAGTATTTCATGGAGCGCCGGCGCCCCTTCGATAAAGAGGGCTATGCGGTCTCGAGGCGCGAGGTTTGCTTTCTGGCGAAGCTCTTGCACCATCCGCGCGACTTCGCGGAGGATCCCCTCGGCGCGGAGTTCGGGCGTCACGGCAAGATCGAGCTCGACGCCGTTCTTTAATGTTTGCTTCATTAAAATCTTCTTAACATTCACCTCTTCGGCGAGAATTTTTTTGAGCGGCTCGGGGAGGGAGACGCCAACCGCGAGCGAAGCGAGCGGTTGGCGGACCTTCACGCCGGCTTCCGCGCGCCTGGCGAGGCCGAGCGCAGCGAGTTCGCGGACGGCGGCCATGGAAGCATTTAATGATTTATTGAGGGTGGGTGCGGACTGTGGCGCGCGGACGGGCGTTCCCCTCGTTGGCCATGGCTCAAGGTGCACCGATTCCTTCTTGCCACGAAGTGCGGCGTACATCACTTCCGAGAAAAATGGCGTAAAGGGCGCCATCACGGTCGCGAGGGCCAAGAGAACGTAACCGAGCGTGGCCGAAGCACTCCTATAATCACTCGCATGTTCCGGTTTTTGGAGACGGCGGCGCGAGCGGCGAATGTACCACCGGGAAAGATCGTCCGCGAAGGCGTCGATCTCGATCGCCGCTTCTCGGATTTCGTAATGATCGAGTTTTTTCGTGGCCGCCGCGAGCAGTTCGGCCAGGCGCGATAGAATCCACTGGTCGAGAATATTTCTGCTTTTCGGTGCACTCATCATCGGCGCGCCGACCGGATCGGTACCGTCGGGCGCCGCATACGTCTTCCAGAATACGAACGAGTTGTAAATGATCAGATGGGTTTTGCGAAGCGTTTTCGCGATGTCCTGTTCGTCAAAATTTTTTGGTTCGCCGAAGGGCGTCCCGGAATAGAAATACCAGCGCACTGCGTCAACGCCATACGTATCGATCACCGAAAACGGCTCGACAATATTGCCCTTCGACTTTGACATCTTGTGCCCGAATTTATCGTTAATGAGGCCGAAGGTGATCACATTGCGATAGGGCGCCCCGTAGCCCAATGCAGTTGCAATCGCAAGCATCGTGTAAAACCACCCGCGCGTTTGGTCCATCCCTTCAGCAATATAGTCGGCCGGGTACGCGATAAATTTCTGCGGCTTGGGGATCGCGGCAGACTTTTGAGTCGCTTTCATGGCCGCCGTATGGGCCGCGTCGGGCTCAAATGGAAAGTGCGCCTGCGCGAGCGGCATTGCGCCCGAGTCGTACCAAACATCAGCAACTTCACGCACGCGGTGCATCGTGCCGCCATCGCATTCTCGACATACCGCGGTCACGCCATCGACAAACGGCCGGTGGAGATCGAGGCCGCCAGTTTCGTCGCGCGGACCCCAACGCACGTGCATTGCTCTGGGCACTCCCTTTTTAGGGTACAAGCTATGAAGCATTCCGCGGCTTTCAAGATAATCAGCAACGGTTTTCTTTTCTGATAGGCCAGTCGCCGCTTCGATCATCATGATGATCGGGTCGCCATGGCTTACAAATAAAATTTTCTTTCCGCTATATTTCTTTTCGCAATCCTTGAGAAGCTGCCACGCGCGGGCGCGCACATCGCGCAACGACTCGCCGCCCGGCGGCCGTTTTTCGTAACGTTCTTCATGCGTCGGATACGCGGTCCAATACGCGCGGACCGGCCCTCCTTCGAATTTCGGCCCAAAAAAGATTTCGTTGAGGCGCTTGTCGAAGTGCAGGTGCTTCACGCCAAGCTCTTTCTTTACGATCTCGGCCGTCAGTTTCGCGCGCATGACTTCAGAAGAAATAATCACGTCGATCCCGGCTTTTTTAAGGCGCTTCGCCTCGCGCGCCACCTCTTTTTTGCCTTTTGGCGTGAGTGGAGAATTTCGCGGCCCGCTGTCCAGTATCCCCAAGACGTTATGCTCCGCCTCGCCATGGCGCATCACCCAGTAACGATTTTGCGCGGGACCAACCAGCTTCGAAAGGGAGTCGAGCCCGTCGATCGCCGCCGTATGTCCACACTTTTTACATTCCCAGATCGGCAAGGGCGCGCCCCAGTAACGCTCGCGCGACAAATTCCAATCCTTCGCTTCGTGCAGCCATTCGCCAAAGCGTCCTTTCTTTACGTGCTGCGGCATCCAATTAATTTTTTTGTTCTGCGCGAGCAGCTGCTTCCGCAGCTTACTCATCGCGATGAACCACGAGTCACGCGCGTAATACAGAACCGCAGTACCGCAGCGCCAGCAGTGCGGATATTCATGCTTGAACGGGACGATGCGGAAAAGATTCCCGCGACCGCGCATGTATTCAAAGATTTTTTCTTCGGTATTTTTTGCCTTGACATAATCCCCCGCGAGCCCCGGCACCTCGTCAACAAATTTTCCTTCCTCGCTCACGGTGTGGAATTCTGGCAGGCCAACTTTTTTGCCGAGCGCATAATCGTCTTCGCCATACATGACCGCCGTATGCACGACGCCTGTGCCCTCCGTCGTCGTCACGAACGATGCCGGATAAATTTTATGCGCGGCATCAGTTTGGAGTGGCTTCACATTGAAAAGCGGCTGGTATGCAAGGCCAACAAGACGTCGGCCAGGAATTTCCCCGAGGACTGCGAAGTCGCTGTCTTTAAAAATTTCCGCGGCCAGATCTTTTGCGACAAGATAGGAAGCGCGATCCGGCGCCGTCGTCCTCACGAAGGCATAATTGATATTTTCGCCAACCGCGAGTGCGACATTTCCGGGAAGCGTCCAAGGCGTCGTGGTCCAAGAAAGCACGGAGGTCGCATCGTCGGTAACAAAATTCGCGATCCGCTGTCCGGGTTTTAATTTAAATTTAATGAAAACGGAATTATCAACCACCTCCTGGTACCCCTGCGCCAGTTCATGCGAGGAGAGGGCCGTTCCGCAGCGCGGGCACCACGGCACCACTTTGTGCCCCTTATAGAGAAGCTTGCGGCGATAGATTTGCGCGAGCGTCCACCAAATCGTCTCTATATATTCAGGCGCGTAGGTGACATACGCATCCTTAAGATCGAGCCAGTACCCAATCCGTCGCGTGAGGCGCTCCCACTCATCTTTATAAATCCACACCTGCTCCTTCGCCTTTTCGTTGAATCGCTTGACGCCAAATTTTTCGATGTCGCGTTTCGATTTCAAGCCCAGCGCTTTTTCGGCGGCCATTTCAACGGGGAGACCGTGCGTGTCCCACCCGGCCTTGCGCGCAACGTGATACCCACGCATGGTTTTGTAACGCAGCATGACGTCCTTCACGACGCGCGCGAGAACGTGGTGGATTCCCGGTTTCCCATTCGCATACGGCGGCCCCTCGTAAAAGACGTAGGGCTCGCCCTTCTTGGTCGCGGCAAGCGATTTTTCAAAAATCTTTTTCTCGTCCCAGTAGGCCAGCACTTTCTCCTCGAGCTTCGGCAAATCGAAGCCATCATTTAAAAAATTGCGAGGATTATTGGCAGATTGCTTGGCCATTCCCTTCAAATTATCAGATTGTACGGGCTTTTACAACGAAAACGTGTCGTGCGCGGTGTATCGCCCACTCACAATAGTAATAAATTTTTAATTAAATTTTCTCTGGCGTTTCGATGCCAAAAAGTTCCAGGCCCGAGCGGAGCGTCCTCGCGGCGACTTCAATCAGTGTGAGGCGCGCGTTTTTTCGCGCGATATTTTCATCGGCGAGCACCGGCGTCGTTTCGTAAAATTTATTGGCAGCAACGGCGAGCTTGTGGAGGTAGCTCGCGAGCACGCTCGTCGAATACATGGCCCCGGCCACCTTGACGACCGCCGGAAATTCAAAAATCTTCCGCGCGAGTGCGAGTTCCGGCACGGTATCTGCAAGGGCAATATCTGTTTTCCCGATTTTCCCAGCCTTCCGCAAAATATTTACGAGGCGCGCGTAGGTGTATTGAAGATAGGGAGCGCTGTCTCCCGTAAAATCCATCATCTGATCCCAATCAAAAACGATGTCGGTCGTTCGATTCTCCTTGAGGTCGTAGTATTTGAGCGCGCCGAGCGCCACGGCCCGGGCGACACGTTCCTTTTCCTCGGCGGGCAAATCAGCATTTTTCTTCTCGACAAGGCTGCGGGCACGTTCGATCGCCTTCGCAATGATATCGCGCATCGCAACACTATTCCCCTCGCGCGTGGAAAATTTTTTACCGCTCTCGCCCAGAACGAGGCCGTATTTTACATGCATCAACTCGGCGCCCATGAGGCCGAGTTTTTTCGCGACCGCGAAGAGTTGTTCAAATTGGAATGACTGTTCATTCCCGATCACATAAGCGATCTTCGTCGGCTTATATTTCTTCAAGCGGTATTTGAGATTTGCAATGTCGCGCGTGAGATACACGCTCGCACCGTCGGATTTTTGGATGAGCGCCGGCGGCAAATTAAATTCGTCGAGTCGAATCACGATCGCTCCTTCGCTTTGAACGGCGATCCCCTGCTCTACGAGATCGCGTACGAGCGGCCCGACTTCTTTATTAAAGAAACTCTCACCGATCCACTCGTCGAATTCGGCGCCAAGTTCCTGGTACGCGACCTTCAGTTCGCCAATTGACCCATCGCGGAACCATTCCCACAATTTTTTATTTTCGCGGTCGCCCGATTCCAACTTTTTAAATTCTTCCTGCCCGCGCTTCGCAAGTTCGGGGGATAATTTCTCTTCCTCGTGGAAGCGCACGTACAATTTTTGCAATTCTTCAAGCGGCTCTCGTTCGATGGCCGCACGATCACCCCACGCCTTGTAGGCAGCGATCAACTTGCCGAATTGCGTCCCCCAGTCACCGATATAATTCCACCGGACCACCCGATACCCCAGCGCTTCATAAATATTTGCGAGCGCCACGCCGATGATCGTATTGCGCAAATGCCCCACATTCAGCGTCTTCGCAACATTCGGCGAAGAAGATTCGACGATCACCGTCTTCCTGTCGCCAACATTCGTTTCTCCAAAATGCCGCTCGCGCGCGACCATTAAGAAATGGTTAACGATCGTCTGCTTGCTTAACCAAAAATTAATGAAGCCGGGCGCGGCCGGCTCGACACGCTCGAAAAATCCGGCGGGCGCGGCGGCGGCAATTTTCCTGGCAAATTCTTCGGCGCGCGCGAGCGGCGACCCTGGACCGCCATGGCGCAAAGCCACATTCGTGGAATAGTGTCCGAAATTCTCCTTTTCAGGGACCGCAATTTCGACCGGCGCGGCATCGCTACCGAGCACCGCAGCGACAATCGCCCGTATCTCCTCCTCGATGGGTCGATATTGCATCGTCCCCTTATTTTACGCCCTCGCTGCAACGATCGCCACCACTATATAATAGAGGGATGGAAACGATTGCTGAAAATCGCCGCGCGCGCTTCGACTATGATATCGACGAGACCTGCGAGGCCGGCATAGAACTGTTTGGCCACGAAGTGAAAAGTGCGAAGGGCGGGAAGATGCAGATCGCGGGCGGCCGCGCACTGATCCGTGGCGGCGAAGCATGGCTCGTCAATTCCCATATCCCGCCGTACCAACCGAAGAATATGCCGGCGGGCTACGAAGAAGATCGGGCGCGGCGCTTACTTCTCACGAAAGACGAAATCAAAAAATTTACCGGCGCGCTCCACGGGAAAGGCAGCGTACTCATACCGCTGCGCGCTTATGTCAAACGTGGTTTTATAAAAATTGAGCTTGGCCTGGGCAGCTCGCGGAAAAAATCCGACAAGCGCGAGGCACTCAAAAAGCGTGCACACGTCCGCGAGATGCGGCGGGGAGAATAGGGCGCCACGGAGAACAGCGGCACGACCCAGCGAAGAGCGTTAGAGCCAAAATTATCGAAACGTCAAAAGCCGGTGATCTTGCGCATTGCGTGGCGCGTCTTGGGGCCAACGAATCCTACGGCGGGATTTACGCCATATTTTTTCTGGAATTTAATCACCGCATTGCGGGTATAATCTCCAAAATAACCGCTTACGATCGCTTCCGCATAGCTTCCTTCGTAGATCAAGAATTTTTGTAGATATTCCACTGCGGGACCCGTTTGCCCGTAATACACATCACGCTCGAAAAGTTCGACATCGTGAGGAAGTTCCAAGACGAACTCGGCTTTAGAAACTGCGGTGAGTTCTTTTTGCGTTGCTCCATCGGTGATGCCGGTCTGCGGGAGATTATGCTGGGCCTGAAAACGCCTTACCGCTTGCTCGGTCAGCGTGCCGAAATATCCGGTAATTAATTTTTCAGGATAGAGCCCTTCGCCCGCCGCCAAAAGTTGCTGAAGATGTTCAACCTCGATATCGTGTGATCCTTTTTTTAGCACTTCGACAAAGTGTTTGACGCTGGTTTTAGAAACAATGACCGGGTGTTCAATAAGTTGTTCTTGGTAGACTCCCTGTTTCGGAGCAAGCGACACATGCACCGGCAACGAGTAGTTTTTCGCATGGTCGTAGGAATAGAGAGCATAATAATACGTTGTGCCATTCGTGAGATTGGCATCGGCAAACGTCTCGCCCCTGCCTTCGTAGATAATTTGCCCGTCCTGCGGCGAGGTTGGATATCCGCCGTTTTTCTTTACCACGATCATGCTTCGGACAAAATTCGCGGTGTTTGGATTTTTCCAGTTAAGCACAATCTGAGAATCAAGACCTTCCGCACCCGTCACGATCGGCGCATTAATGCGATCGTAATAACCTCCGCTGCCGCTCGAAGGCCCCGAGCTAGCCGGTGGAGTTGTGACGGAAACAACATTCGAAAGCAGCGACCAATCGCTCGTTTCGTATTTTGATTTCAAGCCAAAATAATAGGTCGTATTAGGTTGCAGACCTGCCACGAGGTACGTGCGGATGGCGCCGCTGGGCGATACGTCCGGATACAAAATCGGGGTTGTCCGGTCCTGGACTGCATCCATAAAGTTATTCGCCGTAATCGGCTGGGTGCTATAGCGAATGTCGTATAGTTCCGCTGCATCAGCGTGCGCCGATGCCACGCTCCAGGTAAGTGTCGCAGAGTTTTCATCGTGCGACGCAATAGTAATATTTGAAAGAGCCGTAGGGATGTGCGCTGTTACGCCCACCGCAGTTCCGCCGGATGAAGATTGAGAACCTGCCGGTGACGGGCCGGCCAAACCGGTCGAAAGGGTGGTGAAAGCATAATCCTCTGAATATGTAATGTCTCCCGCAACGTTCACCGATTTCACCCGATAATGATAGAGGGTGCTTGGCGCAAGATCGCTCAAAACAATGGCATGCGACATCGAAAGATTGGCGTCGGGAGCAGCATATTCGCCGTACGCAGTGCTTATTCCGTACTGCACCTCCCCGGTTGCATTCACATCGGTGTTCCAAGCGATCATCGCCGTTGACGTGGTAATGCCCGGCGACTGGACATTGCTCACATCCGCCGGAGCGCTCGCGAGAACTGTTCCTGCAAGTGTGTTGAATTCATGATTGCCTGAAACTGTTGCGACCGAGGTTCCAAAGGGTTTTGATTTGACCCGAAAAATATAATTGGTATGTGGCGAAAGATTGGTGATCGTTGCGGAGTGATCGGTGATGAGCGCGCGGTCGAGCGTTGTTGCCGATCCAAAGAGCACGCCGTCGCCATATTCTACCTGCGAATCCGATGGCAGATCGGTCGTCCAGTGAATAACCACGGATGAAGTCCCCACGCTCGCCGTTTCGATGCCAGAAAACACGACGGACGAAACACTTACGGAAATATTTTGGCTGCCGTTCGTGAGGGATCCGCTTGAGGTTGCTTCTGGAGCAGTGAGACCGACGGACACCTGCGGCAATGCATTCGTGGTGAATGTTTCGTCGGTTGTTGCGGCAAGATTGCCAACCTCATCACTCGATTTGATTCGATAATGATATTCGGTGCTGGGCGTGAGATTGGCCAAAGTCACCGAATGAGTAAGCGCTAAATTGCTGTCGAGATCAGATACGGAGCCATATCCGGCCGTCGTCCCATATTCGACTTCAGCGTTCGCAACTTCATCGGTCGTCCACGTAATAGTAATAGTCGAGGTCCCGGTCGCAGCAATGGTGATGAGCGAAACAGTAGGCGGATTCGCGTCAAGAACGACGGAAGTCGTCCCGACCAAATCGCTCGAAGGAGCCGGAGCAGCTGCCGTGGTAAAAGCATGCGGGCACGACTGCGCAGCATTATTCGTCAAATCGGTCGCGTGAATGCAATAATAGTAGGTCGTGCCGGGCGTGAGGTTTAAAAGAGTGGCGGTATGGACGAGGAGTGCACTTGCACCAATGGCCGCTTGCGAGCCGTAGTTTTGGCTCGTGCCGTATTCGAGCGTTGAGACCGCGAGTTCGTCGGTCGCCCATACTATCGTGGCTTCAGTCGGGAGAAGGGACGCCTCGAGGACACCCGATATGACCGGCGGAATAGTATCTGCGGATGGGACCATGGGCGCAACAATCTGGCTTGGTTCAACCGGAGCGGGCGGAGCAGTGACACCGCCAAGTTGGGCAAATACAGGAGTGATGATTCCTGAAGCCACAACCGATGAGATGAAGACTGAAGAAAATAACCGTATGCCCTTTTTCATTTTATTGGTGCATGCCGCCTAACAGTTACGAACTAGATATATTAATCATACACTATCAATCTTTGTTTTGTGGAGACGAAGGGATTCGAACCCTTGTGTAGCGATGAAGTCGATGGGCCGTCTACGGGCGTGTCCTAAATCAAGTTAGGCCGAATGATTCTGGTTCTTGCGGAGCGCCTAGAATCGTCGGCGCCCTGCCAGTCCCCTTATATAAGACCGGTGTTACCTCAAGAGACCCGAAGTAGCCGATCCCGAGTTACGCAAAAGCGAAACTCGGAACTGCAACTTGTTCGTTGGCAGTTTTAGTTCATGCAGCGATTACGCCGCTGCCATCGGCCCGCAAACCCATGACACATCGCTATCAAAACCAATGCGTCCCCAGTTATCGAATTATCAAATAGCGCGCGTATTATACCACGGTCACGCCGCCGTCGCCACTTTCTGCACATTCGCCCGCTTCAAAAGTTCCGCTTGCAACCACTCCGCCAAATCCTTGTCGAGCGCCGGCAGGATCCCCTCCGATTCATTCTCGCCAGTTTTCTCTTCGCTCTCGCCCGCCGTGAGGATCACCAAGCGGCTCAAGCCCAACATCTGGAAAGAAAAGTCACGCTCGATGTCGACATTTTGGATTTGCCGATACGGGATCGCCGTCTCCTCTTTATTAAAAACGCCGCGCTTGATCTTCAGCGCGTCATCGCCCAAATAAAATTTATAATTCTGGTAGATCAGCCACGTCGCAAAAAATGTGATGGCGGCGGCGATGGCAAAAATATCGAGGGCGTACCAGGCGGCGACCGCAGCGTAGTGACGCAAATCCCCCGCCGGAGTTTTTACAAGGAACGGCTGTCCCTCAAGGGCAAACAGCGCGATGGCAATAATAAGAAGCACCATCGCGGCATGGATGCGGTCCAGCAGAAAAATCATGAACGTTTTTTTGCCGAGCGCGTGATACTGCTCGTTCGGCACGCCCGGATGGTCAACCGGCGCTTCTTGCATACGATCAGTGTAGCACGCTCCCGGCACGCTCTCATTTGACGTTCACGCCGCATGCCGTACAATAAGGCCATAGCAAAACCTCGGATCAACAGCCAGATTGTCGCACCCGAAATTCGGGTCGTAAGTGACACCGGAGAAAATCTTGGCGTCTTATCGCGCGAAAAAGCGCTCGCGCTCGCCCGGCCCGCCGAAGGGATTGACCTTATCGAGATATCGCCGAACGCAAAACCGCCGGTCGCGCGCCTGATGAGCTATGACAAGTTCCGCTACGAGGAAGCGAAGCGGGAAAAGAAAGAGCGCCTGGCGCAAAAAAGCGGTGGCATGAAGCGCGTGCAGATCAGCGCCCGCGCGGCGCAAAATGATTTGCAGGTGAAAATGCGCCAGCTCCAGAAATTTTTGGAAGAAGGGCACCAGGTGGAAATTCACGTGCGCCTGCGCGGGCGCGAAAAAGGCAACCAGCCGTGGGCGCGCGAGCGTCTCGGCGAATTTATGAAAATGATCCCGTCCGAAGTTGAGTACAAGCGCCTCTCCGAGCCGCGTTTCGGCGGCTACGGCTTGAGCATGCAGATCGCGAAGAAGTAACGGCAGTTGCAAATCGGCCTGCTCTATAATATACTCTTCCCATTGAGCCGAGCGGCTCATTTTTATGAGACGCATGAATAAATCTGCAACAAAACGGATCCGGATCACCCGGAATGGGAAACTGGTGCGCCGGCCGATGGCCCAGGGCCATTTCCGCACGCGCACGAATGCGAAAGGGATCCGCAACAAGCGCAAATCGCGCCCCCTCGAAATCTCCCTGAAAACATTAAAAAATTATTAAAGAAACATGCCTCGCGTTAAACGTGGAGTTACTGCAACCAAACGCCGCCGCAATGTCCTCCGATACACGAAGGGCTTCCGTTGGGGCCGCAAGTCTAAAGAGCGCGCCGCTAAAGAAGCGCTGCTCCACGCGTGGACGCACGCCTTCCGTGGCCGCAAAGAAAAGAAGCGCGACTTCCGCCGTCTCTGGAATGTAAAGATCAACGCCGCCGTCCGCGCCGAAGGAATGAGCTACAGCAAATTCATCGCTGCGCTCAAAAAGAAAAACGTTATGCTCGACCGCAAGATTCTCGCGGGTCTTGCCGAAAACGACCCGGCCGTATTCAAAGCCGTTGTGGCACTGGTCAAATAAATTTTAAGGAATATTTAATAAAAATCCCGGCCGCGCCGGGATTTTTATTTCGCCTGATGCGCGCTGCGATGATGCTCCCCGCGATGTTCGCCTCGATGTTCACCCCGGTGCTCCCCTCGGTGTTCTCCGCGATAGCGCGCAGCGCGTTCCCGTAAAAAGTCGTTCGCTTGCTTCAACACCTTGCGCGTATCGCCATATTTTTTCCCGATCACGCCGAGCGCGTCCTGGTACAGGAACCATCCAAAACCGCTATGCTCGCGAGGCGTGATGCGCACCTCGGCCTTGTGTGTTTCTGCCAGGAATAAAATTACCGTGTCATAGATGCCCTGGTTGCCGATGCGGAAATAAAAACGTTCGTAGCCGCGGAACTCGGGCACCACGCGCAATTCTGATTTCTTGATGCCCGTTTCTTCTTCAAGCTCGCGAAGCGCGGCGTCGATGCTCCGCTCCCCTGGCTCAAAGTGCCCCTTGGGGAAATTCCAATAGTTACCGCGCCGATAGAGAAGCAGATATTTGATGCCGTCCGACGTCCGCCGATAGACGACAAAGCCCGCCACTACTTGCTTTTTCGTTGGTAATTTCTCGCGGCGCTCGCTGCTTCGCTGGGGAACGGCAGGGGTCATTTTAATAATTTTTTAATTAAGATTTCTTTAAAAAACCCTTCATTTTTTCTGCCGGCCAGGCATTGATTATATCACGCTTGCATGCCCAGCCCCGGCGCGCCTGCGCGATGCCATATTCGAGAAATGGGAAATGGGTAATCGAGTGGGCATCGGAATCAATCGACATCTTCACGCCCGCCTCGACGCACTTCCGAATATGGTCGTCTTTCAAATCAGAGCGGTCTGGATAGGCGTCGATTTCAAGGACGGTCTTCGTCTGCTTCGCATGCGCGACGATGGCATCAATATCAATATCATACGCCTCGCGCCGGTTCAAGATGCGGCCGGTCGGATGGAACAAAATGTCGACATGCGGATTCGACATCGCTCGCTTCACGCGCGCCGTTTGTTCTGCCCGCGTGAGGCCAAAAAACGAATGGACCGATGCACCAACCACATCAAGTTTTGCCAAAATTTCGTCAGGCAAATCCATGGTGCCGTCTTTGAGGATATCGCATTCGGTTCCTTTAAGGATTTTGAACTTCGCGCCAAATTTTTTATTGAGCGTGTCAATTTCTTTCCCCTGCTGCACGATGCGCTTCTCGTCGAGGCCGTGCGTCATCGCAAGGCGTTTCGTATGGTCGGTTACCGCCATATATTTCAAACCCCGCGCCATCGCCGCCTTTGCCATCGCCTCGATCGAGTCACTGCCATCCGTCCAGTTCGTTTGCACCTGGAGATCGCCTTCGAGACCATCGTAGCCAATTATTTTGGGCAGCGTATGTGTGTGGGCCGCTTGGAGTTCGCCGGTATTCTCGCGCAATTCCGGCTCGATATAGTCCATGCCGAAAGCGCGGTAGAGCGCTTCCTCTGACGCGCCAGCGATCATCTTTTCTTCGCCGCCTTTTTTGGCGGCCATGCCGCGGGGCAGCTCATAGAGCCCGTATTCATTGAGTTTCCAGCCCTTCGCGACCGCGATCTTGCGGAGGGCAACATTGTGGTCTTTTGAGCCCGTGAAATAGTTGAGGGCGGCGCCGTAGGATTCGGCGGGGACCACGCGGAGGTCGACATTGATGCCCGGTTTTATTTTTACCGACGATTTTGTTTCGCCCTGCGCGATCACGGAAATCACGCTCGGCATTTTTACAAAATAATCCATAATCGCCTTCGGCTTTTTAGAAACAACGAGGAAGTCGATATCGCCGATCGTGTCTCTCCGCCGGCGCGCAGAACCGGCGGAGGTCGCGCGCGTGACGCCCGGCACCTTCGCGAGCTCTGCTTCGAGTGCGCGGATGCGCGGCATGATAAACCCAAGCACCGTGCGAGAGCCCGCCGTCTTCGCGAAGGTGATCCCTTTCAAGATTTTTTCTTCGCTCTTCGGGCCAAAGCCTTCCAGCTTCGCAATCTTCCCCGCTTTCGCCGCCTTTTCGAGCTCCCCTAAATTACTCACGCCCAAAGCCTGGTACAATTTCTTGATCCCCTTCGGCCCCAAACCCTCCACGCGGGAGAGCTCGGACAAGTCAACCGGCGTTTTTTTCTTCAATCCTTCAAAATATTTCACGTTTCCGGTTTTGATGAACTCTTCAATCGTTTCGGCGATCGACTGCCCCACGCCCGGAATTTCCTTGAGCGCTTTCATGCCGCCGATCGAATACGTGTCGGCAAGTTCTTCCTCAAGATTTTCAATCGTGAGCGCAGCCTTCTCGTACGCCCGCGGCTTGAACGGAACATTTTGCATGGCAAGATGTTCGCCGATTTCACGAAGCAACTCGGCGATCGTCTGGTTCGATGCCTTGGTCATGGTTATAATCCGGCCGACGTCGGAGTTTTATCTTTCATCTGAACCCCGGTCTCGCTCGGCTTCGGCATGACGATTTCGGGCGCCGCCATGACGACGAACGCGGCGACGAGCGAGAAGACGCCGCCCGCAATAAATACCGCATTAAAGCCCCATTCCGCGGCGACGGCACCTGCCGAAAGGCCGCTGATCCCGGCCGCAATCCCGGCCACCGTGCTATCGAGTGACCAGTCAAACGACACGCGATCGTGATCGAGGTGCCGCGAAAAAATACTGGACCACGAAGGAATATAAAGAGCGAACGCAATCGCGTGCAGTGCCTGCACCGCATACAATTCCCAAATTCGACTGACAAAAGAAAATGCGAACGACGAAAAGCCGGCGAGGATCAAACCGCCGACAAGAGCCGCGAAATCAACTCGCTCATTGCCGTGCGCCCGGTCGCGATCACGATCGAGGAAGTTTGCGATCGGCAACTCGAGCACCGATTTCAAAAGCCAGTAAACTGCGGTTGCAATGCCAACCGTGATCAACGTCGCGCCCACGATCCTTTCGATGATAAAAATGGAAAGAACCGGCTCAATGAAACCCCACCCCAGGAGCAAAAAAAGATCTGAAAGGATCAGATATTTGACGATCCGTCCCACATGCACGTTGATGTTGATTTTAATTCTCATATGCCTCGAAGCTGAATGCGTTATCGCCCGAAACGACCAATTTCAATTTACTCCCCTTCGCGAATTTCCGCTCAAGAATTGCCTGCGCGAGGACCGCGCGCACTTTTTCTTCGATCACGCGCCGGAGCGGTCGCGCGCCGAACGCGGGTTCGTAGCCGAGCTTCGCAAGCGCTCTCACCGCAGCGGGGTCAAAGCTCACCGTAATTCCTTTCTCCTTCGCTGACGCTGCAAGCTCCTCTAAGTTTAGCATCACAATTTTTGGAAGGTCCTCGGGCCGCAACTCATGGAAAACGATGATCCGCGAAAAGCGGTTGACGAGTTCCGGCCTAAAAACATCGGTTAATTTTTTCTTAAGATATTCGGCGATGGCATCCATAGACTCGCCTTTCGCAAGCGACTCATTCACGAGGTCAGAATGCGCGTTCGACGTTGCGATAATAATAGTATTCGTGAAATCCACGGTGCGGTTCATGCTGTCGGTAAGGCGGCCGTCGTCCAGCACCTGTAAAAACAGGTTTAAAATGTCGGGGTGGGCCTTCTCGAATTCATCCAGAAGGACGATTCCGTAAGGCTTTTCGCGGATCGCCTCGGTGAGCGCCCCCCGCCGTTCCCCGTCCGGCGAGCCAATGAAGCGGGTGAAACTTTCCTTGCTTTGGTACTCCGTCATGTCGAAACGCGACATCATTTTTTCGGAACCGAACTGCGCGCGTGCCAAAACTTTTGCGAGTTCGGTTTTGCCGACGCCGGTTGGGCCCACAAACAGGAAACTCGCGATCGGGCCCCCTTTGCGCGCGAGGCCGCTCCGGTATTCGCGGAGCGCGACAGCGACCGCGGCGACCGCTTCGTCCTGGCCAATCACGCGCTCGTGAATAATTTCCTCAAGATGCAATAATTTTTGCGATTCATCCTTGCCCGCTTCCGCGATCGGCACGTTGGTTTTCGTCTCCGCAACCGCCGTCACCCGATCCGCCGTTAACCGCTTCTCACCCCGCTTTTCGGCGGCGACGAGCGCGCTCCGTAATAGCGCTTCGGCGCTCGCCGGCAAATATTGCTCATGGAAATATTTTTTCGCGAGAGCGACCGCGCGCTTCACGGCGCTGAAGCAAATCATCACGCGATGCTCATGCTCCAAAATCAAACCTTCATAGGAAAGGATGGTCTCCGCTTCTTCTGGAGAAATTTCGTTTACCGTAATGATTTCAAAAACGTTGACGAAATCACTCCGCGGCTCAAGCAACGATTTATACTCTTTCGGGAACGTGCCGCCGATGATCGGGAATTCATTGCTCATGATGACGGGCATCAAGATGTCGGCCGCGGAAAGATATGGGCCCGAAGTGCGCACGAGGTTGTGAATGTCGGGGATGTAGAGCACGACATTCCCCGCCATATAAATTTCGTCCACGATTTTTTTGATCCGCGCGGCGAGCTCTTCGGGCGCCGCACCGGCGACCAGTTTTTGGATTTCAAGACTGACGAGCCGCTTATCGAAAAGCGCCTCCGGAACTTGATCTTTCGCAAACGAGCGGGCGAGATGGCGGACGATCGCCTCTTTTCCGATGCCCGGATCGCCCACTAAAATCGCGTTTGGATTCAGCGACCGACTAAGGATTTCAACCAGCCGATTATATTCCGCTGCGTGCCCGACCAAAAATCCCGAACTTCCCTCGCGCGCGAGGTCGGTGTAATCGGTGCCGTAGGCATCGAGCATCGGGGTCGGCCGCGCGGTCCACGCTCGGTTCATGATCCGATGCCGCCGCCCGCGGTTCCTTTCAAAAATGAACCCGCCGAGATAGCCCGGCAAGCGATGCATGAGATGCCGCTCTGAAGAAAAAATCAGGGCGCGGTTCAAGTCGCCCGCCTCGATCGCGAACATGCCGAAAAGTCGCTGGACCTGCTCCGAACCCGCGACGGGCAGCGCAGAAAAGAGATCGGAGAGTTCAATAAAATTGTGCCCGGCCCCAATCGCGATGCGAAACGCTGCGACCGCAAGCTCTTCTGCGTTTTTCAAATAGACATCGCGAACCGATCCCCCCTCCGCAGCCGCATCTCCCGAAACTCCCATTAAAAATTCCTTAAGTTTGGTTTTGAATTCTTTTGGTTCGACGTCGAGGCGCCGCAATCCTTCTTCAATATGGTCGAGATCAAGGAGGCGGCCGGCCGTGACGAGGAAGAAATCGCGCTTCGCGATCATGCCGCGATCAAATACGCGGCCGAGCACCGCGAGCGACGCCGGGCGCATCAACCTCGCCACATTTATTTTGCCCGACGGCGGTAATTCGGAAACGGGGAGATCGGCTTCGCGCACGTGCACGATCCGGTCAATCAAAACGAGCGCGAGAAAAATTCCCAAGTCGCGGAGCGCGGGAATTTCTGAAATAAGCGCGGTGCACGTTGCGGCCAACATAATGAGGTAAGCAATCCAGGTGAGCGCGCGGACCAGGAACCGGCCGCCGAGCGACATGCGCAGGCGCGGGTCATCAAAATACAATTCGTAATTAGGGGCGATGGGCGGCATGGGCGATGGTATAAAAAATTGCGAGGGCGGGCAGCACGAGCCAGCCAACATAAAACGCTGCGTACACCGCCGCGACCACGCAGTAGAGAACGAGGCCGATCAGGATGCGAAGGACGCGGAAAATAAATCCGAGAATGCGACCGATGACCGTGTAGTCGCGGTAAAGCGGTTGAAAAAGATAGCGAACGGTGACCCGGAGCGCAATCGTGCGATCGAGGGACTCGAGCGTCCCGATGAAGCGGTGTCCGATTGCGCGCGACCCGTCAACATACCAGTGATGGAAAAAATCAAGAAAGCGGTAGAAAAACCGCTGCACGAGATAGCCGAGCGCGAAATCCATCCCTTAATAATACCTTAATTTTTGAGCCGCGGCAGCTAAAACAGGCCGGTTTGCTTGGGTTTTTCGGCTTTTGGCTTGCGTGCGGGAATGGCGTTCAGTGCGGCAACATGACCCTCGAGAAGCGCGTTCGGAATTTCTACGGTAATCTTCCCGGCAACGACGGCGGGGATTTTCATAAAGTCGCCGCGCAATGTTTTCAGCATTTCCGTGGAACGCAACGCCGCTGCCGGGTGGTACACCGGAAAAATAATTCGTCCGTTAATTTGAAGAGCGCGCCCATGGTCGCGCGTGATCTTCGCGTCCGGTAAAAAATAATTCATTGAAAAACGGCCGAGCGTTACGATCACTTTCGGATTGATGATTTCGATTTGGCGCGTGAGGTATGGCTTGTAGGATTCGATCTCGTCAGGAAGCGGGTCGCGGTTTTCTGGCGGGCGGCGCTTCACAATATTCGTGATGTAAACCTGTTCGCGCTTCCATTTTATTTCGCCGATCAGCCGGTCGAGCAATTTCCCCGCGCGCCCAACAAACGGTCGCCGCTCGCGGTCTTCATAAAACCCCGGCGCCTCCCCTACGAACATGACTTGGCAGTCGACGTCGCCTTCCCCAAAGACCAGGCTTGCCTCTTTGAGCGGCAGCTTCGCTGCCGCTATTTCAGCTTCGAGTTTTTGGAGTTCCGCGTGTTTGTCCATAAATCTAGTATACCTGCTGCTGCCCTCATAAAAGAAACACACCCCAAGAAAAGCAGGCGCTTTGCAGACATTAAAGGGAGCCCATGGCTGCAAAGCGCCTGCTTTTCTTGGGGGTGTGCCCTCGTGAGGAATTGAACCTCAATCTTCTCCTTCGGAGGGAGACGTCCTATCCGTTGAACTACGAGGGCCTCGATATTACGCGGGCTCGCACGTCTTCGTGCGAGCAATCTTGGAGCGCCGCGATGCCGCTAGTGTACTACGAAAATCGCGACTTCGTAAACGGCGGCGAGCGCGAAGACGGCCGCCATGAGATTAAAAAGTAAGCGCTTGGCGCCGCGCGGCGCGAGTGCTCGCCCGCCGATCATTACGATGAGGAGATATTGGATGCTGATAAAAACGCCGCCCGTGAATCCGACGACGAACAAAAAATTTTTGAATCCGGCGAGGACGAGTGCGATCGGCGCGAATACGATGAGCGCGCGCGAACTCGCACGAGGCCAACGCAGATCTTTTTCAAATGCGTTTTTCAATTCGCGCGAAATGGGGAGGCAAACCGTCCCGACGGCGACCAGGCCAAAGAGCGCTACCAACTCGCGCTTCCAGAGCGGCCAATCGGCCAAGCCGGAAATAGTGTCGGACGCGATTTGAGTTGCCGATCCCAAAATCCCAGCGACAAACAATACATAGAGGAAAGCGGCGAAGAGCGTGCCGCTTATGACCGCTTTCCAAATCCCGCGCCGCCGCCCCTGTCCCTGCCCGCCCGGATCACCGACCTGCCCGCCTCGATCGATCGCCTGATCGCCCCGGTCGCCAAATGTTTTTCGCAGCTCGTAGGCGGGCTCAACGCCGGTCCACCCGGCGAGCGATAACAGTATGGCGCCGAACGGGAGAAAAATATTTGAAACATCCACGGCGGGGATGCGGGCGAAGCTCGCGTTCGGCCATGCATTCGTAAAAATAAAAATAATGATCGCGGTCGTGCACGCGATCCCCAAAAATTCCAGCACGGCAACGCGCCGATCGCTCAATAAAATCGGCAGCGAGATGAGCGCCCAAAAAATGAAGAGGGTAGGCGCGCCCGCAAGCGACGGCAGAACGAGTCCGATGAAGCGCGCGCCGAGCAGGAGGCACGCGACGAGTGCAAAAAGAAGGCCGAGGACGATCGCGATAAACGCCGTCCAGAACCCGACGGGACCAAAATAGATCCGGGCAAGCTCAAGCAAGCGCTCCTTTTCGCCCCGTTTTTCAAGCGTTTTTAGATAGATCACGTGCGCGATCCCCACGAGAATCGCGAACGTCACCAAATAAAAAAGTCCGACCGCCCAGCCGGCTGCGGCGAACACAAAAGGGAGCGCGAAGATGCCATCCCCGATCGTGGCGGCCGCGATGATCGCTGCTACGCCAACACATTTCATTCAGCCAAATAGACGAGCACGCCTTCGTGCACCCGCTTTTTCACCTTGATGCCAATCTGTTTCCCTTTCGGCGCGGACGCGATCGGCTGATGCTCATACTGCATGGATTTCGCCTCCTGCTCAAAATCAGTTTCGCCGCCGCGGAACGCGAGGCGCGTCCCGGCAGAAACTTTTTTATTGAACTTCACGATCGCGACGCTGATCTGGTTATAAAAATGCACCACCTTGCCGATCGGTTTTGCCGCGTTCATTTTTTTCGCCTTCGCCATCGGTTTTTTTACTGCGCGCTTCCTCGCCGGCGTTCTCTTTTTTAATTTCTTTTTCATTAAAGTTTTATTAAAACCCGCAGAGACTAGCCGCGGGCGCGACGTGAACTTGCTGGCGCGGGTTTATAGAGATCGCCTCCCGCCAAGTCGCCATCAGCTTCTTTCACCATCTGGACCACTTTGTCGAGGAGGCGAGCCGGATCTGAATCAAAAACGACTTTCCCGCTCCCGCGCTTTGCTTTCTTCAAAATATCTTGGAGCATGTCGCTCGTGCCACCGGTTTTTGTGAGGACGCCCTGCGGTTTTTGGTCTTCGAATGCGATCGTAAATTCATTCAAGGTGCCGATGCGGCCCGAAATCGTGATCACGGCATCGGCCGCGCGGGTCAAAAGCAAGTTGCGGCCGGAATATTCAAAACCGGTGTACACAATAATGTCGTGGTAATCGATGGGGAGGCGGTAAGATTTCACGTGCGCCGCTTTCGAGGCGGCCGGCGAAAGGCCGATAACGATGCCGCCGGCCTCCTTCGCACCTTTCGCGGCCCAGTACGGGATGCCCGTCGTGGCGCCGGTCACCAGGATCATGCCCCGTTCGGCGATCAGGCGACCCATCATTTCTGCCTTTTCAACAGCGCCCCGCGATGCACTATCGCTCACCGCCGAACCCGAGATGCAAATTTTATATTTCAGATGGTAATTTTCGGATTGTCCGTTCGTCATACGAGTATGATACCACGGCGTGCGCCGGGCTGCCGGCGCGGGCGCCCACAAAAAAGAATCGCTCAAAGCTCCACCGTTTCGTGCAGCGCGGGAACGATCGCCTGGATCGCAAGATCATCAATAATTTTTTGCGCGAGCGCTTCGCTCGAATCAGTTTCGCCCTGGACGATGAAGATGCGCTTCAATGATCGGCGCATGGAATCAACCCACCACAGGAGGCGCGGCTGGTCGGCGTGCGCGGAATATCCAGGAATGTTGATGCGGCGGCAGCGGACCGGAACCGTCGTGCCGGAAATATGCACCTCCGTTGCGCCATCCAAAATTTGGCGCCCGAGCGTTCCCTGCGCCTGATAGCCGATAAACAAAATCGTGCTCTTCGGATCGGGAAGGTAGCGGATTTCATGGTGCAAAATGCGGCCGCCATTCGACATGCCGGAACCCGCGACCACAATTTTCGGCGGCGGCACGCCGTTTATTTCTTTTGACTGTTCCGTCGTGAGCGTCAATCGCAACCCGGGAAAATTCAAAATGTCGTCGCCGGATTTCGCGATCTGCCGCGTCTCCGGATTAAACTCGCTCTCATATTTTTTGTAGATCGCGGTGAGTTTGATCGCGAGCGGGCTGTCGATAAAAACCGGCATCGGCGGGATCCGCCCCTCTTTAAAAAGCTGGTGGAGATGATAGAGCAATTCCTGCGTGCGCTCCATCGCGAACGCCGGGATCATGAGCGTGCCGCCGTGCTTGGCCGTCTCCTGCACGATATCTTCCAGCTGCTCGCGGCGCTTGTCCACGTCTTCATGCACGCGGTTGCCGTAGGTCGATTCCATCACGCAATAATCGGCGCGGTCGATGCGCTCGGTTGGACGGATGATCGGCGCCGGCGTATTCCCCAAATCCCCCGAAAACACTATCGTTTTGCCCTCCGCCTCAATTTTCACGATCGCAGAACCGAGGATGTGGCCCGCATCATAAAAGGTTGCCTTGAACGGGCCTACCACCATCGGTTCGTGATAACGCACCGCATGCCAGAGCGTCCGCGCGGCCATGATGTCGTCCGTCGTGTAAAGCGGCGGCTGGTTTTCGTGTTCCGCTTCTTTCTGAAGGATGTGCTCGGAATCGAGCAGCATCAACTCGGCGCAATCTTTCGTCGCGGCGGTAGAATAAATTTTCCCATCAAAGCCCGCGCGCACGAGCGGCGGGATGCGGCCAATGTGGTCCAGGTGCGAGTGGGTCACAAAGACCGCAGCGATCTCCTTCGCGCTGTAGGGAAATGGTTCGAAGTTCGCGCGTTCCGCCGCATGGCCGCCCTGGTGCAAGCCGCAATCAACCAAAATTTTTGTGTCGCCGGACTCGAGTAAATAATTCGATCCCGTCGTCTCGCCAACGCCGCCGTAAAAAGTAAGTTTCATTCAAATAAGTATAGCGCAGAGGGGCGCGGGGTACACGGAGCACGAGGCGCGTGACGCGAGGGCACGCGCCACGCTATACATCTTTTGCTTGGAGCGCTTCCTCGAAAACATTCCGCTCGTTCCAGGGAACTTTTTTACCGCGCGCCATGTGGATCCAATCCTCACTCCCCTTCCCGGTGCCGATGATGACGTCCCCCGGCTGGGCAAGCTCAACCGCTTTTCGGACCGCCTCACGCCGATCCAAAATTTCATAAACATTCGCAAGGCTCGGATCGCCGCCCAAAATCCCCGCCCGCACCTCTTTCATAATAGTGGCCGGATCTTCGTCGTAGGGATCTTCATTCGTAACAATAATTTCATCGCAATATTCGGCCGCGATGCGCCCCATTTCGGGCCGCTTCCACTTATCGCGCCCGCCGCCCGCCGCCCCTAAAACGCAGATAAGACGGGACTCCGGAGTGTTCGGCGCAACCTCGGCCGGCTTTGCGGCCTTATAAGCGGCCTCGAGCGAATCGGGCGTGTGTGCGTAATCAACGATCGCGGTATAGGGACCCTTCACGACAAATTCCATGCGCCCCGGCACGCCCGAAAAATGTTCGATCGCTTCCGTGATCGTGCCGTTCTCGATGCCAAGTTCGCGCGCGACCGCGGCAGCCGTCGCAATATTTTCTTCATTAAATTTTGATAAAAGAAATTTTGGCGCCGAAGGGTTTTTATTGATCGCGGCCATCGGTTTCAAACTGGGGAAAAGCGCTCGCAGCGATTCGTCATCGCGCGAATATGAAATCGTTTTCGCGCTCCGCTTCCCACGCGTGCTGCCAAGTTCGTTGATAAAAAAATCTGCGTTCTGGCCGTTGCGGTTCACGAACACGCGGCCGCCTTTTTTCAAAACATATTTCAAAAAATCGAGCTTCGCTTTGCGATAATTTTCAAACGAGCCGTGCGATTCGATGTGTTCGGGCGAAAGATTCGTGATCACGCCCATATTCCAGTCAATAAAACGGTGGCGATGCTGCACGACGCCTTCAGACGTAACCTCGATGAGCGCATAATTGCAATGTGCCTGCGCCGCTTGCTTCAGAAACCGCTGGATGCGCCCGTGGCCCGGCATTGAATTCCCCGTCGGATTTTTTTCGCCCCCCTCGCCGATCTTCATGCGCAGCGACGAATAGAGCGCCGTCTTTTTCCCCGCCCCTTCAAGAATCGCGTTGAGAAGTTCGAGCGTTGTTGTTTTCCCTTTCGTGCCCGTGACGCCGATCACGAAAATTTTCTTGCTCGGATTCCCGTGGATGCGCGCCCCGACCCACGCCCAAAGGTAATGGTAGATCGGCCGCAGCCCGGAAAGTTTCTTCAGCTTGTCCATTATTTTGTGCGCCTATTTCTTACCCAACACCGCGAGGGCAGCTTTCAAGCGTTCCTCAAGGTTGTGCAGTTTTGGATCAACGTTCGTGAGCGCCGCGCGGGCCTGTTCCTTCCGATAGCCCAGGTTTGACAAGGCTTCCACGAGGTCGGCGTCCGTCTCCATTTGCTCGACGACGATACCCGACTTCGAAGACTCCACCCTGCCGCGGAGCTCAACGATCACGCGCTCGGCCGTCTTGCGGCCGATGCCCGACGCGCGCGTGAGAAGATCCGGCCGGCCTTCCTTAATGGCGGCGGAGAGCTCGCCGAGCGGGGCGATGTCTAATATAGAGAGGGCGGATTTCGGGCCGATGCCCGAAACCGAAATCAGCATTTCAAAAAATTCCAGCTCATCCTGCGAGCGGAAGCCGTAGAGATCCATCGCGTCTTCGCGAACGTAGAGGTGCGTGAAGAATTTTATTTCAGCGCCGCCTGCCGGAAGACCCTTAAGCGTTTGTTTGCTCGCAAAAAGTTTCATGCCTAGCCCCGCCGCTTCCACCACGATGAAGTGGTCATGTTTTGAGGCCAGTTTGCCGGAAATGCTATAGAGCATTACTCCAAGTATATGCTTAATTTTTTAGTGTTGCCATGCTTAAGGAGCCCACGGTAAGAAGCAACCGTTTCGGCCGTTCGATGGAGGGACATTCTTTTTAACATCCGGCGTTTCGTTGCGCTACGAAGAACCCGGTGGTCGGGGAAATGGACCCAACCAAGAAAATCCACACCGGAGGCGAGTGTTTTAATGAAGACTTTATCGGGATGCAATTCGAGCCGCAGCCTTTCTTTCAAAAATATTTCCATTTCTTTCAGAATAATTTCCAACCATTCGCGATTCGGCGATAAGACCACAAAATCATCAGCGTAACGGACGTAGTGCTTAACGCGAAGATTATGTTTCATGAATTGGTCAAACTCATTCATATAAATATTCACAAAAAGTTGTGACGTGAGGTTACCAAGAGGCAACCCTTTGCCCGGCACCGTTTCAAAGCTCTCAATGATACGGTGGAGCAGTTCCAATAATTGTGGGTCAGCGATTTTTTGCCGCAACATATGCATGAGAATCCCGTGCTCAATATTCGCAAAAAATTTTCGGATGTCGCATTTCAAAACCCAGCAGGTTCGGGTATTATTTCGACCCACTTTAAAAGCGAATGAGCGAAAACGATTGACCGCCGCATGCATCCCTTTATTATTACGGCACGCGAACGAATCAGAGATAAAGAGACGATCATAGGCTGGGTACAGCTCTCTATAAATAGCGTGGTGTAAAAGACGGTCGCGGACGCTAGCCTTGTGGATGTGGCGCGGCTTGGGATCCGAAACATTAAATGCTCGGTAGCCGCCGTGCCGATAGGTTCCATCCGCAAGATCCGCGTGCAATGCTAGAATATTATCCATGAGTCGCAGCTGAAATTCTTGAACATCATGCTTTTTGCGCTTGCCGAGCAGGAATTCCTGCCACGCCTTCAATAAATTTTCCGGCGAACTAATTTTCTTAAAATCCAAATGCGACCAATAACCCCCCCCCCCCAACGCATCACGCTCCCGATTATTCAACATTTGATTGGTGCATACAAAATCTGGCATGAATTCTTACCGCATGTGCGAAGAGATGCTCGATATACGCTTGGTATAAAAATAGACGCATCGCTCATAGACGCTGCCGGAGAGATATATCGCGCTGTCTTCGCCAATAAAGACGACCGATTGTCCTACCTCGAACAAGCTGCCCGACATCTCGACCTAGCAAAATTCTTTCTTGAAATACTTTGGGAAATAAAAGCTGTCGACGGGAAGAAGTATATCGCACTTTCAGAAAAACTTTTCGAAATCGGCAAGCAAATCGGTGGATGGGCGCGACAGGTCGCTAAAGAAACTCCCGCCTCGAGATAAAGCGGGAGAACGATGAGAGCTGCGAGCGCCGCGGCCGGGTTCTGATCGTCCCAGTCGTTGTCAAGCCAGTTGTAGTTCCAGTTCCACCGGTCGTCGTTCCAGTACAGGTACTTGACGTACAGGTTGCCGTCCGCGTTGCGGAATCGTGCATCGCGCCATCTGCGCCACCATCCATTGAATACTCTCTGGATTGAATCTCATTCGGAATATCCCCTTGGCTTTGGGTAATCCCCCAGCGCAATGCACCAAGTATCTTCGTTTTTAGCTGATAAAGGATGGCTCTGGCAAAAGCCGTAGCCGTTGCCATTCCGCATCCAGTGATACTGGAACTCAGCCGCCCGCAACCATAGCCGCGGACTTGTTTTGAGCTTTATTCCATAAAAATTTTACCACACATATTGTCTGTAAAAACAAAGCCCGTGCAGAACCGAAGTTCATGCACGGGCAGAAAGAAAATGCGCAGAGCAAAGGGACAGAGGATCAGAAAATGATAACCGCCCCAATGCCAAAGAGCTAACTTGCGAGCGCCGCGGCCGGGTTCTGACCGCCCCAGACGCCGTCAAGCCAGCGGTAGCCCCAGTCCCACCGGTCGTCGTGCCAGCACAGGTACCCGACGCACAGGTTGCCGTCCGCGCGGCGGAAGATGGTTCCCCAGAAATAGGTGTATCCGGTCTTCCACTCGTCAGGGATGAGCTCTGGGTTGGCGAGCAAGGCGTCCATGATGCAGGCGTTCAGCACCTGCACCCCCTCCAGCTCCTTGCGGAGCTTGTGGCCCTGGATGGTGCCGTTCATCTGTCCGGGCACGCGGTGGCGGACGACCTCCGTGCCGTTCGCGTAGAGCTTCCCGTCGGGGCGCTTCTCGAGCGTGACCTGGCCCATCTTGCGGTGCTCGGTTCCCTTGCCCGTGAGGCAGAGACCGGACGGGATCGTGGGGTCGAGGTTGGCGTTGATCACGATCGCTAGTGGAGGCGGGGTTGGTTGGGGGTGCTTCGTGGTGGGAGCCTGAAGTTTCGCCGCGAAATCCTTGTGATCCTTGATTGCCTGAAGCACGCAGATCACCTCGTCGCAGTCACGGTTTCCGTCGCGGGTCAACTCCATGACAGAAACGCCTAGGTCGAAAAGGCGCGCTTTCTGTTTCTCGGTTATGGCGAGTCCCATATAATCCTCGTTTTCTCGCTCGGTTTTCGCAAGCGGTGATATTGAATAACCGGGTTTATTATACATTATAAAATACTATATTGTCAATGATGGCCTCGCCGCCCTTGTAAAATATGCGCATTCTCGCTATACTCACCTCCATGCCAATTACTGCATCCGCAAAGAAAGCGCTCCGCCAGAATCGGACGAATCGTGCGCGCAATGCAAAACGCAAAGACGCTTATAAAAAAGCAGTGACGACCTATCGCAAGCTTGCGGCGTCAAAAAAAATGGATGAGGCCAAGGCGGCGCTCGTCACGGCCTACCGGGCACTCGACAAAGCCGCGCGCAGCAATGTGATGAAAAAGAATAAGGCGGATCGGCTCAAATCTCGGCTCGCAAAATTGATCGGCCGCTAAGCGAGGATTAGATCGAGCAACGCTTCTTCGTAATCAATTTTCCCCGACTTCACCGCGAAGTCGTATTCGGCCATCTTCGCAGTTTTTTCCCCCGCCTGCGCCGCGAGGATGTTGAAAATTTTTGGCGGCGGATCATTCAGCGCGAACAGGCGCTCAAGCGTCGAGAGGCGCGTGCGGCCATCCTGACTTTTTAATCCGTTCAAAAGCATCCAATAGTTCGGCGCCGCTTCGAGATCGAGCGCGTTCAAATCATTTTTATCAATCGCGCCGCCCGGCTTCATGCTGGAAATTTTTTGGAGCTCGGTCACGAGGCCCCAAGCATTGTTTTGGAACACGGCGGCGAGGAATTGCGCGGCTGCATCCGCAACCGTGACGCCAAGCTTTTTTGCCTCCTCTTTTATAAAGGCCTTCAGCTCGGCCGCTTCCAAATTTTCGAATTGCTCGGCGACGACGGGTGCTTTGAGCAAGAACGCGAGCGCCTTGACCGGCTTATCTTTTTCAGAAATCAGGATGGTCGTGGCCTTAGTATTGAGCGCTGGCTCGAGCGCCTTCGCGAGCTTGGGAGCATCTATTGCAAAGGCATTGTCCAGCATCGCGAGCTTGGCACTTTCGAAAATCGACTGGTTCCGGATGAAGCCGCCGAGGGCGTCAAGCACATCTTTCGATTCGCCATCAAAACGCCCCACGGCGAGGCCAGAATATTTTTTTGTGAACCGCTCGACGAGTTCGGCTTTGCGGTTATGCCGCCTGTAGTCGTCGGGTCCGTAAAGGAATACGACCATGGATTTTTTTGAGTGTCCGCTGTGGAGAAACGCGTTTTATCTTCGCGCGCACAACTTTCGGCGCAAGCACGCGCGGGGACTTCACCGGCGCGTTCATCCGCTTCATCGCCGCACGCATAAACTCGCGGAAGAGCGGGTGCGGATCAAGCGGGCGCGACTTCAATTCGGGATGGAACTGCGTGCCGAGGAAAAATGGATGGACGCTGCGCGGCAATTCCATGATTTCCATGAGCCGGTGGTCCGGCGACTGGCCGGAGAAAATCACGCCGTCGCGTTCGAGACGCTTAATATAGAGAGGGTTCACTTCGAAGCGGTGGCGATGGCGTTCAGAAATTTTTGCCTTGCCGTAGGCATCACGCGCAATCGTTTTCATCGCGAGCGTCGCGGGATAGGCGCCGAGGCGCATCGTGCCGCCGTAATTTTTTTCCTCCATCAGTTTTTTCTGTTCGGGCAAAATGTCGATCACGGGATGCTTGGTGCGCGGATCAATCTCGGTGGTGTTTGCATTCCGCAATTTCAAAACATTCCGCGAATATTCAACCGTCGCAAGCTGCATGCCGTAGCACAAACCGAAATACGGGATTTTCTTTTCGCGCGCGTGGCGGATCACGCGGAGCTTTCCTTCGATGCCGCGGCTGCCGAAACCGCCGGGCACGATGATGCCCTGGTAGGCGTCGAGTTTTTTGACGGCGGCCTTATCCTTTTCAAATTCCTCGGCGTCAAGCCACTCGATCTGGGGACGCACGCCAACGCTCGCCGCCCCATGTTTTATGGCCTCTATAACGGATATATAGGAATCGGCCAGCATGAATTTGCCGCTTGAAAAGTATTTGCCGACGACCGCGATCCGGGCCGTTTTTTTGGCATTATGGATGCGGGCGGCGAGGCGGCGCCAGTCGTGCAAGTCCTTTTTCGGCGCGCGCATCGAAAGTTTCTGAAAGATCAGGTTGCCCAAATTGTCTTTTTCAAAATTGATCGGGATGTCGTAGAGGCTTTCAACGTCCGGCGCTGAAATGATGTCTTCCACGCGCAAGTTCCCGTTGAACGCAATTTTTTCTTTGCGCTTCGCATCGAGGGGATGCTTCGCGCGCGCGAGAATAATGTCGGGCTGCAGCCCAGCCGACTGCAACGTGCGCACAGAATATTGCGTCGGTTTGGTTTTCAATTCGTTGTCGTCGCTCACGATCGGCAAATAACTTACGAGGACGAGGAGCACGTCGCCCGGGTGGCGCACTTTCAACATGCGGATCGCTTCCAAGAACAAAACGTTTTGATATTCGCCAACCGTCCCGCCGATTTCCGTGATCGAAACTTCGGCTTTCGCTTTGTGCATCGCCCGATTGATGCGATCGATTACCTCGAGCGGGATGTGCGGCACCACTTCGACGCATTTCCCGCCGTATTCCATCCTCCGTTCACGCTCGATCACCGATTGATAGACGCTCCCGGTCGTCATGTAGTTGGCTCCCGTGAGGTCGCGGTTCAAAAAGCGCTCATAGTTGCCCATGTCCTGGTCGCATTCGGTGCCGTCGTCCAAAACAAAAACCTCACCGTGCTCGGTGGGGTTCATAGTGCCTGCGTCAACGTTCACATAGGGGTCGATTTTGAGGGACGTTACTTCGAGCCCGCGCCCCTGCAAAATTTTTCCGATAGATGCCGATGCGACTCCTTTGCCGACTCCCGACATCACGCCGCCAACAATAAAAATATATTTGCGGGACTTCCCCATGCCGCTCATTGTCCCTCCTTTCTTCTCCCAAGGCAAGACCTGCCTGGTCAGTAAAGCTCTTCTGTGCCAACTTCATGCTGGGGCACAAGCGAGGGGTCGGTCGGGAGGGTGAAGTAAACGACCGTACCGCGATTGAGCTCGGATTCTGCCCATATTTCGCCCCCATGAGCCATCACAATATTCTTGGTCATGTAAAGGCCGAGGCCTGATCCGTCCGCCTGGCTCTTCATCGCGTTATCCGCTCGATAAAACTTGGTAAATAGCTTGTTCATGGACTCGGCCGGGACGCCGATCCCCGTATCTTTCACGCTCACCTGGAGGAACGGCTTGCCTGCGAGAGCATCCACCTTCACGATCACTTCCCCATTTTCCACGTTGTAACGGATCGCGTTTTCCAAAATATTCGTGAGGGCGATCGAGAGCCGGTCGCGATCGGCCATCACGTTCGGCAATGGGCTTTGCGGCCGGTCAAAATAAATTTTTACGCCGGTCCGCTGCGCCGCCGGCAGCACATCGGCAAGCACCTTGCTCAAAAAATCGACGATGTTGATTTCAGCAAATTGATAACCAAACTTCCCTTCCTCCATTCTCGAAATATTGAGGAGCTCTTCGATGCGGCGCAACATTGATTCCGCAGATTGAAGCGCGCCCTTTACGATTTCTTTTCCTTGGGGCGAGAGGCCCTCTTCGTGCGCGAGCGATTGGATCGCCCAGCGCAATTCCGTCGTCGGCGTGCGAAGTTGGTGCGATGCCACCGTCACGAATTCACTTTGCGCGCGGAAGGCGCCGATCTGCGCCGTGCGGTCATGGATAATTTTAATGAAACCGAATGTTTGGCCGGCCTCACCTTTTATGGGCGTCGCGGTCACGCGCAATTCCGCTTGCGGATCGGTGAACGAAATATCCGACACTTGCGCGAACTCCCCTTCCTTTGAACGGACGACGACGCGCGGGGCGAGCGACGGGAAAATAGTTTGCACGAGCATCCGCCACCCTTCGCGCTCGACATCCTGGGGCACCACCACGTGGCCGATCACCTTTTGCGCCGGCAGCTTGAATAGATGCTCCGCTGCCGCATTAAAAATCATTACGCGAAATTTTTCGTCATAGACGACGAGCGCATCGTCAAGCGTTTCTGAAATATTCTTGAACTCGCCGCGCTCAACTTTCGTGTCGCGGTCAATGCGCGCCGCGCGGTAGGCCGTAACGGCAAGCAGCAAAAAGCTGACGAAGAGGAGCGCGCCCTCAACCAAAAGGAAAAAACTGTTACCGAGTTCAACGGCGTCAATCGCAAACGCGACCGCAGCGATGGCTAAAAAGATCCAGACGATGTGGAACTCCGGCCACAAAATGACCTTCTTGAATTGTGAAAAATCCTCTTGTGCCAAGGCTTTTCACAATCATAGCATTTAGGGGCGAGTGCGGCGCGTGCGAGACGGCTTAGAACATGCGGCCCTGGACGCTTTTCGGTTTTCCATTTGCGACCGCGCTGCCCGATGCGTTATCAAGACGCTTGAGGAGCGTCGCGAACCCCATCGTCTCAAAATATTTTTTTACCGTCGGCGGTTCTTCGGCGGAGGCGAGATCGGCGAGTTTGGGCATCGCGATCGGTACGTTCCGCTCGAGCACGACGAGTTCGCGCGAAAGGTCGGCATTTTTTTTGAATGGCCCGAATTTTTTCTCGAGCTTCTCGTCGTCTTTTAGATGTTTATAAATATTTTCTACCGTTTTATATTTTTGCAGAACTTCAGTCGCCGTCTTGGGGCCAATGCCGGGCACCCCCTTGATGTTGTCGGATGCATCACCGACGAGCGCCTTATATTCAATCAGCTGCTCGGGCGTGAGGCCATATTTCTCCTTGACCGCCGCCTCGTCGTAAATCGTCGTGTCGCTCACTCCTTTATTAAAGGTGCGTACGACGATTTTTTTGTCGCGAATGAGCTGCAGCGTGTCGCGGTCGCCCGTAAGAATCACCACCTGGGTGTCGCGTTCCTTCTGGAATGTATCGGCAAACGTGGCGATGAGATCATCGGCTTCGTACCCGGCTTTCTCAAATGTTTTTACGCCGAAGGCTTCAAAGAGGCGGTGCGCTTCAACAATTTGTGAAATAAGTTCGTCTGCGGTCGGCGCCCGGTGCGCTTTGTACTCTTTATATTTCGCGTCGCGGAAGGTCGGCTCGGGGCGATCAAAAAGTGCGGCGACGTAATCCGGCCGCTCATCGCGCCATAGTTTAAGGAGGATACTGCCGAGGCCATAGAGCGCTCCCGACGGTTGGCCGTCCGGCGCCGTGAAGGGCGGGAGGGCGTGGAACGACCGGTGGATTATGGAGTTTGCGTCGAATAAGAGGAGGGTTTTCATAGTGCGGATGGTGCTAATGAGACGAAGCCGCTTGGCGCTAACGCTGGTGCTAATGATACGCACCTCCGATAATAATACGCCGTTCGTTTTCTTTTTTCCCGTGCTCGAATTTGATCCATGTCGTGTGCTTCGGGAGCGCTTTGCGGATGCGATCGGCCCATTCGACAAGAATCACGCTCTTTGGGTTTTTAATAATTTCTTTAAATTTGAGCGGCTCGAGTTGCTCGGGGCCTTTCAAACGATAGACGTCTGCGTGGTATAAGTGCCGCCCAAGATTTTTTCCTTTGAGCGCATGGCGGCGCATCAATATAAAAGTGGGGCTTTGTGCGCGCTTCTGTAATCCCACGCCTTTGAAAAAACCCTGGACGAAGGTTGTTTTCCCGGCACCGAGGTTACCGACGAGGGCGAAGATTTTTGCGGAGGAAGAGTTTATGGTTGCAGCAGTTGCGATGGAACGACCAAGCTCTTCTCCAAGTTTCTGCGTCTCTTGTAATGAAAGAGTTTTATAAAATTTTCGCGGCTTCATAAAACTCTATTACAGCAACCCGTCGCGTCCTTTGATTTTCAAATGTTTGTAGGCGGCGGGGAGGACGATGCGGCCGGCGGATGAGCGCTGCAAAAAGCCGAGCGTCATGAGATAGGGCTCGTAGATATCTTCAATCACGCCTTTTTCTTCGGAGAGGGCGGCGGAAAGCGTGTTGATGCCGACCGGCCCGCCGTTGAATTTTTCGATGATCGTCATGAGGAGGCGCCGGTCGTGGGGTTCGAGACCCGCTTCATCGACGTCAAGCATCGCAAGCGTCTCCCGCGCGGCGGCGTCATCAATAATTTCCCGGCCGTGCACTTCGGCGAAGTCGCGCGCGCGGCGGAGCAGGCGGTTCGCGATGCGGGGAGTCCCCCGCGCCGCGCGCGCGAGGATCTCCACCGCCTCGGGCGTCGCCTTAACATCCAAAATCCGCGCCGAGCGGTTTAATATCTTTTTAATATCTTCGATCGTGTAAAAGCCGAGGCGGAGGGTAGCGCCGAACCGCGAGCGGAGCGGCTGCGAAAGCAGGTTCTCCCGCGTCGTTGCCGCAATCAACGTGAAGGGCGGCAGGTCGAGCGAGAGCGTGCGCGCGGACGGGCCCTTCCCCACCACAAGATGCAGCTTCCGCGCCTCCATCGCCGGGTAGAGAATTTCTTCAATCATTGGGTTCACGCGATGCGCCTCGTCGATAAAAAGGATTTCGCCAGGCGCGAGATTCGTGAGGACCGCCGCAAGGTCGCCGGTTTTTTCGAGCGCCGGCCCGGAAGTCGTCTTGATCATCCCGCCCATCTCGCGCGCGATGAGGTATGCAAGCGTCGTCTTCCCAAGACCGGCTGGTCCGGAAAACAAAAGGTGGTCGGCGGGCTCTTTGCGCCTCATCGCCGCCTCCAAAATTATTTTTAAGTTGTTTTTAATCTTTTCCTGGCCAACGTATTCGTCCCAGCTTGTCGGGCGCAGGGTTACATCAATCGTAAGGTCGTCCCCCTTGATGGCTCCTCCCTTCCCCGCCACGCTGTTTTTTTTCATAAAAAATTCATTAAAATTAGGGCTTCATGGGCGCCCCTTGACAAGTCACAAATAGTATGCTAACATACCACCTTGTAGCTGATTCAGATCTGGGGGCGGGAATTATTTCTAAAATTTTCAGGATGAAACGGTTTCGGCTGTTTCTCTCCTTTGAGTAATTCTAGCCTCTTTTATCTTTAGGTAAAAGAGATACAAATCCTTTCACGAGGAATTGCCCCCAGGTTTGAGTCTACTACTCCCATCGGATCGGGCCGGTCACGCTCTCCACCTCTTCGAAGGTGGTTTTTCCTTCCAAGACTTTTAGGATGCCGTCTTCCTGCATGGTGACCATCTGCTGTTGTGCGGCCACTTCGCGGAGCGAAACTTCGGAGGCGTCCTTCATGATCGCCTTCTCGAGTTCCGCGCCGCCTTCTAAAAATTCAAAGATCCCTACCCGCCCTTTATACCCTATCCCATTACATTTTGTACAGCCCGCGGATGTGTAGAGCGTGACGTTCTCGTAGGGCGCCTTCGCAACGCGCGAGGGCAGCTTGCTTAAGAAATTTTTAATGCGCGCGTGCGCCGCCTCGTCGGGCGATTTTTGTTTTTTACAATCCGGGCAGAGGACGCGCACCAGGCGCTGGGCGATGACGAGCGCGAGCGCCGGACCGATGCTCGGCGGTTTCACGCCAAGACTCACGAGGCGTGGCACGGCGCCGATGGCATCATTCGCGTGGAGGGTCGAAAAAACGAGATGCCCCGTAAGAGCGGCTTGCAAAGCGATGTCGGCGGTTTCCAAATCGCGGATTTCACCGACGAGAACAACGTCGGGATCTTGCCGCACTATGGCGCGGAGCCCGTTCGCAAAGGTATATCCCGATTCTTCATCAACTTGAGTCTGTTCGATCCCTTCGAGACGGTACTCAATCGGATCTTCGAGCGTAATGATCTTCAACTCGGGATTGTTCACGCTGCGCAAAAATGCGTAGAGCGTCGTCGTCTTCCCCGAACCGGTCGGGCCGGTATTCAAAAGCAGCCCGTTTGGTTTCGCGAGCGCCGCCTTCACCATTTCCAAATTGTCCGGACGCAAGCCGAGGTCCGGCAGACCGACGAGCGTCGCCGCCGGATCAAGAATGCGCATCACGACCGTCTCGCCGAACTCGGCCGGGATTACGGAAACGCGCATCTCCATTTCTCTTCCTGCGAGCGTCATCGTGAAACGGCCGTCCTGCGCCTCGTCGCGTACGTTCAGCTTCATGCCGGAAAGTAATTTCAGGCGCGAGACCAGCGCGAGATATGAGTGGAGCGGCACCGCATCGAACACGTCGTGGAGCAACCCGTCGATGCGAAAACGGATTTTTGCTTTTTTCTCTTCGGCTTCCACGTGCACGTCGGATGCGCGGAGCGCGGAAGCACCAGCGAGCATGAGCTCCATGATGGCGATGGGCGTCGCGTCAGCAAAATTTATTTTTGCGAATTCATTTTTTACCGCGTCGAGGCTCGTGATCTCATCGTGCAGTTCATCGATACGCTTCTTTTGGATTTCAACTTTCCCCGTGATCTCCGCGCCCGCGGCTTTTACAAATTTATAGAGGCGCCAGGCGGCTTCAAGCCCCGAAGCGCTCGCGATAAAAAGTTTCGTCTCGTATTTTTGCGCGTGGAGCTCATCCGTGATCGCTTTCACCGCTGGGAGTTCAGGATTCACCGCCGCGAGCGCGAGGGTCTGTCCTTTAATTTCCACACAAGCCATCTTGGCATCGCGAGCCTTGGCCTCGGGGATCATGCGCACCGCTTCAAGCGAAATCGGCATCTTGGTCAAGTCAACGTAGGCCACGCCAAGCTGCTTCGAAAGGCGCTCCGCGGACCGCTCCTCGCCTTCCTGCCGGAGCTTTTCGAGCCGACTCTGAAGATCGATCGGATGTAAACCAGCCATTTCACCTTATTTTAGCGCCATTTTAGGGCCGGTGGAATGGACTTGACATTTCTGCAATTAATGTCGTATAATATTCAAGCATTACAGCTCTTTAAATCTGAACAAGGAGGCCTCCCATGGCCAAGAAGTTTCTGATTGTTCTCGTCACGATGTTCCTACTCCTCTCGGCCGTCGGCGAGGCCCAGTGCCCGTCGCAGGTGGGGCAGCGGGTCGCGAGCGCGGCGGTCCTCGGCGGCGTCGGTGCCGGCATCGGCAAAGTCGCCGGCGGCAACCGCGGCATGATGATCGGCGGCATCACGGGCGCGGTGATCGGCGCGTTGGGCGGCGGGCAGAATCCTGCTTCCCCTCGCATGAACGTGCGCGGCGACAACCGTCGAGACTGCTCTGAGCAGAAAAACACCGGCCCCTACAACAAGCGGGTCGCGAACGCGGCGGAGGATTCTCCGGATTCCACTCGGGGTCCGAAAGTTCTCCTCGTGAATTATGACCGCGAACTGCAACCGATCATCGTCGACGCGCTTTCCCGCAAGGGCTACGCGGTCATCGATCGGGACGTCTACCAAGAAGAGAACCCGCAAACGCGCTCAAGCGTCGACTGGCATCTCGAAGTGACGGTCCGCCAGCAAACCGGGCAGTCATCGTACGGCGGTGGCGGCGTCTTCGGAGGCGTGTTCTCGGGAAGCGGGAGCGGCGGCGGGAGCCAGGGCCAATATCAGGTCTCGGTCAAGATGACGAATGCGAAATCGGGGGTCATCGATCCCTCCCGCACCGCCACCATGAACGTGGACGTGAGAGTCCAGGAGTCCAGGAACGGTGCGGTCTCGATCGCGCGCGTGAATGGATACGGCTCGCAGAACTACTACGTCGCCGACCCGCGAATGGCCGCCGCCGAAGCCGCGATCGATTGCATCTTCGAGATCGGCAAGCGACCATGACCTCCTTCGTTTCATAACCGGCATTCGCCGGTTGCAGCAAACCCCGCAAAACCTTTTCAGAGGGGGAAGGTAATGCGGGGTCTTTTTTTTGCGCGGGACGGGGAATATAATCGGGACATGTCAGGCCACTCGCATTGGGCAGGAATCAAGCACAAAAAAGAAATTACCGATAAAAAGCGCGGGAAGATTTTTTCGAAACTTCTCACCGCGATTTCCGCGGCCGCGAAAACCGAATCGAATCCGGATTTCAATCCGCGCCTCCGCACTGCCGTCACGAAAGCTCGCGAAGCGAGTGTGCCGCAAGATACGATAGAGCGCGCGATCAAACGCGCATCAGATGCGGGAGACCTCGAAGAACTTGCCTTCGAAGCCTACGGCCCCGGCGGCGCGGCAATTCTTATTGAAGCGATCAGCGACAGCAAAAATCGCACCGTCCAAGAAATTAAAATCATATTAAAAGATCACGGCGGGAAGTGGGCCGAGGCGGGGAGCGTCCGATGGGCATTCGAGCCGATGGCCGCCGACAATCCGCACGAGTGGAAGGCAAAATTTCCACAAGCACTTTCGCCCGAAGACAAAACCAAGCTTGAGGGGCTGATCGAAGCCCTCGACGAGAACGACGACGTCCAAAATATTTTTACCACTGCGTCATGATCGCCCTCGGCATTGATCCTGGCACGCGGCGTGTCGGTTACGGCGTTGTAAAAAGTGAGCGGGGCAAACTTACGCTCATCGACGCCGGTATCCTCGCAATCGAAAGCCAAAAAAAAGGAACGGTGACCGACGACGGCGCCGCACTCATGACGACAAGAACTGGCACGGCCCAACTCATAAAAAAATATAAGCCCGAAGTGGTGGGCGTGGAACGGCTCTTCTTCGCAAAAAACCAGCGCACGGCCATGGCCGTCGCGCAAGCGCGCGGCGCCGTGCTCCTCGCCATAAAAGAGGCGGACATCCCCGTCAGGGAATACGGGCCGAATGAAGTGAAGCTCGGCATCACGGGCTATGGCCTTGCCGACAAAAAAGCGGTCCTTAAGATGGTACGCTTCATGCTGAATGAACATGAACTCGAAGTGATTGATGACGCAAGCGACGCGCTCGCGCTCGCGATCATGGCGTGCGGGCAGTATTAGCGGCTGGGTACCTTCATGGAAGCGCGCGGGCCTGTGGATTACGCGCCATTGACACGTTCGCCCGCTTTCCTATACTGATGGAAATAAAAATAGAAAGGTCGCTCTAACTTTGTATTTATGGAATTCGCGTTAAACATTTTGAACTTCGCTTTCATCCCCTTGAGTGATGAAGCCGGGAGTGACGATGCCGACATGAATGTGGATGACGATGAGACGGACGGGACAAACAGCGGCGACGGCTCGGATGATGAAGACGACGATGCGGACGGCGAGATGGAAATGTAATTAAAAAACGGCCCTTCTCGCACAATAATTGAGAAAGGGCTGTTTTTATTTGATAATGAAAGGCATGCAACGCAACCGAATCCGTAACTTCCAAATCGCCGGCATCGCGGTGGCGGGCGTTTGTATCGTGCTTTTTTTGATGATCCTTTATTTTTCAGCGACCCTCCCCTCGTTCGCCGAAATCGGGAGCCAGCAAATCGCGCAATCAACAAAAATTTACGACCGGACCGGCGCCACGCTTCTTTATGAAACAAGCCAGAGCGGCCGCCGCACCGTGGTCCCGCTCGATCAGGTTCCGCAAACGTTGAAGAACGCGACGGTCGCTATCGAAGATTCTAATTTCTACAACGAGCCGGCATTTGATTGGAAGGGCATCCTTCGCGCGCTCTACGTCGACATCACTTCGGGCTCGCTCGCGCAGGGCGGCTCAACCATCACCCAGCAACTCGCCCGCACGGCATTTCTTTCGTTAAACCAAACGATCACGCGCAAATTAAAAGAGTTGATCCTCGCCGTTCGTCTTGGCCAGTACTACTCAAAAGACCAGATACTCGGCCTCTATGTGAACGAGGTTTCGTACGGGCCGAATATTTTGGGCGTGGAAGAAGCGAGCGAGGCATATTTTGGCGTTCCGGTTTCGCAAATCAATTTGGCGCAAAGTGCCGTGCTCGCCGCACTCCCCCAAGCCCCCACATATTATTCGCCGTGGGGGGCACACCAAAGCGAGCTCTTGAAACGGGAAAAGCTCGTGCTGCAGCGCATGTATGATCTTGGAAAAATTAATAAGATGGAGTTGAATGACGCGCTTTCATATAAAGTTATTTTCCAGGCGCGTTCGACGGGGGGGATCAAAGCTCCGCACTTCGTGATGGCGGTGGAAGATTATCTCGTGCAGAAATATGGCGACGCGGCGGTGAACCAGGGCGGCCTCAAGGTGGTCACGACGCTCGATTGGAATATGCAGCAGCAGGCAGAAGCGGCGGTCCTGGCCGGCGCGGAACGCAACCAGGAGCTTTATAAAGGTTACAATGCGGCGCTTGTCGCGGAGGATCCGCAGACCGGCCAGATCCTCGCGCTCGTCGGCTCGCGCGATTATTTCGCGACGTCATCGCTGCCCGTGGGATGCACGCCGAGCGTCAATTGCAAATTCGAGCCGAGTTTTAACGTGCCGATCCAAGGGTTGCGCCAGCCGGGCTCGTCCCTAAAACCCTTCGTGTACCTCACCGCATTCCAGGAAGGATACACGCCCGACACGGTTTTCTTTGATGTACCGACAGAGTTCAGCACCTACCCAAGCTGCCCGACACTCCCCGATCCGAACACGTCGTCAACAAAACTGTGCTTCCATCCACAAGATTTCGAGCCGCCGCAGGGGCCAATGTCCATGCGCAATGCGCTCGCACAGTCGGTGAACGTGGTCGCGGTGAAAGCGCTCTATCTCGCCGGGCTGCAAAAATCAGTTGAGAACGCATACCATTTTGGCCTCACCACACTCACCGATCCAAATTCGTACGGGCTTTCGGTCGTTCTCGGTGGCGGCGCCGTGCACCTGATTGATTCGGTGGGCGCATACTCCGCGCTTGCGGCGGATGGCGTTAAACACAGTCAAGCGATGATTCTGCAGGTGCAAGACGCATCGGGGAGAACGCTTGAATCATATGCGGACGAATCAACGCGCGTGGCAGACCCGCAGTCGGTGCGCCTCGTGAACGACGTCCTCTCGGATGTGAAAGCGCGCAGCGGCCTTTTTGTGAGCGGATTAAATCTCACGGTGTTCCCGGGACACGACGTGGCGCTCAAAACCGGTACGTCAAATGATTATCGCGACACGTGGGCGATGGGATACACGCCGACGCTCGCGGTGGGCGTGTGGGCGGGCAACAATGACAACACGCCGATGGTCCGAAACGGCTCGAGTTTGCTCGCGGCGGTTCCGATGTGGAGCGCCTTTATGCGCCAGGCGTTGCAAACACAGCCGTTCGCAAATTTCACGCCGCCGGATCCAACCAATCCCGCGAAGCCGATCCTCGCGGGCGATTATCTTTCAAACAATCAGGTCCATTCAATCCTCTACTCCGTAGATAAAAACGATCCGACTGGGCCGCCCCCGGCAAACCCAGCGGCCGATCCGCAATACGAAAAATGGGAGGCGGCGGTGCAAGATTGGGTTTCGAAGCACCCGTCAGTTTTAAGTGGAACGCCGAGCGGCGTTTAGGGCCCCGCTTAGGACTTCAAAATCGGCTTCAAAATATAGAAATAGGAGCTGTCATTGACCGCCCGGATGAGCGCCGGGTTCGCTTCTTCTTGAAACCCAATAAAAAGTTCGCTGCTCCCAGCCACTTTGATGGGGTCTGCCAAATAACGCCAATTGAAATAGGTTTCCGCAGCCGCCCCCTTAATTTTTGCCGGGAGTAAATACGCGTTCTCGCCAAGCGCCTGGTCTGCCGAACTCACCTCCATCGTTTTCTTCGACGGATTGATGGCGATCTTCACCTCGCTGTTCTTTTGCCCGAAAATTCCCGCAAGCCGGATCGCATTCGCGAATTCTTCCCGATCAACCATCACCTCGGCCGAAAATTCTTTCGGGATGAGCGCCGAGTAATCGGGGAATGCGCCCTCGGTGAGCCGAGAAATTAATTCCACGCGTTCGGTTTTAAACACGATTTGGTTTTCGTCATGAAGGATGGTTATCGCCTCGTCGTCTTTCGCCATCCGCTGAACTTCTTGGGTTGTCTTCAGTGGGACGAGGATGCGGAAGGGTTCTTCGTGGCTCGCGGTAAAAAGATTTTGCGGAATCATTTTTTCGGCAAGACGGAACCCGTCGGTCGCGGCAAACTTGAGGCTGTCGATGGTGAAATCAAACAACACCGCATTTAATTCCGGACGCAGTTCAGAAAGTTGCGAGGCCACCATGGTCTCGCGAAGCGCCTCTTTCAAAATAGCGCCCTTAATTTCAATTTTTCCTTTTGGTGATTTGATCTCGGGCGTGACCGGGAAGTCCTCGGCGGGGAGGCCCTGGAGGGTGGCGCTGTAATTGTCGGTTTTTATCTCAAGCGCGTTCCCCTTCTTCCCAAAATTCAAGCGGTCACTCTGGATGTTGCTGATGAGGTTAGAAAGGGTGCCCAGCGGAACCGTGATCTTCCCGTCCTCGATGATCTTCCCCGAAACCTTACTAGTCACGGCGACCTCAAGGTTCGTCGCGGTAAACAAAATCTGGTTGTTTTCAATTTTTATTAAAACATTCTTAAGAATGGGGAGGTTAATATTTTCTCCGGCGGCGCGATCAATCACACTGATCGCTTCTTTGATGTTTGATTGGATCGCGACGAATTTCATAAAATGGAATTAATAATATTAATTAATTATTAAGATTTGTTATTACTAGTGGGGTTTGGATTTTTGTGGATAAGACGAAGAATTCTTCGTCTAGCTTTTATAAATCAAATCCTTAATTGTTAATATCTTTTGGTTTAGTGTTGAATTCCTGTTAATCTCCTGGTTAATTTTTTCATAGGAGTGGATCGCGGTGGTGTGGTCCCTCCCCATTTTTTCCCCAATATATGGGTATGAAAGCTCGGAGATTTCCCGAAGTAAGTACATGGCGATCTGCCGCGGCTCAACCACTTCTTTGCGGCGGTTATGGCTCACGAGGTCTTCGAGTGAGACGTTGAAATAGTCGGCGACCGCCTTCAAAATCTGCGAATCGCTCACGCGCCGCGCGCCGTTCTGGGTAAGCTTTTCAATAATCTCCTCCGCCGCGTCTGCCGTGATCTGGACTTTCCGCTGCTCCTGGAGAAAGAGGAGCTTCTTAAGGACCCCCTCAAGCTCACGAATATTCTTCCGGAGGCGCCGGGCGATCAAATCAACAACATCTTCCGAGAGCTCGCGCTGGGATTCCATCAGCTTGCTGCGGACAATCGCCACGCGCATTTCGTACTCCGGATAGCCCACATCTGCAACAAAACCGCCCTCAAATCGCGACCGGAGGCGGGCTTCTAATGTCGGGATGGACTGGGGTGGGCGGTCAGAGGAGATGATGATCTGCTTGTTCCCCTCGTAGAGGGCGTTAAAAGTATGGAAAAATTCCTCTTCGGTTTTCTCTTTGCCGCCAATAAACTGGATGTCGTCGACAATAAGGACGTCGGCGTCGCGATATTTCTTTTTTACGCTCTCGATGCGGTCATTGCGGAGACCCCACACCACCTCGCGCGTGAATTGTTCGGAGGGAACATATTTTGGCCGGATTTTCTTGCCATATTTTTCATAAATTTCATTCCCGATCGCCTGGATCAAATGAGTCTTCCCCAACCCGACGCCGCCGTACACATAGAATGGATTGTATTTCCCGATTTTTTCCGTGATCGCTTTTGCGGCGGCATACGCGAGCTCATTCGACGGTCCGACGACAAACGTTGAAAAGGTATAGCGCGGGTTGAGATTTGTTTCGGGATTCGTTTGATTGAATTCCAGCTCTGCCGCAGCCTCTGCTTTGTTCAGCTCTTTCACGTCGACGGCAACTTTTTCTGCCGGACGCTCCTTCGGGTTGATGACATACTCAACCTTCTTCACCGAACTGTCCAAATTCCGCAAAACTCCCAAAATATTCTTCTGGTATTTATTTTCCACCCAGTTTTTTGCAAAAACGCTGGGGAGAGCGATGAACAAAGTACCCTCATCGCGGTTCACGGGGCGGCTTCCCTTCAGCCACATTGAAAAGTTTGCCTTCGTGAGGTGGATCTCCATCTCTCCTAGGGTCGATTGCCAAAGTTGGTCGAGATCCATATTTTTTATTGATTCATTATTACTCATACGCTCGCCCGATGAAAGAGTCAAATCGTTTCCTTCTGTGGACGACGTGTGTATAACCATTTCTACCATGACAAAAATCCCTGGCGCAAATTTTATTGTTGTGGTACTATCCGATCAATGTCGTTCACGTATAACCCCAAAAAGAAAAAGCGTAAGCGGACGCACGGCTTTTTGAAGCGGCAGCGGAGTCCCGGCGGCCGTCGCGTGCTTTCGCGGCGCCGCGCGAAAGGCCGCCGCACGTTGAGCGTCTAAAACGTGGCGATCCCCTCACGCATGCGGCTGCCCGCACGAAATTTTCGGCTGCGGCCGGACCAGTCCGTGGCCAACCCATTTTTTTCTTTGAAGGTGCGCGGGAATGAGCTCGGGAGGAACCGCATCGGCATCATCGTGGGCACCGCGGTCCACAAAAGCGCCGTTAAAAGAAATTTTTTTCGGCGGCTTGCCGGGGAGGCGCTCCGGACTTCGAAAAAAAATTACGGCGACCTGCTCATGATCATCGCGCCGAAGGCGAACGCCCTCACCAAAAAACAATTTCGCGAAAAATTGCTTGCGGCGCTGCATCAAGTAAAATAAAAAAGCATGGGATATTTTTTTAATTTAATTTTTTACCAGCCGATTCTGAACTTGCTCGTCTATTGGTACGAGACGGTTGCCGCGCGCGATTTCGGGATCGCAATTATTTTAGTGACGATCATCATGCGCCTCGTGCTCTATCCGTTTTTTCACAAAGGCGCGAAGCAGCAGATGATCATGCAGCGCATCCAGCCGCATATCAAAAAAATTCAAGAACAGCACAAGCACGATCGGGAAAAACAGGGACAGGCGATGATGGATCTTTATAAAGAACATGGCGTGAATCCGTTCTCGAGCATTCTCCTGCTCCTCATCCAAATTCCCATCATGCTTGCCCTCTATTGGGTGGTCCGGTCCGGCCTCGCGCCGGGGAATCTCGCCGGCCTCTACTCATTCATTGCTCCCCCCGGTCCCATAAATACTCTGTTTTTAAGCTTCATCGACCTCACAAAGCCGAACCTTATCCTTATTGGCCTCGCGGCAATCGCCCAGTATTTTCAGGCTCGCCTCGCGCTCTACAAGAATCCCGACCGCAACGCGAAGCCGTCGTCCGCCGAAATGATGGCCCGGCAGATGGCGTTCGTCGGCCCGGTCGTCACCGTCGTTATTTTTTACAGTTTGCCCGCCGCGGTGGGGCTCTACTGGTTTGTCACATCGCTCTTTTCGGTCTTCCAACAAATTATCATCAACCGCCACTTCAAGCGCGGCGAAACAGCGGCGATCTAACAAACAAAAAGTGTCTCGCGGTCATGGGCTCTCTTTAATGCCCGCTCGACACTTTTTGTTTGCCATTTACTTGCCTTGAGCGAGGAAATATGAAATAGTAGGTGGCATGGATAATTGGGAGGCGCTCGCGAACAAGCTCATCCCGCTCATGGGATTCCGCGACTACCGCATCGAAGTGAAGCCCGAGGAAAAACACGCCGCCATTTTTATTTATGATGGCGGAAATTTTATCAAAGAAGCGCTCCCGGCGTTTGTTGAATCGCTCAACCACCTCGCGCAAATGATTGCAAAAAAAAATAGCACCGAAGCCATTTTCTTCGACATCAATAATTATCGCGAGGAACGGAAAAATTTGATTGCGGAACTCGCGCGCGCTGCCGCGAAAAAAGCGATCGCGACCAAAGGCGCCGTGCCCCTCCCCGCGATGAATTCATACGAGCGCCGCATCGTGCACGTCGCGCTCGCCGTGCACCCCGAAGTGACCACCGAAAGTTTGGGCGATGGCAAGGAGCGCTATGTAGTGATCAAGCCGATTGGAGAAGGACCCGCGCCTGCGGCCCACGTAAACCAAGACTAGGATGTAAACGTTAGGCGCCGAGCGAGAGCGCGTAGACCTTATTGTCGTACCGGTTAATAAAGAAGAGGGTTTTCCCAAAAACCTTGAGGTTGGTGGCATCAACTGCCTGCGCGGGGGTGAGCAGCGTCT
Source organism: uncultured Candidatus Saccharibacteria bacterium (assembly GCA_964456235.1). Taxonomy (GTDB): domain Bacteria; phylum Patescibacteriota; class Minisyncoccia; order UBA6257; family 2-01-FULL-56-20; genus CAYWDX01. The sequence continues at coordinate 244,722 of CAYWDX010000001.1, read as the reverse complement.
GAACGTCGCCGTTGTCGGTCCGGATTTTATAAAGCGAATCAACGGTGAAAAGCGCCTGCTGATTATAGTCATCCGGCAATACGGCGCTTGAGAGCGCAGAAGCGTTTTGTGGGATTGCGCAATACAGGGCAAGATACGGCGCGGCAGCCGGCGTCGAAGTCCCGGCCGAAGCAACCCCAACCACACTATTAAATACACACTTGGATGGGAGCGTGAGGATGGTCAGGCTTTCGGATGAGGAAAGATTATTCGTCCAGAGAGATAAGTCGCCGCCACGCGCCGCAGCCCCGCTCGAAAATGTGAGCGCGGCAGTATTCGTCGTATTGCTCCAAATTGCGGCAAAGCCGTGAACGGCCGCCATCGGACGCAGCAGGGTTTTTTGCACGAGATCATAGACGAGGGGTGAACCTTCTTCATACGCGCTTCCCTTGTCGCTCAACATAATCTGATTTTTATTTGGCCAGGCGAGCGTGACGTCTTCTGCATGCACCGTAACCAGCGCGACTGGTTTGTTGGTTGCTTTTGAAAGGTCAAGCGTGGAGAGCGTTGCCGATCCATCAGAATTATTTTTGAGATACGCGATCCGCATGTCGCTTGGCGACCAAACCGGCGAGATGATGCCGAGGCCGAGCGGCGTCCAGGCGGTCGAGGAGACGTCAAAAACGCTCGTTTGCGGGTTGGTTCGGTCGCCAAAATTTACTAATAATTTCGTTCCGTTGTAGGCGAAACCGGAAGCCAAAATATTCTCCGCGCCTGCGGCGTTCAGAGATTTCGTTGTCCCGCCAGCCACCGATTTGATCTCGCCATTGGGCGCAATAATCGTCACGTTATTTTTTACATCAACAAAATAATCAATCGCAGGCTGGTCGCTCACAACGCCAAAGCTCGTGCTCCCTTGCACGCCGCCCGCCGCAGGAAGATTGCCCGCCCCCGCGCCACTGCCCGTTTGCGAACCAGCCCCGCCGTTCCCGCCCGTGCCAGCGCCCCCGCCCGCGCCACCAGCCGAAGGCAACGAACCAGTGCTTCCGGTTGGAGCCGTCCCCGTTCCTGGCTGAGTTGATCCGCGGAAGAAAACTAAATAACTGACCGCACCAAGAATAATCACCACAAAGATCGCGAGAATAATATAGAGGCGCCTCATGGATTTATTTTAACATTGATGAAATATCTCGCATTGCTGGTGCGGGGGCGGATCGTTACAGTGGTCATCCGGCCAAACACTTTGATAGCCGCTGCATGTGGAAGACATCGCTCGATTCGGGAGCCAAACGCACGTTCCTGCCTGACGCTGCTGGCACGCGGGATCGCTTGAGTGCGAAGAAGTGTAAATATTACTCGGGGCCCCTCCCCCCAACCCCTCCCCCGTAGGGGCAGCGTCAAGCGGGGGGAGACCAGGGATCGAGAGCTTCGTGATCTCGGGGTTGATGGTATGGAGGATCACATAGGCAGAGGCAAGGAGGAGGAGGCCCAAGAGGGCCCCGACGATCCAGCTCTTTCCTTCACTCTCAGACGAGGGATTTCCATGCCCTACGGCATAGCGCATCCCCCCATACACAATGGCGCCAACGGCAAGGACCCCGGCTATCAAGAGGGCAAAGCTGTAGAAGTTCTGGATGAGGCCCGAGATGCTGGTCGAGGGGGTGAGGCCGGGGATGTCGGGGTTGATGTTAACGCCGGCCGCGAGCGCCTTTGATAAAAAAATCATTGTGATGCGCCGGCTTTCGCGAGGGTGATGTTCTGCGAGGCGCTGGTTAGCGGGTCGCCGCTCACCCGCGCCGAGAAATTGATTCCGAGAGAATATCCAGCCACGGTCCCATTGGTCAAATTAACGACGAGGTCGAGCGGATTTTCCTGCGCGGCCACCGTTTGGCCGTTCACCGACCACGCGTAGACAAGACTATTCAATTGAGAGGTCGAAAAGAAATACGGCACGCCTTTCACGGCAACCGAATCTCCTGAAAAAATTCCGCTTGCGTAGGGAGCGACGATCACGACTTCTGGATTTACCATGCGAATGTGCGCCGTCATGATTAACTCCCCGCCCGGGTAACCCGGGATGTCCGCGCGAAGCGACATGATTTCGTTATGACCCGGCGCGCCGAACGTTATGGTTTGTTTTCCCGTTCCGCCATCCAAAAAACTGTTATCCAAATACCAATAAATAGTTTGGTTGTGCAAATCGGCAACGCGGCCACTCGCGGTGAGCACTTCAACTGATGCGGCCACCTGCGAGCCAATTTTTGGAAGGATTTTCCCCGCGTATCCCGCCGGCGCCACGCCGTCGAGGGTGCGCCAAGTAATATAAACCTGCGGACCGGCAACCGCTTCGACGCTCGCCGGCATCGCAAACGCGCCGCTTATAAAAAACACGGCAGCCAGCGCAAAAGTGCCGAGAACACGCGCCTTCATTACCTTTATTATACAACTTTACGCGGCCTTTTCCTCGTCGGGTTCGTCTTCATCTTCTGGACCCGCCTCAATGTCGCGTGCCTGGCGGAAATTAACGTCGCTCGGGTTGAATAATTCTTCTTTAAGCCGCTCATCGGGCGGGATTTCCTCGCCACTCCGCATTTCATGCTCAATTTCTTCACGGGGCTTGGCTTGGCGAGCTCGTTCTGCAGATTGTTCACCGGCCTCTGCTGCCCCACTTTCTGCAGTAACCGCGGCTTCGGCGGCGGTCCCCGCCGCAGCCCCAGCAGCAGTCTTTGCCGCACCTGCCGCCTCGGCCGCGCCAGCCGCCCCTGCTTCTTCAAGCCCTCCCACGTTCCCCTCCACCGCACCGGCAACCGACGCAGCCCGCTCTGCAATCGCCGTGAGCTTGGAAGGATGAGCTTCGATATACCAGGTGACACACCACGCGATGGTCCAAAATGGGACCTCTTGGATGATCGGAATCGCTTTCAAAACCATGGCTACCGCTTGCACCATCAAGACGACATTGCTCAAGCCGAAAATACTGCTCAATATTAAAACCATCCCCGCGGGTAGCTCTTCAACGTCGTCGACAAATGGTATGAGGCCGATAACATCGAGGACGATGGCGATGATTACCCCGAGTACGCCGACAACCAGAGAAATTTTCGGCTCGGGCGCGACCGCACCCTCAATTTCAGCCGCTTCGAGCTCCTCGTTCATGCGGGTTATTTAAGCCGGCCCTCTTTTTCAGCAAGGAGTTGTTCGGGGTTCGTCGTGATTACCTGATCTTCGAAATAGGACGGAACAATTTGGATCGCGACGTGGCGTTTGCCGGCAAAGAAAATTCCCGTGCCCACCTCGGCGCTCAAAAGAAAATTTTTTTCCGCCTCGGTGAGCTCGAACGCTTTTGCAACGATATCGATCGTCGCCGGCGCCTGCTTGAGCAACAGCTGCAATGAGGAGTTTGTAATGATCGGGCGGCCGTAGGGCGACCGTAAGAAATCTTCGACGTCTTGGGTGATCGTCGAAACGCCCAAAAAATATTTGCGGGCGCGCTTCACAAGGCCGAACAAGAATGTGGCGCTGTCATCGTTTTTCATCATGATCCACGCCTCATCAATGAAGAGCAGGCGCTTCGCGAGTTTCGCGCGGATGAGTGACCAGATAAAGTTCAGTACTACAAACATGCCGATCGGACGCAGTTCTTCTTCAAGATCGCGGATCGAAAACACGATCAGCCGATTGTTGATGTCGATATTCGTGGACTGGTTCAAAAAGCCCGAGAAGCTGCCAGAGGTGTATTTGTAAAGCTTTTCCGCCATCTCGCGGCCTCCCTCCAAATTGCGGAGCACGGTTTCAAGGTCGCTCAAGAGTGGCGGCTCTTTCCCGGCGAAGTCGCCGTCAACCACGATGTCACGCGAGGCGTAGGTTTCGGTAATCGCGCGATCGAGGATCGCGTCTTCCTCCGGCGTCACCTTGCCGAGCATCAATTTAATGAGCGACGTGATCGTCACGATATGCGAGCGCAAAACATCGGACGGCGTTTCGCCTTCCGGGATGAGCGGGAGGTCGAACGGATTAATGTGCTCGTGCGACGAAAGGGAAATATTGAACATACTCCCGCCGAATGTTTTTGCAAGACGCTCATATTCATTTTCCGGATCGATCACGAGCACCATGTCGACGCCCATCATGAGCGAGCGGATGATCTCCAGTTTCGTGGTGTACGATTTCCCGGCGCCGGACTTTGCGAACACTACCTGGTTTGCATTCTCGAGGGAGAAGCGATCGAAAATTACCAAATTATTGTTGTGGAGGTTGATGCCATACATAATCCCCTGGTTCGAGGAAAGATCTTCAGAAACGAACGGGAAGAATGACGAGATCGGCGAGGTGTTCATCGGCGTGTAGACCTGTAGCTTGTCCTCGCCGAGCGGCAAAATGGACGAAAGCCCTTCCAACTGTTCAAAGAGCGCAGGTTTCAAATAGATGAGCTTCGCCTCCATCATGGTGACGAGTTTGCTCTCGAGGCGCGCGAGGTCTTCTTCGTTGTCGGCGTAAATCGTGATGTAAACGCCGGTGTCAAAAAGTTTCTCCTCCGACTGCTGAAGTGAGTCGCGCAAATTTTCGACATCCTTGACCGCCGTTTCAAGCATCGGGTCGCGGACCAAACCCTTCTCCTGGTCGTCCATGATTTGCGACTCGAGCTGGCCCGCTTTTTTGCGGAGATTTTTAAGCGCGGTGCCCGTGTCGATCGGGTTTACGAAAATGGAAACATCAAACAAATTCGGCAGATTAATGAGCGGCTCGAACCATCCGGTCGCGAGATAGCGCGGATACGAAAACACGAAAAACGTTTTCGCGAGTTTGTCGCCAATTTTTAAATAGCTCGGGAAAACCTGCGCCCCCGCCGGTGCGATGATCTGCTTGATCTTGTCGAAGTTGTCAGGTTTTTGTTCGGGAGGCATGTTCCGCGAGATCAATGTTCGTTGGGCACGGCAATTTCTTTTCGCTCGACCGTCTGGGGATTGTAAAAGTTATAGAGGAGCTCGACGAGCGCATCGTTTTCGAGCGCGGTCGCCTCGAGGCCGACGACGAGAAGCCCGTTCACGACCTGCGTCACGCGCTGGCCAAGCTGGGCCAAATTTTCTTTGAACGCGCGCTCGTTTTCTTCAGCGCTCTTCTTCGCGGCATCATCCGGTTTCGATTTTTTCCCGAACGGAAGGAATCTTGTAAGCGATGATCCGCTCGGCAAACCCATCGTCGGGTAAAATGGCACGACCACGAGAAAACTTTTTTCCATGATCGCATTTTTTTCGACAAACCCCTTCACGAATTCCACGTATTCGTCGATCTGGTTGCGCAGGAGCGGCGACTCCTCGGATTGTTTGCGCTCGAGAAGCGTCTCGATATATTTATCGACATTCACTTTGCGCGAGTGCACCACGACTTGGAGCGGGAAATCGATGCCGTTCAGAAACGTTTGGTATCCCTGCACCATGAGGTTCTGCTCCTCCTCGGATTTCAAAGCAAAATTCACGCCGCCCACCATCACGATCTGCTTCATCCCACCGTCTTTAAGGATGATGGTATTGTCGCGGATCTCCTTAATGTTCACGAGATCCAATGAATTACCCGCCGCTTGGTTCGTGGCCATGTATTTATTTTCCCACGATTTTTACCGGTAATCCACTCGCCGCGCCGCTTCACGATCGCCCATGATCGTGCGAAAGATAGCGTAACGCTCATTCATTTTCTTTTCGGCAAACTTTTCAGCCGACATCTTTTCCCCCGTCTGCAGGCTTTCCCAGTGCTTGCGAAGCGCCGCGCCCTCCGCGATCTTCTGGAGAGATGCAACAAACCCCGAGTCTCCCTGGGATTTCGGAGCCTTTGCAGCATGCGCCGCCTGCCAAACGTAGGTCTGGGGGTTCCAATAGAAGCTTGCCGCCGAAAGAATAACATTGCCGAGCGCCCGGCCCTCAACCTTCACAAAAGCAACCCCCACAGCAATTCCTACTATAAATATAGAGAGAATCAGCCAGAGCCACGTCTGGACCATGAAATAAAGGAGGGCGGAAAGCAGGGCGCCAATGCCCACATAAATAAACTGGCGGAGCGTAAGGGGGCCCACGATCTTGTCTTCGGTCTCGATAAATTGCGGCACTTGATATTGCATCACCTCTATTATAACTGATGACCGGCCGAAGGGCCGGTCATCTATATTGCTCCCTGGGCTATTTCTTTTGCGGCGGCAGTCCTGGCGGAACGGGCGGCGAGCTCGAAGGACTTGGCGGCCCCGGCGGCAGCGACGGGTTGAGCGGAGGTTTCGGCGGTGTCGCTGCAGCGGGCATCGTTCGCGGCGCCGGCTTTTGCATGGTGAGTTCTGTCACCTGCCGCGGCCCCTGCGGCGCTACCGGTTTGATCGGCGTCTCCGGCGTCGGCGATTTATATTCGGTGTAATGGACGACGCGGGTCGAGGCAACGGTGCTCGGCTTTAGCGCCGCAGTGTTCGCCATACCGCTCGGAGCATTTTTACCAAGCTCGAGGATCGCGGGCTTGAGCGGCGGCGCAGTTGACTCTTTTTTTGTCGTGTCCGGAGTGATCGGGAAATGGAAGTCAGGAATTTTTTGCTGCGGCCGCAGCGATGCATCTTCGTGGATCAGAATCGGCGCCGGTTCGGATGGCTTCGCGATCGGCGCTGATGATGCCGTCGGCATTTTTGGTGCGGCAGGCGCCGTTGGTGGGGTGATAGATACCGTCACCGCTGGTCCACTCGGCATTTTATTTAAGGATCCGGGCGGGACCGGAGGCGCGGGCATCACGGGGCCGCTAAGCTTCACGACTGGTTCCCCTGACCGGGCTTTTGACCAGCCAGGCGGTGGAGGCGCCGCGGGTTTCAAGCGATCGGGCGTGACCTGGGCGATCCCAACCTTGGCCGACGCGCCGGCCGATTGCGAGAGGACCGAAGGCATGGGGACTGGCACGCCCGCGGGCTTGGGCGGAGGAGTGGGCGTGGGAATGGGGATTGATATTGGTATCGGCGCCGGCTTGATCGCCTGCGGCGTCGCTATTTCAGTCAATATTTTCGGCAATTTTTTTTCTTCAGGTTGAAGAATCTTGGCGGGGGTTAGTGTTTTGGCAACTTCACTAATGATGGGATGATAATTATTCTCTAAATCATCTTTGATTGGAGAAAAAATTTTAGCATTTATTTCTTCAGCGATATCATTAGAAAATTTTGAATTATTTAATGACAACGACTCGTTTATTTCTTTACCGATATCATAATAGTGAGCAAAGCCAAGTATCGTTAAACCGATTATTTGGTGAATAGCCGCCGCCTTTTCTTTGTCGAGAATTTTATTTTTCTCACAAATATCACTAACGATATTTAGATTTCGCTCCGATGTGAGCGCATCTCTTAGTTTTATAGAAAGGCTATCGAATCTCCGATCCAATTCTTGTTCTGTTATCTGATCAACTAAAATCATGTTCTAAATTATATTTGAGTCCATTTAGCTAGAGCGGCAGGAGAGTGGCAATTTTGACACGCCGTCGTCGGCTTAATCGTACTTCTTTGAACATTATGACAAACTTGGCATTCCCAATCCTTACTGCTCTTGCTCGCGCCCTTAAATAATCCAGACCCTTGCTTTATGCCACCCCAGACCGTCGCAGCCAAACCTTTAGTTTTGAGATTCGAACTCGTTGCAGCCTGACCCAAGTTAGCAGAGGCTCCAGAAAATCGCGTCGCAACACTACCTCGGAATCTATTCCATGCATTTGGCGGTGCTCCAGGAGAAGGCGCTGCAACCCTAGCTACGCCACCCATAGTTTTTTGGGCAACGGTTAACGTTCCCCTTTTGCCCCGCTTTACAACATAATTTCTAAAAGCTTTCGCTCCACCGTCCATAGCGCCAACAGCATTTTTCGCACCCATGATACTCAACTTATTCGCCGCGATCATGCCGCCCACCGCAAGCCCCACAACTAACACTGCTTGGAGCGACGTTGAGGCGAAGGCGGCAACGAAAGATCCAAACGTTGAACCGAGAGCCCCGGTGATCGGATTCGACGTGTTTGCGGTATAACTAGTCCCGGCGAGAAACCCTATCGGGTTGTCGTTGTTGTTGGTATTTAGTTTTTGGGCCGTCGCGATCGAAAGCCAAAGGAAAAATACTACAATAGGGGCAAAAAACGACCATCGAATGAAAGAATCCCACCACTTTTTGAATTGTCCCTTCGTCCCTTCAAATACCCACATGAGCCAAGCGAATGGCATCACGATGAGGAGTATAGAAAGATACACGTATCGGATAAGCAACATGGTCGCAAATGCCGCGAGGGTAATAATGATTGCGATAAGCAGAGCTGCAGCAGCAGAGACGCTCACGACAGGGGTGATCATGCTTGCGATAGTACTCCCGGCATTCACGTCTCCGAGGTTTGACCCCGCAATGTTCCCGGCAACATTATTCCCGGAGCTCGAAAGTACGAGAAGTCCTTTTTGGGGCGCGAAAGCTCCAGCGAGTTCTTGCGCGAAGGTTGTAGGCCCATTATTGCCTCCACCGCCGGGAAGTTGCTGCAAGAATTGGTTGGTAATGATGTTCGCAAAATTTATAACCGCTCCCCCGATCACGAGACTGAAGTTCACGAGTATGGCAGCGATGACCAATCGCCACAGCGATTTTTTCATTCCATACGATTCCCTCTTCAGAATAGTGGCGATCGCTATGATGATGATGAAAAGAACAAACCCAAGGTTCGCGATCGCGAGCATCACGGAAAACCCAACCTGCACGGCTGCGGTGTTCACGACGTTAGAGCTAACCTGGAGAAGAATGCTGATGAGATAGGTAATAATCGAAATCGCTACCCCCGCGATGGTCGCGATGATATAGATAAGTCCATAGGCGATATAACCAATCACCCCGCCGGCAATGGTATCGAGGCCGAACCAGCTGGCATGCGCGAAGTGCGCCGGCGCAGCCGCCGCTAACGCCGCCGCCATTCCGGCAAGAAGAATAAATGGCAGTCGTTTTTTCAGCATGTTATTGGATGGTGACGGCGCAGGATGCGCTCTGACTGCTTGCTCCCGCCGGGACGTTCGTAACGGTCACGCTATAAGTCCCCGGATTGGCAAATGATGTTGTAAATGAAACTCCAGATCCGCTCGAAGGATTGCCACCGAACGCAACCCAATCATAATTGAGGCCATCGCCCCCCGTGCTACTAAGAACAAGTACATCGCTGCTCGAAGCAATGAGTTGGCTTGGGATGCAAGCCAACGGCGGCAGACTCGGTGCGGTGGTCGGAACAGCACCCGTGCCTGCGGGCTGGGTCGTGATCAAACCGTGGATGCCAGCTGCTACAAATTGCTCGAGAAGCGACGCGCCAATCGTGGCCGCAAGTCCGATAATGTCGTTAGCGTTTACGACGAGGTGTATATTCGCGCCGAGAGTATTCGAAAGCGTATCGCCGATCGTCCTTCCCGGAGCGGTGACAAACGGCTGGTTACTATCAGCACAACCCCTTTGCCTGAAAGGCGTTCCCACGGTTGATCCATTGCTGTTCACGCAGGAACTCCCGTTCGCATTAACGTGCCCCACCTGGCAATAGGTGAAAACGGAGCTCGGCGTTGATCCGTCGCCGCAAATTTCTTGGCCTATAAACCCACCAGAAGATACCGCTTTGTTTTGAGTGGCGCCTGCAGCAGCATTCGAAAGGAAGGATATTTCATCGTGCGCTTCCGCGAAGGCACCGAAGGGATTGTTCTGTGGACTAAGCAATGAAATAAACCCTTGAAATCCTGCGTCCGGCCCCGCGGCCGAGAAGTTGTTATAGAAATTTGGGTTCGCGGCTACGCCTTGGAGGGAGCAGTTTGTTCCTGCCGCACCGTTCAGCGATGTTCCGCCAGGAATGATGCTCGCCCCCGGGAAAGAATTTTGAAGCCACCGCGTCACTTGAGGGCTGAAATTATTGCAAAGACCAGGAACGATTTGGCCGAGAGCGCCGCCCGCAGTTAAGTTAAATGCATCCGAAACATATCGCCCCCAATCCTGAATAAACTTCGGATTTCCGTTATTTTTTATAAAACCCAAAACGCGGTTTTGGATGATTGTGATCAGAGTATTCTTAAGAATCTGTAAAAGCGCGCTCTTCACGATCTGCAGGATGAGCTGTGTTGCCGTGATCGTCGTCTGCGCATCGGCTATTGGGTCAAAGACGATGAATGCGTGCGCGGTGGGAATGCCGATAAGCGAATGAACGGCAGCCAATAAACGATTTTCGCCGTTTGACGAATCCTTGGGGAGGAGCGAAAGCACGCCGCTTGCTTCGGCGGCCTGTGCGGCCTTCTGAAGTTTCTGCGCAGCGACTTGATATTTCGGCGTCTCTGCTTCGAGCGTGAGAGATGCCCTGAAGGGATCGTTCGAAGCTGACTCGACGAGCGCGAGTGCATTCTTTTGATACACCAAAACGTTGACGAGATTCTTGTGGAAGCTCGCAAGATCTTTTGGAATCGTAAGACTCGCCAATTTTTGAATCGAAGTTTGAGTTTGCGAATGCAAAGCCGCAAGGTCGGCTTCGCCGGTGGATTGCGCATCGAATGCGGTTGCCTGGCGGTTGACGTCGCCCAAGATGGAACTTACGTCGGACGCATAATGAGCGATGTCAGAATTCGACGCCGCCACCGAGGTGTGAGCTGAAAGCATCGCCGCCTCAAAATCCCAGTCAGGGATTGTCACCTTTCGGTAAACATTCGGGTCGATGCCGGCAATCACCGCATTGGGATCGGGTGGTGTCAACAACCCGTCGCCGCTGCCATCGTCCTGCGGGCCGTTTGGGTTCGCCGTGATCACGTTCGTAAGGAGCGAATCAGCCAGTTGATTCGTGAGATTGTTAGGGTCAGAGGTGATAGCAGCATTAATGTCGGTACCCCCGGATGCATCATTCGGGAGAGAGGCGCTTTCAGGGGCGAAGGCATTCGTTGGGACCGAGCCATTCTGCGTGATAGATCCGGCGGTCGGAGCGGCCGGCATTCGGCCGGAGAAGTTCACGAGCAGCACCCCGGAAGCCGTCAAGGCGGCCAAAATCAAGAAGGCGCTGACAAACTTCTTCACATCTATCATTTATATAGATTATACCGCACTAAAACGGCCAAAGTGGCCAATGTTTTATCCCCAAGAGCGCCCGCAGCAGCCTGCGACAACTTAAAAAATCTGGGCTAGCGAGACGATGTCCTTCACGGATAAGTTTTGAGGGCGCGCGCCAGGCTGGATGCCGCATTTTTCAAGCAGATTTTCGATTTCGGGGCGTGTGAAGTTCTTGAAATGGCTGGCGATATTGTTGAAAATGGTCTTCCGCGGCTGGGCAAAGACTGCGCGAACCAATTCATAATACTTTTCTGGCTGGGCGGCTCGCGGCTCGGCGCGATCAAGGGAGATAATCGCGGAATCCACGTGAGGCATCGGGTCAAAATCCTCTTTTGGAATACGCCCGATGATTTTTGGCGTCGCCCAGAACTGCACACTCGCGGCGAGCCGATTCATTTTTGCCGGCGCAGCGATGATGCGCTCGGCGACTTCTTTTTGTACGGTGAAGATGACGCGGGACGGCTTGTTCTGAAGTTCGCTTATGGTGCGCAGCAAGTGGCCGCTCAAATAATAAGGAATATTCCCGGCGATTTTAAAATTTTCGGCGCCACGTTTTGAAATTTCTTCAGCCAAAATTTTGAGGGCATCGCCGGCAATGATTTCGACGTCTGGATCGATACGCGCGGAAAGTGTTTCGGCGAGCGCGGGATCTTTTTCGATCGCGACGACTTTCGCGCCGGCATTTTTCGCCGCTTCGGCGAGCGCGAGGGTGAGTTCGCCATGGCCGGGACCGATTTCAAAAATTATTTCTCCCGCGCGTGGGTCAAGCGCGCGCACTATGGTTTGCGCCACGTGCGGATTCTTCAAAAAATGTTGGCCGAGTAATTTATTGGGCATGGTTCGGGATTTTTTTGTTTTACCATTGAATCACATTTTCTCCGCTTGCGTCATCATGCCACGCTTGGTCATCTTCGGCATCATCGCCAAAGTCGTCAACGCCGGCAGCGTTCGTGCCGCTCGCGCCACTCATGGTTGCGCCGCCCGGGGCGAGCGAAAGATATTTTTCAGGTATTTCAGAAACAAAACGCGACGGCATTCCGTAAAAACTGATATGCAATTTATTTTTCGCGCGCGTCATCGCGACGTACATCAGCCGGCGCTCTTCTTCGAGCGACGCCTCGCGCTCGATCGACCGCACATGCGGCAACAATCCCTCGCTCGCGCCCGCGATAAAAACGTTTTCAAACTCCAAACCCTTCGCCAGGTGGATGGTCATCAAATTCACTTTTTCCCTTGATTTTGCTGGGTTATTTTCATCATCGGTGGCCTGGAGGAGGGTCACTTTTTCGATAAAATCCGGGAGGTCGGAAAACTCTTCGGCGAAGCCGATCAGCTCGGCAATGTTCTCCTCGCGCTCATCAGAATTCAAAAAATTATCTTCCAAATAATCAAAATAGCCAAATGCTTCAAGAAAAATTTTGATCGCATCTTTCGGCGTGATTCCTGTTGGACCGCGCATCGCCGCCCCCATTTTATTTGCGAACGCCGCAAACTTTTTCTTGGTTAAATTCTTTTCCAGGCGTTCGCGCGCGAGCTCGTCGCGCTCGTTCATCGCCCAGCGGAGCGCCGCGATCGCATCTTTCACTTCGCGCCGTTCGTAGAATTTCAATCCGCCAAAAATTTGGTAGGGAATTTCGTGGCGGATGAGCGCTTGCTCGATCGCGCGCGACTGCGCATTCGTGCGGTACAAAATTGCGCTTTGTGAAAATTCCCCGCCGGCCGCTTTCAGAGTTTTGAGGCCGTCGACGATCCACGCCGCTTCGTCATTTTCTCCCCACGCTTCAAAAAGTTTGATGCGCTCCCCTTCCGGATTGCCCGTCCACAATTTTTTTGGCGTGCGGAAGCGATTATGCTCGGCGACCGCTTGCGCGGCGTCAATCACCGTCGAAGTCGAGCGATAATTTTCTTCGAGAAAATAAACTTTGGCGCCCGGCCAATCTTTATCGAAATTGAGGAACGTGCGGATGTCGGCGTAGCGCCAGCTGTAAATGGTCTGTTCGTCATCGCCCACCACGCTCAAATTCCGATGCGCTTGCGCAAGCAGTTTCACGAATTCATATTGCTTCGGGTTGATGTCTTGGTATTCGTCAATCAGGATGGCATCGAATTTATTCTGATATTTTTTGAGCGCCGCCGCGTTTTTTTGCCACAGCAGGACCGGTTTTCCAATAAGGTCATCAAAATCAAATGCATTGTTCCGCGCGAGCGCAGCTTCATATTCCTCGAAAACGTGCGATGCGAGTGCCATCCGCTCCATGGCCGCCCGATCCTGCTTCCCGGTCAAGCCCGTCGCTGCTTCATCAACCTGCGCCGCCCCCAAGTTTTTGAGCTCCGAAATCTTTTGGGCAAAGAATGATGGGGTATTTTTCTTATCTTTTTCCGTCAAACCATGTTTTTTGACGATTTTCTTGATCAATTCGAAAGAATCATGGTCGTCAAAGATCACGAAATTGGGTCCACGCCCTAAAATCGAGGATTCCCTGCGTAAAATGCGTGCTCCCAGGGAATGAAAAGTGCCAATAAAGAGCTCGGGCTGCCCTGGTAGCCGACGGAGCATCTCTTTCGCAGCCTTGTTGGTAAAGGTTATGGCGCAGATCCGGCTCGGGTCAGTGCCTGTGTCTATGAGGTGGATAATTCGGCTCGTAAGGGTCCTGGTTTTGCCAGTTCCTGCTCCTGCGACTATCAGAAGAGGGGTCTTCGGTGCCTCGGCCGCCGCTTTTTGTGCCGGATTTAGCGGGAATGGCTTAGTTTTCGGGAAAATCTGGTTATTTTTAGGCATTTATGGTAAGCTAGAGGGTATTAGTACGATAGCAACCCAATTATATAGGAAACATAAGCCATTAACAGTGGCCGTTTTTTTGGGTTTAGCTTCTTTCTTGTCGATCTCATTCTTACCCAAGCAAAATCTCATCGAAGAGCGGAGTCTCGCGTCCCGTCTTGGTTCGGCGAGCGGTATCTCGCCGATTTCGCAATCACTCGTCGCAAGTGCGGAGGGCGCGGAAATAAATATGGCCACGCTGCCGGCAAACGACGTCGGGGCTTTTATCACATCGAGCGGCCAGGCACCGACCCCGTCAGATCCCGGAACCGAATCGGGCGTAATCGATCCGGACGCCGCCGCGTTAAGGGATGAGGGAACGCTTTACGCTGGCGGAAGCGTTGCAAAGGTTCAGCCGACGAACAAGAAAGCGCTCCTTGCCCTCCCGAACTACAACAGCGAATTCATTAAGCCGGCGAGCGGAGTTAATCAGGGAATTTTGGGCACCGACAATTCGATCACGATCGTAAATTCCTGCGGCACAAAAGTCGTCGCGGCAGCAGAGGGTCTCGTCGTTCCCGACAACACGATCGTGAATACTTTGAATGGCTGGAATGACGGCTACGGGAATTTTGTCCTGATCGAACATCCATTTGGCAGTGGCATTGCCACCCGCTACTCACATCTCGAACAGGTTTCGGTCCAGCCCGGCGATTATGTGCAGCAGGGACAGGCCGTTGGCCTCATGGGGCAGACGGGCGATGCGACGGGATGCTCGCTCAACTTCCAAGTGATTGGCGCAAGAAATCCTTTCGCGAAAAAATAATTTCACGAAGTATCATCGCGCAGCCGATAGCTGAATGCTTCGGCGAGATGTTCCGCGGACACGAGGTCCGCGTTTTCTATATCCGCGATCGTGCGCGCGACTTTGAGAATGCGATAATAACCGCGCGCGGAGACCCTGCTTGTATCGAAGGTTTCTAGGAATTTTCTTGCCGTTGGTTCAAGGGCGACCATGCCGCGCACTTCGCGCGAGGTCATATCGGCGTTCGTCATGAGCCCGCTGCTGCGGCCGCTATTTTTGAATCGTTCCGCCTGCCGCCCACGCGCTGCCTCAACCGACTGTTTGATTTTCGGACCCATCATTTCCGCGCCTGTCGCCCGCTCGCCGTCTTCCCGCAACTCCCCCACCTTCACACGCCCCACGCGCACCTGAAGATCTATCCGATCAAGCAGGGGCCCTGAAATTTTTCGCTGGTAACGAATTACCTCGTACGCACCACACGTGCAATTTGCATCCGGGTCTCCATAAAATCCGCACGGGCACGGATTCATCGCGGCGACGAGCGCGAACTTTGCGGGAAACGTGACGCTGCGTTTAGCTCGGGCAACGCGAATAACGCCAGATTCCATGGGCTCTCGGAGCGCTTCGAGTGCGCTCGCTGAGAATTCTGGCAACTCATCGAGAAAGAGGATTCCCCGATGCGCGAGGCTGATTTCCCCCGGCCTCGGGTCTCCCCCACCTCCCACGAGCGCAAGCGCCGATGAAGTTTGGTGCGGCGCGCGAAATGGACGCTCGGTGACCAAGCGGCCAGGGCTCAACCCGGCAGCACTCCAAATTTTCGTAATCTCGATTGATTCGGCAAGCGTCGGCGGTGGCAGGATCCTAACCAATGCTCGAGCGAGCATGCTTTTGCCAACGCCGGGGCTGCCGGCAAAAAGCAAATTGTGGTTTCCGCTCGCGGCGATCGTGAGCGCGCGTTTAGCATTCTCCTGGCCGACAATTTCAGAAAAATCCGGGAAAGAGCTTCGTGGTTGTTGAGGAGCTTGATCGCCCTGCGTTGCCGTTGAAGCTCGCTCTCCGCGTCCCTCGAGTATTGCGATCGCCGCTGTCAAATTTTCAACCGCGACGATTCTGATGTTTTTGATCGCCGCCGCTTCGGCGGCATTTTCTGGCGGCAGAAATAATTTTCTGAATCCCCTTTTCGCAGCCAATTCTGCGATATTGAGCGCGCCGCTGATCGGCCGCAAGCGTCCATCAAGCGCTAATTCACCAACAAAAATTTTGTCGCTGGTTTCAAATCGTGCAATTTGCTTTGTCGCAAACAAATAACCAAGCGCGATGGCAAGGTCGTAATGCGAACCAGTCTTTTTTACATCGGCAGGCGCGAGGTTGACCGTGATTTTCCGATTCTCCCGATTCGGCGGCTTGGCGCCAGAATTTTTGATCGCCGAGTTCACCCGTTCGCGCGCCTCGTTCAATGCGCGGTCGGCTAGCCCAACGATGTTGAATGCGTGAAGGCCGACATTGATGTCGATTTCAACTTCGATCAGTCTTGCGTTAATCCCCTCAAGTTCCGCCGAATAGGTTCTGGCAAGATTTTTGATCACCTATCATGCCTACCATAACGGTGATTAAAATTTCCTTAAGGGAAACTTGCGTTTACGATCGTGATTTGCAATCTTTGCAAAGCCGGGATGCGGGATCAACCTCCAATACCTCACGCTCGATGGCACCGCCGCATTTTTCACAGACACCATACTTGCCTGAATAAATTTTTGAGAGAGCGATGTCGATCTCGTCCAGTCGCTTCTTGAGATCTCCCGCGATGGCAAGTTGCTTTGATAACTCCTCCGCTTCGTCGGTCTTCTCATCCCAATCAGGATCCTCCGCATCACCAAACCGTGGCGGTCGTTCGGCCTGTTTTATCTCCGCAAGGAGCATCCGGCGCTCCCCTTCGAGTTTCTTTTTATACTCATCAAAATTTTTGTCAGTCATTGAATCAAATTCTAACCGACCGAGTCAAAAAACGAAAACATTAAGACTTAATGAAGTACAAAATTTAATTAAAAAAATATTAAGGCAATTGCCGGAATCTATGTCTATAAATTGCCTAATTAATCCGGCAAAGCTATCCGGCAATTTCCGCATACGATTTTTGCCGCATTTCCGCATTATTTTTAATAATTTCTTTTTAATTCAAATCCGCTATAAAGCCCATTTTACTTGATGTTAAACAAAAATGTTCCACAAAGTGTTTACCGATAAACACAATTAAAATTGATTTAATGATTAAAAATATGTTTACCGGTAAACATAATTAAAATTATTTGAATTTAAATTGTGTTTACCGATAAACACAATTAAAAAGATTATCGAATAATTAATAAATTTTTAATTAAAACTTAATGAAGTTCATAAGAAAATCGGCTAGAAATGGGCATATCGGCGAGGAGGTCGCATGCCAGTTTTTGATAAAAAAAGGGTGGAGAATTCTGGCTAGAAATCAAAGAAATCGGTCGGATGAGGTGGATATCGTAGCTATTGACACGATCAGGGTGCTGGTCTTCGTAGAGGTCAAGGCCTTAGTAAAACGAGGAGGTTTTTCACCCGAAGACAACCTATCGGCCGCAAAACTTCGTAAACTCAACCGGACCGCACAGTTCTTTGCCCGCCAAATCTTTGCTCGCCGAAATCAAGACCTTATAGATGATGAGATTGGTTGGCGGATCGACCTCATCGCGGTCGATCTATCCGAAAGTGGCAATCCGATCGCCATGCGGCACTACAAAAACATTTGATAGCGGCAAATTGACAGAAATAAAAAAACGAGTACAATAATGGCATGTGTGGAGTCCGCTCGTGAGCGGACTTTTTTAAAGGGCATGTCGCAGGAGTGAGACCGGTGGCGATGGTTGGTCGGTGGAAAGCCCGTCGGCGAGAACGAGAAAAAAAGTCAGAAAAATAAAACTAAATAACAACTCAATATCCAATGTTGAACATAAAAGAGTTATCAAAAG
The DNA here is from genome assembly GCA_964456235.1 of uncultured Candidatus Saccharibacteria bacterium. GTDB lineage: Bacteria > Patescibacteriota > Minisyncoccia > UBA6257 > 2-01-FULL-56-20 > CAYWDX01. The sequence continues at coordinate 227,094 of CAYWDX010000001.1, read as the reverse complement.
CGCTCAAGCAAGTTGCCGAAGAAAAAGGCCTTGAGCCGGAAAAAGTTTTAGAAGTGATTGAAGCTTCGATCGCGGCTGCATACAAACGTGAGTACGGCCAACGCGGTGAAGTAATCAAGGCGAAGCTCGACGAAAAAACTGGCGAGTTGGCATTCTGGCAGGTGAAGACAGCAGTTGATGATACGACCGTCCGCTTCATCACCGAAGAGGAAGAAGCAGCCGAACGCGAAGCAGAAAAATCAACCGAAATATCAACTGAAGAAAAATTACCGCGCTTCAATCCTGAACGTCACATCAAAATTGAGGAAGCACAAAAAATAAAGAAGGGCGCAGCCGTAGGGGATGAGCTTTCGTTCCCGCTGCCGATTCATGATGATTTCGGACGCATCGCGGCGCAGACGGCGAAGCAGGTTATTCTGCAAAAATTGCGTGAGTCCGAGCGTGATTCGATCCTGTCAGAGTGGCGCGGGAAAGAAGGCCAGATCGTGAGCGGCATGGTCCAGCGCTTTGAGCGCGGGAATGTTTTCATCGACCTCGGCCGGACCATCGGCGTGATGTTCGCAAACGAATCTATCCCCGGCGAACACTATCGAGCGGGGGAACGCCTGCGCTTTCTCGTGCTTGCCGTGCAGGAAGATACGCGCTTGCCGGGCATCATCCTGTCGCGCTCGCATCCAAAATTTGTTGTCGAGCTTTTCCGCATGGAGGTGCCCGAACTTGCTGAAGGTTCTATCGAGATCAAAGCAATCTCGCGCGAGCCGGGCAATCGCACGAAGGTTGCTGTCGCTTCGACCGCCGAAGGAATTGATCCGGTCGGTGCGCTCGTCGGCCAGCGGGGGACGCGCGTGATGGCGGTGAACAACGAACTCGGCAATGAAAAAATTGACATCGCCGAATGGTCGGATGATCCGAGTGTTTTCATCGCGAACGCGCTGTCGCCCGCGAAGGCGGAGCGTGTTGAAATTTCGCCGCGGCGCGAGGCGCGCGCTTATGTGCCGGAGAGCCAGTTGAGCTTGGCGATCGGCAAGGGTGGCCAGAATGTCCGGTTGGCTGCGAAACTTACCGGTTGGAAGATCGACGTTCGCTCGCAAACGCGGCCCGAAGAAGAGCAAGAAGGCGGCGTTGCGGGCATGGCAGATTTCGGTGATGCGAGTGACATGAAAAATACGAACGATCTAAAAGATGATGGCGGGGGAGATGGGGGAAGCGATGTGAAGAGTGGCGGCGACAACGCAAATGATTCAGAAGACGAGGGAACGGGGCAGATCAGCGAGCCGAAAAAAGACGAGGACGACAAGGAAGATATCATTACATAAATCCAACATCACACAACCATGGCGCCAATTATTTTTTCCTTAGCATGCAGCGCGGCGGCAATCGCATTCGCGCTTGGATTGATCGCGAAAATTTCTAAGAAAGAAAACGGAAACGAAAAAATGCAGGAAATCGCGCGCGCGATTCAAGTGGGCGCGCGCGCATATTTGAACCGCCAGTACCGGACGGTCGCGGTGGTCGCAGCCGTCGTAGCGCTCGTGATCGGTTTCTCCCTCGGCTGGACGGCGATGGCCGGTTTTATCGTCGGCGCTTTTGCGTCCGCCGTTGCTGGCTATATCGGCATGAGCATTTCGGTCCGAGCCAACGTGAAGACGGCGGAGGCTGCGCGGCATGGCCTGGCTCCCGCGCTCACGCTCGCTTTTGAAGGCGGTTCGGTGACGGGCTTGCTCGTCGTCGGCTTGGCACTCCTTTCTGTTTCGGGATTCTACGCTGCCACGCATGACGTGCGTGCGTTGATCGGCTTAGGGTTTGGCGCAAGTTTGATTTCGGTGTTCGCGCGCCTCGGCGGCGGGATTTTCACCAAAGGCGCCGATGTCGGCGCAGACTTGGTTGGAAAAGTTGAGGCGGGGATTCCGGAAGATGATCCGCGCAACCCGGCGGTGATCGCCGACAACGTCGGCGACAATGTCGGGGATTGCGCCGGCATGGCGGCTGATCTTTTCGAAACATACGCCGTCACCGCGATCGCCGCGATGCTCCTCGGCAATCTTCTTTTCCCGGGCGCGCAAACGCTCCTTCTGTTACCGCTCATGATTGGCGGCGTCTCAATTATCGGTTCGATCGTCGGCGTTTTCTTCGTTCGTCTCGGCACATCGCGCTCAATCATGGGCGCTCTCTATAAAGGACTCGTTGCTGCCAGCGTCTTCTCGCTCGCCGGCTTTTACGCTCTTGCGGCGAAATACGCGCCGCTCGGTGCCGCAATCGGCAATCTCACCTTCAGGCAAATGTTTACGCCGATGTTCATCGGCATCGTGGTGACGGCGCTCATCGTTTTGATCACTGAATATTACACATCGAAAAAATTCCGTCCGGTGCGCTCGATCGCTGACGCTTCGACGACGGGCCACGGCACGAACATCATCGCCGGACTCTCCGTCGGAATGGAGGCGACGGCGCTGCCGGTCATTGTGATCGTCGCAGGAATTCTTTCAGCGTTTGCAGCGAGCGGCCTCTACGGAATCGCACTCGCCGTGATGAGCATGCTTTCGATGGCGGGCATCGTGGTCGCGATCGACGCTTTCGGCCCCATCACCGACAATGCCGGCGGAATCGCTGAAATGGCGGGCCTTCCCGAGGAGGTGCGCAAGGTGACGGATGCGCTCGATGCGGTAGGGAACACCACGAAAGCGGTCACGAAAGGATATGCAATCGGTTCGGCAGGGCTCGCGGCGGTTGTTCTCTTTTCGTCGTACGTCCAAGACTTGGCGAATAAAATAGGTGCGGCGAGCGTGTCGTTCGATCTTTCGAATCCGCGCATCATCGTCGGCCTCTTGATCGGCGGCATGATCCCGTATCTCTTCGCTTCGATTTCGATGCGCGCGGTAGGGAACGCGGCGGGCAGCGTCGTGAAAGAAGTTCGCCGCCAGTTCCGGGAAATCCCCGGCATCATGGAAGGAACGGCGAAACCCGATTACGCGAAGAGCGTTGATATCGTAACGTCGGCGGCAATAAAAGAAATGATTGTGCCGGCGCTCTTGCCCGTCGTGATCCCGATCCTCGTCGCATTTCTCCTCGGCCCCATGGCGCTCGGCGGGTTGCTCGTTGGATCAATCGTGACGGGAATCTTCGTCGCGGTCTCAATGACGTCCGGCGGCGCGGCATGGGACAACGCGAAAAAGTATATAGAAGAGGGGAACCACGGTGGCAAAGGTTCGGACGCGCACAAAGCGGCAGTCACCGGAGACACCGTCGGCGATCCTTACAAAGACACCGCCGGCCCGGCCATCAATCCGGTCATCAAAATCATCAACATCATCGCGCTCCTCCTCATCCCATTCTTGTAGATCGAGAAGGAAACGATGTTCGCGGGGTACGCGTAACAATAGACAAGTGCTACACTAAATCCATGGAACAGAACAACCAATATTTGATCCCGACGGTCATCGAAAAATCGCCCTATGGCGAGCGGGCATACGACATTTACTCGCGCCTTCTTAAGGAACGCATCGTTTTCCTCGGCGGCCCGATCAACGATGCGGTCGCGAATATTGTGATCGCGCAACTGCTGCTTCTCGACCACGAAGATCGCAAAAAAGACATCCGCCTCTATATTAATAGCCCGGGCGGGTCGGTAACGGCCGGCATGGCGATCTATGACACCATGCAATACGTCGGTGCGGATGTTTCGACCATGTGCGTTGGCGTGGCCGCGTCCATGGGAGCGTTCCTCCTTGCGGCGGGCAAAAAGGGAAAGCGCCTCGCGCTGCCGAATTCGGAAATTCTGCTCCACCAGGTGATGGTGGAGGGGATCGGCGGGCAGGCATCCGAAATCGAAATTTCTGCGCGCCAGATTTTGAAAACGAAAGAGCGGATGAACCAACTTCTTGCAAAGCACACCGGCCAGCCGCTCGCCAAAATCGAGAAAGATACCGACCGCGACTTCTGGCTCTCTGCCGATGAAGCGCTGAAGTACGGCGTTGTAGACGAAATCGTCAAAAATTCTTAGCGCGCGTAATCGAAAATAAAATAATAGGCCCGGCACGTGAGAACGTGCCGGGCCTCCCTTATACTCCCCAATGGTGCAATCCGTTCGCTGTTTTCTGCTGCTCCTGTGGCGTGAGGATACCGGCGGGAGGTTAGCGGATAGTGTGCGGCCGTTTATGGAGAGAGATTAATTTTGCGTTCAGCTTGGTCGGATGGCGATGAACGCCTCGTCGCGGATGCGGAAGGAGGCGGAACATTTCTCCGAGCCGCAGATTACCGGAAGCAATCCAGCGGCCTGTCTCTTGGTGATGAGCCCCAGCATGCCACACTCGGGGCACGCAAGGGCTGCCCAGTACGGATCCTCGCTGTCGCCGACTTCGCCGGCGTTCTGCAAAACGAAGACCGTTCCCGGCCGCATTTGCTCCGGGATCCACTCGCTGAGAACATCAAGTTCGGAAATCATATGCCTCCTTATGGACGCAACGATCTGTCTTTAGAATACCAAAAATTCATGATACGATACAAGCATTATGGCGGTGGATATGAACAAGATTCGCGATGTTCTCACACGGAATGTTGAGGAAGTGGTTGACTCAAAAAATCTCGAAGCGGCACTCGCTTCAGGAAAGAAGTTACGCGTGAAATTGGGGATTGATCCGACGGGGGAGTTTATCCATATCGGCTATGCCACGGTTTTGTGGAAGCTGCGGGCGTTCCAGGGGCTCGGCCACACCGCCGTCCTTATTATTGGCGATTTCACGGCGCAGATCGGCGACGCATCCGACAAGATTTCGCAGCGGCCTATGCTGAGCGCCGACCAGGTCAAGAAAAATTTGAAAAATTATTTGCCGCAGATCGGGAATATTTTGAATTTGCGGAAAACCGAAATCCGCTACAATAGCGAGTGGCTCAAAAAACTTTCGCTTCATGAACTCGATTCGCTCGCCGATCTCTTCACCATCCGCCAAATGATCGAGCGCCGCAATTTTAAAACTCGTTGGGAGAAGCATGAAGAAATCAGTTTGCGCGAATTCCACTACCCGCTCTATCAGGGATACGATTCCGTGGCGGTGAAGGCAGACGTCGAGCTCGGCGGGTCCGACCAGCTGTTCAACTTGCTTGCGGGGCGGAAAATTCAGGAGCATTACGGCCAAAAGCCGCAAAACATTTTGACAACAAAGCTTCTGGTTGGCCCGGATGGCCGCAAAATGTCAAAAAGCTGGGGGAATACCATTAATGTTTCCGACACCGCCGACGAGCAGTTTGGCAAAGTCATGGCGCTCCGGGATGAATTGATCCCCGAATATTTTGAAATGACGACCGACATGCCTCTTGGTGAAATCGCCGAGGTTAAGAAATTATTAAAAAAGAAAATCAATCCGAAACTCTTGAAGGAACGTTTGGCCTTTGAAGTTGCAAAACGCTATCACGGCGAGAAAGAGGCGACCGCAGCAAAAGAAAAATTCGAGGCGCTGTTTTCGAAAAAAGAAATTCCCGCGGATATCCCAGTCCTTACCATAAAGAAGAAATCTCTCACGGCGCTCGAGCTCGTGATGCTTTCGGGCAGCTTGAAGAGTAACGGAGAGGGGCGGCGGCTGATCGAACAAGGCGGTTTTGAAGTAGGCGGCAAGGTAGTAAGGGCGCCCCAGGAAAGCTTGAAAATCAACGGCGGTGAGGTCATGCGAGTGGGCAAAAAGCGCTTCTACAGGTTATCCACAGGTTAGGCTTGTGGCCAGATAGATAAAGCCCTAAACTAATTGTAGTTACATTGTAATAATCACTTTCATTTATCTCCGGTCCCAACCGGTTCTGGCGAAATTCGCCTCGGCGTACTCATACGCAAGTTTTCTACCTTCGGGCCGTCACATTGCTGGCGGCCCTTTCTTTTATTTATTAATAAGCGAACTATTAGCATGATCTCCGGATAGTTTAAGAACAAAAAAGGTGCGTGCCACCATTTTACTGGTAACACGCACCGTGATAATGAAGATCAATCACCCCAGGGCAAGGATGAACCGTTTGGTGTTGATGCGAAATTCCGGGCAAGTCCGGCTCCACACATACCGCTTAGTGGGGTCGACAGAGATAGAGAGCAATAGCCCTCCCCTAACCAAGAAAGGAGACATGACGCCCCAAGCATGGTCTTGGTCAAGGATACTCTTGAGGTGAGAGCGTTTTACACACCCCAATACAGCAGGTGGGATAGACCCAATAACCCGCCCGCTTGACCCGGTTCGATCGCCGTACACCACTTCCTGTTCGCCTGCCCGCAGGTGGATGAGGCTGATTCCTAGGGACCAATGTCTGCTTCCTTTCGTGATCTCTCCCGCATCGGGTCGCCCGAACCTCTTTTCCACTTTCTGCCAAAGGTTCAGAAGTTTAGGCAACTCGAGAGGAAAGTCCCGTGCAGCCTGAGAGAACTCCCTGCGAGCTGTCCCGAATCGATCGACGGCCGTTAAAGAGCGGGATATGACTCCGCGTCGGAGATACGCGACAACAATCCACCGCGCCTCAAAAGCGAAGATGCCATCTCCCTTTTCTTTGCCGAGATTGGCGGTATATGTTGCCAGTTGCTCGAACTTGAGTTTCCATGGGCGCGATTCATTGAGCTTGTTCTCGATCTGAGTCTTCAGGTGAGAAACTCGCCTCAAAAGCACCTCTCTCTCTCGTTCTCGCTCTTGCGCGATAACCGCGTGTTCTCTCTTTTCTCTTGCAAAGATGCCCTTTTCGATTACCAGTGCTTTTTGACCCCTAACTACCGCGTCAATCTGGTTTTCGATACCCGCAAGGCGCGACTTCAGACTGCGAGCGCCAGCACGGAGGACGCCGATCTCAGAACGCTCGTCCGACTTGAGAATGCGAAACTCCTCCAACGCCTTAAGGAAGGTTTCTTCTCTGTCGAGCAGATCGAACGCGACGAGGATCTTCTTGGCATCATCCGTCTGAACTTCCGTTCGCACGACGTTTACATCCGGATGTACCGCAGCCACGAGTTGACGGATATAGCTACGAACGATTCGGTAGAGTTGTTGGTCGGTAACCTTAAGACCCAAAATTGCATGGCTGAGTCCGATGGTCACCAATGGGTTTTCATCCCACGGAGTGCTTCCAAACGCTTTTGAGAGTTGCATCCGAAGCTGTTGCTCGATACTCATGAAACACCTCCTCCATGAAGGAGATCGTGGAGCTGCCGCTCAAAATCGGGATCGCGGCGCTCCGATGCGGATTCTTCACCGAGACAATAGCGTTGCAGCGCTCTGTCGCCGATGAATTCATCCGGATCAAGAACATTTGGTACCCCTCGGTTCATGAGCTCGGGCAGTAATCTATCGACGAAATACCATGTGCAGATCCGAAGACGCGCGCCGTATCCTCGATACTTGCTGATCCCGAAGAAATCGCAGCACTCATCGAGATTCGCATCGATCATTTCGATCACCTGCTCCGGATTGTTGGGTCCATATGCGAGCACAATACGAGCGGCGAACTCCATGTTGATGCTGAACGCCTCAAATTCCTTCGCGACAACCTTCACCAGGTTCATGCACGCCTCGAAAAAATCGGAAAAATCACCGAATGAATTCGAAACGACATTCTGCCCCATCGGACGGCGTTCCAGGTCGTGGACGGAAAGAGGCTTCGACCCGCGATACAGCCGAAGCAGCTTCGCAAGCGATTCTGGATGAATGCGGAAACTCTCCGCAACCCCAAGATACACTTGCTGTTCAAATTTGTCGGGAAGTGCTTGCTCGATGCGAGTGATCGCCGTGGCCGGAGTCCAATGAAATGCTCTGGAAAGTCCAACGATGATTGGATTTGCCGGCGTCAATGAGTAGCGTTCTGCTGGGACAAGATCTTGTTTGGGGTTTTGGCTGGGTGAACCCTCTTTTGAGGAGGGGTTCCCAGTCGCGCCAGTTTCTTCACTTTTATCTTCGTGTTGGGACACAGGTCCCTCCTTTTTCAATTGATCTAGTACTGGCGATATAATACAGTGAAAATGAACTTTTGTCAAAGTCGGCCCTGTCTTGCTTGTCTTTTGAGCGGCATTGTCCGCGACGTTCGAACCTTTTTCGAGAATCACAAGGAAACAGCGGGGAATATTCCGTTGCTTCCTGCGATCCCTGAAGCCGCGTGATCATTCTTCATGAGTCAGTTTGCGGGTTTTATGCTCACCCACCTCACGGGTGCCTCCTTTCGGCTCGCAGGAGCAGGCGTTTCCGAGGCTGCTCCAATTTCATGCGCACAGGCCCGCTCCCTTATATCGGAGGCAAGAACCGAATTGCACGGCAGATCATCGCGCTCTTCCCCGAGCATCGTCTGTACTGCGAACCATTTGCGGGTGGAGCGCAAGTGTTCTTTCGCAAGGAACCGAGCCCCGTCAGGCCTACATATAAGGCGCTCGCCACGCAGGCACCCAGCTTCGATGCGGCGCGTCTTCCGAGACGGGCTTGGCGTCATAACAAAACGCGCCTTCATAACCAACTGGTGTCGGATTACGAAGGCGCGTTTTGTTATGACGCCAGACGTGCCATAACCATCTATCGAAGAGAGTCGTGCGGTAGGCCAGGCCCACTTGACAACATCTGCAGGTGCTCTTTAATTAAGTCTATGAATGACAGAGGCTCCGCCTCGACACCGATTGCGACGAACAATCGAGTCGATTGGGTGCGAGTAATAGCCATCATCTTGTGCATCTTGCTTTCCGCGGTCATGAATGTCGCTTTCCTAGCGGAGCTTTTCCTTATCATTCAACTATACAAGTCTGGCCACGCTAGGATCGCAACGATATTATTGGTTCCAGGAATACTTGCGTGGCAGCTCGGAGTGTATATTCACTTGGTTTTCTGTGCGCTCACTCATTCGTGGCTGCTTTGCGTCCTCCCGTAAGATAATTGCTGCGCGGAACACCCTACCCGATATTGTCAACATGAGTCGCACGACGACTGCTTATCCCTGCGATACGGGCCTGGATCGGCTGCCGATGTTCACTGCACCGCAAACGTCGCCGATGCACTCGCGGTAACGCCGCCTGGTTGATTTGGGTTGGTCACTGTCACACTGTATGTCCCCGCCGATGGAATCGAGAACGCACATGTCGTTAGCGGTATGCATTGCAAAACAGATCTCACCCCGACCCTTCCAGAACCTATCCCCATAGAAGAAGGGTTCGACCCATTCCCGTTTCGTCTCTTGTAGGAATGAGATAACCACCTACACTGAAAGAAACCGCAGGCAGTTTTCTGGGGGATATTTATCGTCGCGGAATATTTGGTCAGAAATGTCAAGGGCTTGGAGCGGGTAAGGGGAGTCGAACCCCTGTCAGCAGGTTGGAAACCTGCGGTAATGCCGTTATACGATACCCGCGCGTGCTCACGCGCATCTCCCGGGTCACGCACGCAACTTGTTGAGACGCGTGCCACTTGCTCTATGCGTTTGAAACTACCATTTTTATTTGCGTTTTTCAAATTTTTCTGGTAAGAATGATGGGAAACAATGTTCAGGTCCCGTAAGACCAAAATCATTCTCGCCTTCCTCGCGATCGTCGCGGGAGGATATGCGATCGCGCAGTTCACGAGGGGAAGTGGCGCGGTGCCGCAAAATTTCACTGACGCTCGTCTTCAGGGGGCGTTGATCGCCCAGAACATCGTGAATATTTCGAACCAGTCAACCGAAGATCTGAAGCGTGTGAACGAGCTCGATAAGCAGGGGGATTACACCCAGGCGCTCACGCTCACGACAAGCCTCGTCGCGCAGAGCGAAGAAATTCGCAACCAGGCGATCGCGCTTTCTGGGCAGGTTGGCGAAATGACAAAAAATCTTTCGAACATTTCAAATTTCAATGCGCAGCAGGCCGCCCTCGAGTCAATTTCAAACCGCCTCGCGCTCATCAACCAGCTGATCAATTATAGTGGCGACCTTGAGCAACTGCTCGAGACGCTCCGCAGCCGCTTCACGGGCGCAAGTGGGAGTACCGACGCCAAAGTGACCGCGCTCGTGAACCAAATCAACACCGACGTGAACGCCATCAACAATTTCAACGCGCAGGCTGGTCAGGCGATGGACCGGTTTGATGCTATAGTAAACAAGTAATACCGTGTTTGTGGGCCCTCGGGGGCCATGGGACAAGCAGAAGGGCATGTAGCTCAACGGCAGAGCAGACGTCTTATACACGTCCGGTTCCTGGTTCGAATCCAGGCGTGCCCACCATGATTATCGTGTTTACCGGCAATGGGAAAGGGAAGACGACGGCATCGCTTGGCCAGATGGTGCGGGTGATGGGTCGGGGGAAAGCGGCGCTCATGATTCAGTTCATCAAGGGCCCGTGGGTTTCGGGTGAAGACGGGCTCGCGGCGCAGCTCAACATCCCAAAAGAAAAATTTGAAATACGAAAGATGGGTCTCGGTTTCGTCGGCATCTTGGGCGACAAACTTCCCATCGAAAAGCATCGCGAGGCGGCTCGGCAGGCGCTCGCCGCATTTGCCGAAGAAAAAAAATCTGGCAAGTGGGCGCTCATCGTGCTTGATGAAATCAATGTCGCAACTTCGCTCGGCCTCCTCACCGTCCGGGAAGTTCTCGACGCCGTGGATGATTATCCGGAAGAAAAATTACTCCTCATGACCGGCCGCGGCGCCCCGCAAGAGTTCATCGACCGCGCCGACCTCGCAACCGAGATGCGCGAGATCAAACATCCCTTCGCCGAAGGCAAAAAAGCAAAATCCCTGATCGAATTCTAATTTTTTAGAATTGGGAAGAATGAGGAACCCGCTTTTCTAAAAAGGCGCACAAAATAAAATATGATACTCCGGGGGCATCAAAAAGAGCCCATGACCAAGGAGTATCATATTTTATTTTGCAGATTTACTTCATGCCCATCCCCATGTTGCCACCGCAGAGGCGGCACGTGGATTTGTGCGTGAAAATTTCGAACAAGGCCGAAAGACCAACGAGGATATAGACCACCATCGCGAGGGTCGAGCCCATGCCGAAGAGCGAGTCTACCAGGTTGTATCCAAAGGCGAAGAGGAGCCAGTTGAGGCCTCCAATGACGAGCAAAATGAAGGCGATAACGTGAAGTGCTTTCATGGTGAATAAAGATCGGAAAATCAAGATGATTTGGTTCGACCTTTCCTCAACTTCATTATATCAAACCAAACCCGGCGCCGGGGAAAAGTAGCGCTGGGTTTCTACGCCGCGCCAGCTGGCCTGATTTTAAAGGGCTTCAGGATGCTATAGAAATCTTCTTGCTCAAGCGTTTCTCGCTCCATGAGAGCGTCGGCAATTTTTTTGAGGACATTTTTGTGACCCTTGAGGATTTTCTCGGCAGTTTCGTACGCCCGCGAGAGAAAACCATGAACTTGCTGGTCAATTTCCGCTGCCACTTTTTCAGAATAATTTTTCTCGGTAGAAATTTCGCGCCCGAGGAAGATGAGGTCTTCTGATTTTCCAAACGTGACCGGACCGAGTTCGCTCATGCCGTAACGCGTGACCAGGCGCCGCGCAAGCGCCGAAGCCTCTTTCAGGTCATTCGAAGCGCCGGTCGAAATGTCGCCGAAAATTAATTTTTCAGATGCATAGCCACCCATCATCATGGCGAGGTCGGCGAGGAACTGCGCGCGCGTTTTCAAGTGCTGGTCCTCGATGGGGAGTTTCATCGTATAGCCGCCGGCCATGCCACGGCTCACGATCGAAACTTTATGGACCGGGTCAGCGTCTTTCATTGCCGCAGCGACGAGCGCATGCCCGCCCTCGTGGTATGCCGTGATTTCTTTTTCCTTCTGGGAAATCACGCGGCTGCGGCGTTCGGGGCCGAGGATCACTTTCTCCGCCGCTTCATAAAATTCTGCCTGGCCGATCAATTTCTTCTCATGGCGCGCGGCGATGATCGCCCCTTCGTTCATCAAATTCGCGAGATCGGCGCCCGAAAAACCCGGCGTGCGCACCGCGACTTTGCGGAGGTCGACATCTTTTTCGATGAGCTTGCCTTCGGCATGGATTTTGAGGATCGCGGCGCGGTCGTTCAGGTCGGGGAGGTCGAGAATCACGCGGCGATCAAACCGTCCCGGACGGAGCAGCGCCGGGTCGAGGATGTCAGGACGATTCGTCGCGGCGAGTACGATCACGCGGGTGTCACGATCAAAACCGTCCATCTCGACCAGGATCTGGTTCAACGTCTGTTCCCGTTCGTCGTTGCCGCCGCCGAGCCCCGCGCCGCGCTGGCGGCCGACGGCGTCGATTTCATCGATAAATAGGATCGCCGGCGCGGCGCGTTTCGCGGTCATGAACGCGTCGCGGGTGCGGGAGGCTCCGACGCCGACAAACATTTCAACGAATTCGGATGCGGAAATATAAAAGAAAGGGACGCCGCTTTCGCCAGCAACAGCGCGGGCAACGAGGGTTTTGCCGGTTCCTGGCGGGCCCATCAAAAGGATGCCGCGCGGGATGCGCGCGCCCAAGTCAAGAAACTTTTTAGGATTTTTTAAGAAATCGACAACCTCGATGAGCTCGTCCTTCGCCTCTTTAAGGCCCGCCACATCTCTAAACATAACCTTGTCCTTAAATGAAGAGAGCCGCAGGTTCGATCGTCCAAAACTGAACGCCTGATTCACACCCGAGCGCGCCTGCCGAAACATCAGCCAGAAGAAAAAACCGATCGCGAGCAGGGGCAGCACGGTCGGAATCAAAATTCCGGCCCAAAATTCCCACCCGCTTTGCACATTTTCCACCGACAGATCAATCGCGCTCAATTTTTGCGCATCCACATTATAATTTTTGAGCGTTTCGAGAAGGCCGGTTTCTGCTTCTTTCGTCGCAGAATCCTTCGTGCCATCTTTGAGTGTCACGGCGAGGTCATCGCCATTCACAACAATTTTCGAAACTTGCCCGGCATTAATTTTACTGGCGAGCTGATTCAGCGTGATGGTCGAAGAGCTGGTCGATGGGGGCGCAAAAAGTGAAAAAATCACCGCAATCACGATGAGCGAGAGCACCGCCCACAGAATATTTTTAGAGAGGGTCGTCATAGCGGCTTAAGTATAGCACAGGCGAAAACCGGTTGCTATTCTTTGTAATATAATTATGATGTAATGCGTGCGTGAATGTGAAGTGAGTAAAAGTGATGGTGCCCATAGCTTAATGGCAAAGCTCTGCTCTGTGGCAGCAGCAATCCGGGTTCAATTCCCGGTGGGCACCCAAATAAGTTTTTCGCCGAGTTTCCTTTGACAAATCGTCAATTTCATAGCATAGTGCACGCAGCAGCAGAGCTCTGATTTCTAGTTTTATCGGAGTAGCCTGCCAATCTGAATAGAAAGGAAAAGAAGCTAATGAAGACGCTTCCGGTAAATGCGATACTCGCGATCGCCGCCTGCCTGTTCATTTTGACAGGCTGCGGCGGTGGTGGCGCGAGTGGCAACACGTCGGCCCAAATCACGCCAATCATCACGGTATCGGTTTCGCCAGCGGGGCCGACGACGATCAACACGGGGGCCACGCAGCAGTTCACGGCAACCGTAACCAATTCAACGAACACGGCGGTCACCTGGTCGGTGAACAGTGTCGCGGGCGGTAACACGACCGTCGGCGCGATCACAGCGAGCGGCGTTTACACGGCTCCATCGGTTGCAACGGCCACGACCTTCACGATCACGGCGACCGCGGTCGCGGATGCGTCGAAGTCGGGATCGGCAACCGTAGCGGTCAACCCCGTCACGGTCGCTGTTTCGCCAACGAGCGCGACGGTGCCATCGAACGGTTCGCAGCAATTCGCGGCTACGGTCACGAATAGTGCGAACGCGTCGGTTACCTGGTCGGTGAGAAACGCCGCGCAAGGTGACACCACCCCAACTGGCACGGTGAACTCGTCGGGTCTTTACGCGGCGCCTGCGGTATCGAACGCAAAGCAAGTGCTCGTGACGGCGACGTCCGTTGCTGACTCAACAAAGTCCGCGACGGCAACCGTAACGATCACGGCGCTCCAGATCAACTCGCTGAATCGCACGACCGTCTATTTCGCCGTCGCGGGCGCTCCAGCCGCTCTTGGGGTAACCATCAACGGCTCGGGGTTCGCCGCCGGGCAAACGGTCCACATAGCACCAGCGGTTTCATTCGGCGATGTGGTGCTCATGGGAACCGTCAGCCCGACCTCGATAGCAATCGGGTTGCCATTCGGAACTCCGCAGCAGGCCGCTGGCTGGATCGACATTTCAGTGAGCGACCCAAACGGTGCGACTTCGAATACTAGTTCGATTGGGCTTCTCGGCGACCAAAACACGGCGACGAAGAATCCAGCGAATGGCACCTTCTTCCAATTCGCCAAAGGGAATGCTAGTGGGAGCAGCGCAGGGGCGATCTACTTTAACGCAGATGGCACCCTGAACCGCACCTTCCTTCCTGGAGGCAATTCAGCAATCGCGGTTGATGACGTGACCGGGTATGTGATTTCCGCTCAGACGTTGATCGGACATCCTTCGGTGGTCATCAACCCATCGACCGGAAATCCCGTCGCCGGCCTCAATAGTGGGACAGAGGCATTCGGAGTAGCGGCGAAATCGAAGCAGGCCTGCATCACGCAGCCAAACAGCAATGCGGTGACCTGTTTCGATCCAAGCCAAACCACCCTCGTGCCGACTTCTGCCAACGCTGGGAACCTCCCCTGGTCGCTCGCGATGGCTTTGGTTGGCGGGGAACTCGACGTAGTTTCTTACGCGAAGGACGATTCGCCGCCCGCGCTGTATGTTTTCAACACGGCGGGGATGGCGCTTCGAGGTACGACGGCGCTTACCGGATTCACTCGCTCCTCCCAGCTGCCCAACGCGACGAGCGGTGGATGGCAGGTGGCGGCGATCAATGCGGGGGCGTCATCGGGCAACGCGGCCGTGTTGAGCAGCTTCGACCAGCTCCTCGCGGTGGTGTCGCTCTCCTCGCGTACGGTCACGCGCACGGTGAACCTGCAAGGCCTCGTCCCCGGCGTGCCATTTCGGCTCGCCGCGGATGAGACGCATCAGGTATTCATCGTCGCTTACGCCGATACGAATGCCCGCCTCACGCGTTTTGTGAAGGTGGACGCGAACGGAGTTGCGACGCCGCTCACCGCGACGAGCGCACTCCTCGGTGCTGGCTTCTTTTCGGCGAACGACGGACGCATTGGCGTATGCATGTACGCCCAGTGTTCCCTCGTCGCTTTCCAGTAAGATTTTCAGCAAGAAAAACCAACAGCCCGCTGGCTTCGCCAGCGGGCCTTTCTTTTGTATTTATATCGCGCGCGATTCGCGCCTCACGCACCGCTACGGATTGATCTCAATAATTCTTGATCCCTGGACCACGATCGTGCTCGATGCGTTAAACGATCCGCCGGCATTGGAACAGGAGAGCGTGTAGACGGTGGTGCGCGTTGGGCTGATGAGGATACTCTGCGTCGCATTCACCGGCATCGGCGGGTTCGTTCCGTCAGAGAGTGTGCACGTCGGACTGTTGGTGCAAGACCAACTCACGGTCGCTTGTGCCGGAGGGATTATGCGGTTCGGCTGGATCGAGAAGGTACAACTTGGGGCACCAACACCGCCACCCCCTCCTCCACCGCCTCCACCACCACCGCCGGGCGGCCCGGGCGGAGCAGACGGAGTGGTAACATCAATCGTTGTGTTGTCGCTCTTGGTTGGATCCTGGGCGGAAGTGCCGAAAACCGTTGCGGTTCCTGCGACGCCAGGGGCAACATAGGTCCCGGCGCTGTTGATCGAGCCGAAGTTCGTGCTCCACGTGATAGCCTGGCTCGGGTTGCCGGTGCCATTCACGACTCCCGTGCACGAGCTCACGCCGTTTGTGTTCACCTGACTCGGATTGCAACTAATCGTAACGCTCGTAACCGTACTCGCGCCGTTGCCCGGGATTCCGGATCCGGCCGCGCTAACCTGCACGGTCGCCGTTCCAGACTGTGTACTGTCCTGGACCGAGGTCGCGGTGACGGTCGCCGTGCCCGTCGCATTTGAAGGAGCGGTGTAAACGCCACTCGAATTAATTGTCCCAAAGTTAGTATTCCAAACGACGGTGTTATTGAAGCTGCCGGATCCCGAGACGACGGCGGTACATGCCGACGTCTGCTGCACCTGGATCGAACTCGGCACACAACTAACGCTCACGCCGCTCACCGAAGAGCCTGGCGGCGGGGGATTCGGGATAGTGAGAGAAACAGAAAGTGGCGTGGAGGGAAGGGGGCAGCCTATATTATCGGCGCATGACGTTTCCGAGTTCCCGACAAAGGAAACCGTCGCATTGTAAGTGCCCGGCACGTTGCCCACGGCCGCGGGGTTTGCCGTAACCGTCACATTTTGCGATACGTTACCAGAAGTTCCGTTGACCAAGCCCGCTCCGTTAGAAGCAGGTGAAACTGTGAGCCAGTTATTTCCCTGGCTGTAGCTCACGCTCGAAGTCCACGTGAGGTTCGATCCTGGCGCACCGGTGTTCGTGATGGTGATCGTGTCATTCGTACTTGAAGAAGTGAGCGCGGACGTTCCGGCAGAAATTTGGAGTGCAGCGATAGGATCCCAATTAATAGTAAACGCAACGGTCCCACCGGAGGGCAAGTATTGGGGCCCCGGTGCTACGGTGTATGCAGCAGCAATGTTCACGAGTCCCTTCAGGAAATTTGGAGCAAACGCCATAGAAGCAAAGCCCCTCGAAGTATTAAAAGCGAACTGGCCTTGTTGACTTGAACCCGAAGGAATTGGCTCGTAAGTGCTTTCAGAAGGAACATTGTTATAGGTGGCAGACGTCAAGTTTGAGCATGATGCGCTCTGGCATGGATCATACGCATCCGGGAAATCCCAGGTCGCCGCAACCGGCTGGCCGGTTTGGGAATTCTGCGAATTCACGGTGATGGTTCCGGGCGCACCCACGACGGTGACGCCGGGGCAGCTTGCGGTCACGGAAGTCGCGCCGCTCTGGCTCTGGACGACGGTCGTGATCTGGCCGGGCGCGATCGAAGCGGTAAGTGGTGCGGTGGTGCACGTCGCCGCATTACCGCAGGCGATCATTCCTGACGGGTTCGCGTTCCATGAATAGTTGGGCGTGGTCGTCCCCGTGCCGCCACCTCCTCCACCCCCGCCACCGCCTCCACCATTTTGCAGTATCGGCGCCTGGTTCCCATATGCGCGCGGACTAAAGAATCCTTGAATCGCCGAAGCAAGATTTTGGAGCGGCTTCACGATGAAAGCGAAACGCGAAGTTGTTTTGGTCATCGTGAAAGTTCCCGAAGGAGTGACGGTGAACGTCGCCACCTGTCCGGATGTGACGGTTGGAGAGTCAACGGTGCACGTTGCCCCGGCGGACGTCACGTTTGTGGAAAGTGAAACGGTGCAGGTGTTACCTGAGCAGAACAGAGTGGCGCCATTGATCGTCGCATTGTTCACGAAACCGGGGTTGTAAATGATGTTTGCAGAAAAACATTCGGGCGTGTTAGACCCGCCGTTCACGGCTATGTCGCTCCCGCCACCCGCGCTCACCGGAGGTGTCGTCGCGTACGTTGAATTTGGGTTGCTGCCCCCGCCGTTAAAACATCCCGTACCCGAATTGCTCTCGCTGTCTTGAAAAGCGATGCTGAAATCTTGTCCGGTATAGGTTGACGGCCCAGCCCAGCTCATGGTGATCGTTTGAGGATCCATCCCGTGCCAGAGGCTTACCGAGGGCCCAGTCACGCACTGCACATCGAATCGGCGGTAAGCGTTAGAGCCTCCGCCAGACAGAGAAGAATTCCCAGCGCAAAGTGTGATGGCCGGAGCGCTCTGGGCATTCGAACGATGTGGCGCGAAGCTCACGGCGGCAACCGCCGTGACCGCGACGAGAAATCCTACGGCCGCGATTTTCGTTACATGCTTCATGGCATTGATGATAGAGAGTGAGCGGGTTCGTAGAGCGAAAACGTTATCGTAAAAAATCCTGATTTTGGCATCGGCGTCGCGATGACGCCGAGTAGCGTAGAGCCCTGGGTGAAATGCATTGAAAATCCTTTTGCCGCATCAAACGAATCCCGCACGAGTACGTAGTTTGTTTGGGCCGTGAGGTACGTTTTCAATGATTGATAATTCTGCGGCATATGCGCGGTGTTCCAGCTTGCGAGATACTGCGTACCACCGTCAGCGAGCTGACGCGTCTGGATGCCATACGGATGAACGTGGCTCCAGTCGGCGAGATCAGTAAGCGGCGCTGGAACTGTCGAGAGGTTGTCAGTGCTCTTTATAGTAAGCGGGCTGCCCGCGACGCTAGCATCACTCGCGCCGTTCAGCGTGTAGCTCACCGTCACATCCGATCCTTGTGGCATTTGTGCCGCAGTAACCAGAATTGATGCCGTCGAGGTAGCGCCCGAAAGGCCGATCGCCTTTGTCTGCACCGCCGAATTTATTCTCACGTTCCAGCCCATGGCGCCGAGGTGCGTCTGGTACCCCGCGATCACGCTGACCGCATCGCGCGCCGTCTGGTATTCTGCGGTATACTGGACGGCGCCCGACGGGTAATGCATGGAGTAGCTCTGCGTTATGGGTGCGCTTGAATCGAGAAGCAAGTTAGACGGGAAACCCGAAACGAGCTCGCCCTTCGGCGCATAGGTTGGTTGGGTATTGCCATTCTGGACAGGGTGACGATTCCCGGTGAAGACATAGATTAAAAGACCTCCGAGAATAACAACCCCGACGAGGATTGACCAAAGAGTTTTCTTTTCGAGCGTCCCCATATGCTTTGATTCTAGCAGAACACCTCGACAAACATAAGCGCAAGACGTGAAAAGCTGTGTATAATCATACCGATGGACCTCTCTATTATAGTTGCGACTGATGAAGGCGGCGCGATCGGTGCAGGCGGCAAAATCCCTTGGCACCTTCCTGCCGACCTCAAGCATTTCAAGGAGCTCACGATGGGGCACCCGGTCATCATGGGGCGGAAAACGTTCGAATCGATCGGGAAACCCCTGCCTGGCCGCGTGAACATTGTGATAACGACGGATTCGGCGTGGAAGGCGGAAGGATGCATCGCGGTGCAGTCGTTTTCGGATGCGATACGCGCGGCGGAGAATCGGCTGGCCGGGGACAGCGGGGAAATATTTGTGATCGGCGGCGGGCGCGTTTATGAAACGGCGCTCCCGCACGTGAAACGGGTTTATCTCACGCGCGTGCGCGACCGGGTGACCGGCGACACATTTTTCCCAACATTAAACGATGTCGACTGGCAGCTCGTCAACTCTGAAAAGCACTCGCGGGACGAAAAAAATCCGGTTGACTACGAGTTCCAAGTCTACGAAAGGAAGAATTAGTTCTTCTTTAGAAATTTTTTCCAAGAGTCGGTCACGATGCCGCCGGCGGGCGCGAGTTCGGCTTTGATAGGCGGGTGGGGATCATAATCTTCGAGCTTCGCATGCTCCGGTTTGAAGTCGTCAATAGTTTTCACCGCCGGGTCGAGCGTCACGCTCGGCAATGGCTTTGGTTCGCGCGCGAGCTGTTCCTTTATTGCGTCGAGATGATTGTCGTACACGTGCACGTCGCCAAAGGTGTGGATGAAATCGCCCGGCTGGTTTCCGGTTGCGCGCGCGAGAATAATAGTGAGGAGCGCATAGCTCGCAATGTTAAACGGCACGCCGAGGAAGATGTCAGCGGATCGTTGATAAAGGTGAAGTGACAATTTCCCATCTTTCACATTGGCCTGATACATATTGTGGCAAATGGGGAAGCGTGATGCCTCGGCCGGCAATGCCATCGCGTAGAGATACTCCGGGTTCCATGAAGTTACGAGCGTATTGTGCGCATCTGGATCTTTGATAAGCTCATCCACGACCCATTTTACTTGGTCTATAGAGCGGCCGTCCTTGGCCGGCCAACGGCGCCACGACTCTCCGTAAATGTGAGGGAGCTCGCCGTGCGTCTTCGCAAATCCTGCATCGCTCGCGATCTTCGCGATGAACTCTTCCTTCGTCATCTCGGGCGCCGCGCCCTTCTCCATTTTTTCGCGATAGATGCGGTAGGGGTAATCGTCCCAAATGTGGACGTTCTGGTCGACTAAATATTTTATATTCGACTGGCCCGATAAAAACCACGCAAGCTCAACCACCACTCCTTTCCAGTACACTTTTTTTGTCGTGAGGAGCGGGAAGCCGTCTTCGAGATTGAATCGCAGCTGCCGCCCGAAGACGCTGTGCGTCACGGCACCCGTTCCTTTGTCTTCCTGCCGCACGCCTTTGTCCAAGATCTCGCGGCAGAGGTCTAAATATTGATATTCAGGATGGCGTTTTTCGTTTTGCATTTTTATTCAGCGCCGTGTACGGCACTATGCCTACGGTATCACGAAAATCTTTTCGGTGCCGTAATATTCGGGCCAGTGCTCGTTGTAATAGGCGAACATCCGAGCGAGGCGATCCTGGTTTAATTCTTCGCATCCCGCTTTTTTCATGAGATCGCGCAATTCTGCTTTTGCGGCGTCGGCGCGCGAAGAATCATTTTCTATTTTTTCAAATTCGGCGAGGTAGCCGTAGCCGGCATTTTTATCAATCATCACGTTCGCACCCGAAAAAGAAAATTCGCTCCGCTCGCGCGACCATTTCGCTTGGTAGGTGAACCCGGCATCGAGGAGCGCCTTGTCGAGATCATCAAGAGCCATCGCAACTTCGCGTTCAAATTCCCGCCGGGCGGTGCCATTGGCGCTCGTCGTGTCGTCCACGGAGGCCTTTAATACTAGCAAAACCTTGCCATCCGCGTCGCGCGAGCGGAGCGAGAAATCCTTGGCTTTTGTGGCGAGGGACAAAAATTCCTGGCGCACGGCGTTGTCCGCAATCACCCGTGCGACCGCGTTCCAATCACCGCGGCCCTCAAAATAATGATTCAGCTGCCGGTGGGTGCTCGTTTTCTTGAGATTCGAATCCAGTTCTTTCATCCGCGCCTCGAGACGGTCGGCGTTCTCGCGGCTGCCGAGCAATGATTTGATCTCAATTTCGTACATCTTCACCAATCTTCGACGGAGTCGGCTCCGCCTGCCCCGCATATTTATTTTTCTTTTTCATGTAATACGGCGTGTCCACTTTGCTCGAAACTTCTTCAAAGGTAAAAGCGCAGATGCGCATGCCCGGGTAGAGGAGTACCGGCACCACCCCAAGGTTGCCAAGTTCCATCACCGGTTTCCCCCGCCATCCCGGATCGAAAACAGACGCGGTGCCGTGCACGATGATGCCGAGACGGCCAAGCGAGCTGCGTCCTTCGATGCGGCCGATCAAATCATCGGCGATCTCGAGCCACTCGAGCGTCGTCGCCAGTACAAGATCGCGCGGCTGCAAGACGAGCGGTTCCTGGTCGGTGATCGTCACGCTCTCCATCATTTTTTCGGAGTCTTGCGGATTGCGGAGATCGATATGAGAAAGTTTTGAGTGGCGGAAGACGCGCACTTCGTTTCCCATCCGCAAATCAAGCGAGCATGATCCGAGCTGCGTCGCGAAGTCCGGTTTCGGATCAATTTTGATGCGCCCATCGGCGATCGCTTTCTTGATGTCGCGGTCAGAGAGAATCATGTAGGAGCATTGTAGCGTGCGGCTCGCACGAAAACAACGGCGGCGGGGCGGGCCCATCCTCCCTGGGTGTGGATAAAAGCGTGGATAACCACAGGATTTCCTGTGGGCTCAAAAACCTATATTCGGCGGGGCTTATAGAGGCTTAAAGCCGATTATTAAAAATTTCTAAAACATGATAGAGTGGGTCGCATGAACTATCCATCGCTTCGGGAAAGCGACCCGGCTGTTTACGAGATTATTAAGCGCGAGGAGCAGCGCCAAAAAGAAGGCATAGAACTTATTGCGAGCGAAAATTATGTGTCGAAAGCGGTGCTCGAAGCGATGGGGTCGGTCCTCACGAATAAATATAGTGAAGGATATCCCGGCAAACGTTATTATGGCGGGAACGAAGTGATCGACGAGGCAGAAAATTTGGCGATCTCCCGAGCGAAGGAGCTTTTTGGCGCGGAACATGTGAATGTGCAGCCGCTTTCTGGCTCTCCGGCGAACCTCGCGGTCTACATGGCGCTCTTGAATCCGGGCGACAAGGTGCTCGGTTTTTCACTCGACCAGGGCGGGCACCTTTCGCACGGCCATCCGCTCAATTTTTCGGGAAAATTGTATACCATCATCCCCTATTTCGTGAAACGCGAGACGGAAATTATCGATATGGATGAAGTCGAGGCAATCGCGCTTCGCGAAAAACCAAAAATGATCCTCGCGGGATTCTCCGCGTACTCGCGCTCCCTCGATTGGAAACGATTTCGAGAAATCGCCGACAAGGCCGGCGCTTTTTTGTTCGCCGATGTCGCGCACATCGCCGGGCTCATCGCCGGGAAACAACTCGAGAATCCGGTACCGTTCTGCGATGTGGTTTCAACGACGACGCATAAAACGTTGCGCGGCCCGCGCGGCGCGATGATCATGTGTAAAGAAAAATTTGCGAGCGCGATCGATAAAGCTATTTTCCCTGGCGTGCAAGGCGGCCCCCACGACCACATAAATGCGGCGAAGGCGGTGGCCTACGGCGAAGCACTGCGCCCAGATTTTACGGAGTATTCAAAGCACACGATCGCGAATGCCCGCGCTCTCGCAAAAGCCTTACAGGATAAGGGTTATAGGGTGATCTCCGGCGGAACGGATAACCATCTCATGCTGATCGATCTCTTTGGTAGTAAAAATATCACTGGCAAAGAAGCGGAAAAAGCGCTCGAAAAAGTTGGCATCTCGATCAACAAAAATATGATCCCGTTCGATCCGCGGAAACCGCTTGATCCATCAGGCATCCGCCTTGGAACGCCGGCGCTCACGACCCGCGGCGCGAAAGAAGCCGACATGCAAACCGTCGCCAACCTCATTGACGAAACCCTCGCGGCTCGCGCGGACGCCGCCGCGCTCGCCGCGATCAAAGAAAAAGTGAAAACATTTTCACTGCGCTTTCCCGTCCCGGCAATCGACTAAATGTTTCATGGACAAGCGACTCGCGCATCTTCGCCGCGACCGATTTTTGCGAAAAATTATCGATCGCGCGAAGCGTCGCACTATTTTGGATGAGAAAAATTCTCGTCCCGACCATTTCAAAGCACTCGTCGTTGCGATCGTGAACCAACAGCTTTCCGGGAAAGCGGCGGCAACCATTTTGAAGCGCTTCGTAGCGCTATTCCCGAGCGGCGGTGCCCGTAAAAAATTCCCAACGGCAACGCAGGTGCTTGCCATGCCGGTCGCAAAAATGCGCAAAGCGGGTTTGTCAAAGATGAAAGCGAGTTTCCTGAAAGATCTTTCGCGCAACGTGCTCGATGGCACGGTCAATTTTCAAAAAATGAAATTGTGGAGCGACGAGGAAGTGATCGAACACCTCACGCGCGTGAAGGGGATCGGGCGGTGGACGGCAGAAATGTTTTTAATGTTTTCGTTAAAGCGCGAAGACGTGTTTTCGTATGGCGATCTTGGCCTGCGGAACGCCATGAAGAAAATATATGGTCTGCGCAACCATCCGACGCCGCGCCAGGCAGAAAAAATTTCCCGCGCATGGAGCCCCTACCGGACGCTCGCGAGCCGATACCTTTGGGCGAGCTTGGAGTTGGAATAAGCCGCCGGGGGCCAAAATACTTGGAAAAGACGGCGTTTTAGCACACAATAAGCATCATGGTTATTGATGGAAAGGACATCGCCCAAAATATCGTCGCGCGCTTGAAGGCGCACCCGCGCCCGAATAAATTTTTCGGAGCGGTTTTGGTTGGCGATGACCCCGCTTCAGCCAATTTTTTAAAACAAAAGGAAAAAATTGCGCGCGAGCTCGGCGTCGAATTCCGGCTCTACCAGCTGCCGGTCACGATCACTACGGATGAATTGCGAGCGGAAATCGGCCGGCTTGCCGGGCCCCAAAATTGCGGCGGTTTTATCGTGCAACTCCCGCTCCCCGAGAATATCAATCGGCATTATGTTTTGAATGCGATTCCGAAGGAAAAGGATGTCGATTTTTTGAGCGAGGCAGCGCTTGGCGGCTTTTATACCGGCCGCAGCCGCGCGCTCCCGCCATCGGCGGGTACCGTTGAGGAAATTTTGAAACTAGAAAAAAGAAATTTGCGCGACCTCACCGTGGTGATGGTCGGCGCCGGGTTTCTGATTGGTAAGCCGGTTGGCTTTTGGCTCCAGAATCGCGTTGCCGAACTCATCGTGCTCGACAGCCAGGTAAAAGATTTGCACGCGCGTCTCCGTGAAGCTGACATCGTGATCAGCGGTGCGGGTGTGAATGGGCTTTTTAGCGCGGCCGACCTCAAAGATGGCGCCGTCGTGATCGATTTTGGATTCAGCCGCAATGCGGAAGGCAAAATCGCCGGCGATTTCAATCCGCACGGCGCCGACGAGAAAAATATTGATTACACAAAAACGCCTGGCGGCACCGGCCCGGTTCTTGTTGCAAAGCTCTTCGAAAATTTCTACCTCCTGGACAAGGGCACAAAGTAGTGCGCGCTCGAGGGATCGGACCTCGGACCTACTCGGTGTAAACGAGTCGCTCTACCACTGAGCTAAGCGCGCCCATGGGTGCGCTTATAATAGAGGCGCCGCCAAAAAAAGAAAAGCCCCCGCTTAAAGATCCGGGCGGGGGGCCGATATGACTGCCCAGGAGCGCAACCACGATGCGCTCAGCGAGGGATCACCTCCTCAGGCGACGATCTTTGGTGATGCGTTTGGAGGAACATCTGCGGATGAAGCGGGCAACCTTTCGCAATGGGAGGCCTCCTGTTGGATTGAATATCAAGCCTATCTTCAGTATACTCCGTACCCAACTTATTCTGTGGATAAACATATGCCGCGAGGGCTATAATGAAAGCCAACTTCATGCGCATTTTGATTGTTGAGGACGACCAAGAAACCGCCGCCGCATTAAAAGCCGAGCTCGAGGCGGAACGCTACAGCGTGGATGTTGAACATGACGGCGTGAAGGCGTCATACCGCGCACGCACGACTGACTATGATCTGATCTTGCTCGACAATATGCTCCCCGGCAAACAAGGCCCGGAAATTTGTTCGGAGCTTCGCGAATATAAAATGCATGTTCCGGTTCTCATCTTAAGTGCGCAGTCGGAAACCGATAAAAAAGTGGGATTGTTGAATTGCGGCGCGGACGACTACGTCACGAAGCCGTATTCATTGCAGGAAGTTTCTGCGCGAGTGAGAGCATTGCTCCGCCGCCCGCGCGGGATAGAACCGAGCAAGCTGGTCTCGGGCGGCATCACACTCGACCGATCGAATTTCACCGTGTATCGCGGCAAGCAACAAATCGATCTCACGCCAAAAGAATTTTCACTCCTCGAATTTCTCATGAAACACCAAAGCCGCGTGGTTTCGCGTGGCGCCATCTTGGAACACGTATGGGATGGCGACGCCGATCCGTTCTCGAACACGATCGAAGCGCATATCCACAATCTGCGAAGCAAAATTAACGTGCCGGGCAGGTCAACGTTGATCCGAACGCTGCCGGGTCGGGGCTACCAGTTCGGCTAGATTAAATTTCGATGATAACGGGCAGGATCATCGGCCGGCGTCGGGTCTTATTGTAGAGGTACTGGCCGACCTGGTCGCGCAAGAGGGTTTTCACATAATCCGGCTCCACCTCCCGCGACTGCGGCAGGCGCTGCATGAGCGCGCGGATGCGCTTGTGGACTTCTTCGAGAAGGTCCTGATTTTCTTTAAGGTAAATGAATCCGCGCGAGATAATATCAGGGTTTTTGAGCAGTCGGCCCTTGTCGCGGTCGAGCGTCAAAATGATGATCATCATGCCTTCGGCGGCGAGCGCGCGGCGGTCGCGCAGGACGACTTCTTCCACGTCGCCGACGCCGAGCCCATCCACCATCACGTAGAATGCCGGGACCGTTTCCTTGGTGATCGTGAACGTGTCGGGCGTGAGTTCAGCGACCTGGCCGTTATCCATCAACATGACATTCTCTTTTGGAATGCCAACCTCACGCGCCGACAACCCGTTCGCGGCGCGCATAAAATAGTACCCGTGCACCGGCATCAGGAATTTCGGTTTGATCAATTTCATCACAAGCTTCAGGTCTTCCTTGGGTGCGTGACCGGAGGAGTGGATGTCGACGAGCGCGGAGTGATACACGATCGCGCCCTGCCGTGCCAAATTGTCTTTTACCGATTGCACACTCCGCTCGTTGCCCGGGATGACGGACGACGACAACACGAAGGTGTCGCCCGGCTTGATCTTCACGTGGCGATGCTCGCCGTTGATCATTTTCATGAGGCCGGCGTTTGATTCGCCTTGCGCGCCGGTCGAAAGAATCATCACCTTGTTGTCCTTGTGCTTGTTGATCTCTTCGACGGGGATGATAGTCCCTTCTTTCGCTTTTACGAAACCGAGCGTCTCCGCGATTTGGATGTTCGTTTTCATCGAGTAGCCATTCAACGCGACTTTCCGGCCGAGCTTCTCGGCGATTTTGATGATCTCGGCGATGCGCGTGATGAGCGATGCAAAGGTTGCCACGACGATGCGCCCTTCGGCGGCGCGGAAAATCTCTTCCAGGTTTTTCTCCACCGTTTTCTCTGAAAGCGAGTGGCCGGTGCGCTCCGCGGCGGTGGAGTCCACCATGAAGGTGTGCACGCCCATGCCGCCGATACGCTCGAATTCTTCGAGTCCCTGGGGCTCGTCCTTTTCGTTATAGTCGAGGCGGAAGTCGGCAAAATGGACCATGTTGCCGACCGGCGTCTTCATCAAAACGCCCGTCGTTTCAGGGATCGTGTGGGGTACGCCAAAAAAGTGCGCGTCGAAATAATTGGAAATTTTCTTGTTGTCGCCATTTTTTACCGTGACCACGTTCAGCTTCGGCGCGTTCGGGAAATCTTCCTGCCGTTTCTCGATGATCGCTTTTGTGATCGAGGTTGCATAGATCGGGGGATTGCCGAGGCGCTGCAAAAGGTGCGGCAGTGCGCCGATGTGGTCGTAATGGCCATGCGTCAAAATGATCGCCTGGACATTCTGCTTCTTTTTTTCAAGATAATCTACATTGGGGATGATGTAGTCGATGCCCGGCGTTTCTTCCTCGGGGAACTGCAAACCAACATCGATCACGACGATTTCGTTTTTATATTCAAGGAACATGCAGTTGCGGCCGACTTCCTCGAGGCCACCGAGCGGCACGAGGCGCACTACATCATCGCGATGTTCGCGCGGGGCTTCGCTGGCTGGTTCTGCGCCGTGGCGCGGGCCAAATTTATTGGGCCGGCCATTATCGGTGGGGCGGTTGGCATGGCCAGCGTGACCTGCGCGGCCAAACCCGCCGCCGCGACGACCATGGCTGGGGCGGTCGCTGTGTGGGCGGCCGCCAAATTTGCGTTCCATCGTTTTTCCGGTCGGGACGGTGCCCGGCTCCTTATCGGCAATTTTGCGCGCCGGCCGCGGCCGGATTTCGGGCGGCTTTATGCGAGGCCGTTCCTTGCCCTCGCTCTCTGGTTTCTTCATCATTCTTTAATTAAGTTTTTATTAAATTTTTTCGACTTGTTTTCTGGTGGGCAGGGAGGGATTTGAACCCTCATGACCTTGCGGTCGCTACGACCTGAACGTAGTGCGTCTGCCGTTTCGCCACCTGCCCAGTTCCCTAGACGGCTTGAAAGAGGACAACCATATGCAGCAAGGAGTAATTCATCATGAAGTAGTAGGGTACCACGATAAGGCGCCAAAAGTCAAATTACTAAACCCGCTGCTGGAGAGCAGCGCTGATTGGGCGGCCGCTACTTGAGCACGCGGGCGGTGTTCAAGTACCAACTGCCGGCCGCGCGGAAGCGGTCGGATGGCGCGGGCAAAAATCCGGTCGCGATTCCTTGGAGATTGTTATTGGCAGCATAGAGATACTGCGGCGAAAAAAGAAAGATCGCGGGAAGATCGCCGGCGATCGTCATTTCGGCTGACGCAAACTGTTGCGTGCGCGATGCGGTGTTCAGGTCCATCCGCGCTGCCTCGACCAGCGCATCGACGCGTCGATTGCTGTAGATCGCGAGATTGAGGCCCGGTGAAAAACGCTGCGACGAATCCCAGAACGCATAAAGGTCGGAGCTCGGCCCCAAAATATTTCCAAACAGCAGCGCTTCGTAATCCCGATTCTTGATCGTTCCGCCGAGGAGCGTCTGCGGGTCAACCAGCGTCACATTCACGGTCATGCCGATTGGGCTCCACGCGTCAGCGAGCGCTTTCGCGGCCTGCTCAAGGAAGCCGACCTGCGGCACCGTGAGATTTATCGTGAGGGGGATAGAAGATTTTTGGATCATCTTCGAGCGTTTGCCACTCGCATCCGTTTTCCACCCAGCCGCGTCAAGAAGGTTCGCGGCGATTGTGGAAGGTGAGATCGGCGTACCGGACGCGGTCATCGTCGGAACACCCGGCACGCCTGGCAAAGTGGGCGTATCTATATAGTAGGGAGCGCCCTGGGGGATCGGGCCGTTTTCCGGAGCGCCATGCCCCGCCAAAACATTTGAGACGAGGCTCATGCGATCCGTCGCGACCGAGAGCGCCTCACGCACGGCAATATCCTGGAGCGCCAAATTCTTGCTCTGGTTGAAAAAGATCGCATAATAACTTGGCGTTTGCCAGGCGAGAAGGCCATAGGGGCGGTCGATGCTTGAGAGGTCTGCAGCCTGCAGGTTCCCGACTGCATCAACTTGCCCGACATTAAAACTTTTCACCATGTCCGAAACATTTCCAAAATATCTAAACGTGAAACGCGAGATAAGCGGTTTCGTACCGGCGTAATTATTCCACGCCTGGAGGTGATACGCCGCAATCGTTCCATCCGACTGCTTGTCGTATGAACTAAATTCATACGGACCGCTGCCGATCGGCTTCAAATTGTAATCGGAGAGGTGCCAGTTGCCCGGCGGCGCATCGGCGAAAAGATGTTTCGGTAAAATATACAAATTTTTTAAATTGTCCCCGAAGAACGCGTACGGGTTCGCCAGTTTGAATTGAAATTCGAGTTCGCTCGTGCGGCTCACGGTCACCCCCTGCCAGCTCGCCGCGAGCGGCGAATTGGCGTCAGGGTTTTGGATGCTGGTCACCGTGAAAATAACATCGTCGGAAGTAAGTTTCTCGCCATCGTGCCAGAGTAATTTTTCTTTGAGACGGATGGTCCACGTGCGGCCATCGGCCGACCCTTGCACGGAATCCGCGAGGTCGTAGATGTTGCTGTAAACCATTTTGACGAGCGAAAGATCGGTTTCGCTCGCCCCGGTCACCGGATTCACATACTCCGGCTGCCCGACCATCCCCTCGGCGTAGCTCCCACCGGCCGCGGGAACCACCACCGTCGCCGCGCCGATCGCGATGATCGCGACGACGATGAAGCTCGTGAGCGCGAGCGGAGCAAATACAAAAAAAGCGACTCGCTCGTTACGGGTGAGGGCGAGAAAAATTTTTTTGATGCGTTGCATAAGAAGAGGATGCCGATATTACTCGGTCGTGTTTCGCCAGGGAGCCACGTTATACGTGGGCCGCAAGCCGATAGACCGCCACGGCGACAAACACAATAATAAGGACGATCGTGGCGTAAAAGATCCCTTTTTCTATCCCGCGCCGCGCCTGGTAATAGCCGCCGCTATCACCGCCCAAGAGCCCGGACATGCCGGACGAACGTTCCTGGAGCAAAATTAACGCGATAATCGCAACGGAAAGGATGATTTGGATGATAGAGATCATTCGGCAAGATGGATCACAAAGTTTATGGCGCCCACGATCAGGGTGGTAATGATGAGTGCCGGAATCGTTTGAATGCTAATACTTCCGCGAAGGAAGTCAAGATGATTTGCAAGAATCGGGAGGAGCCAAATGATGATCGCGTTCACGATGATGATGCCGAGGCCGAGCGTGAGGACGATGATCGGGCCGAGGATGAGCGTGAGGATCGGTTTTAAAATAAAATTGAGAAGCGCGAGGATAAATGCGATGAGTGCGAGCTGGGTCCACGTCGCATGCAATACGAAACCGGGAACGTAACGCTCCGCGATCCACAGGGCGATGCCATTCCCAGCCACGATGAGGGCGACTTTCGCGAGCCAGTGCATTTGAATATTATAGCAATTTGTCGATCAAGCTTTTGCCGTTCATCTCGCGTGGGATCGGCAAGCCCATCACCTCGAGCATGGTCGGCGCGACATCGGCAAGCGAGCCGAGCGTTTCAACATCCATCGTGTCGGCATTCAAAAATCGTTTCCCTTTGAATTGGTCGCCGACAATATAGAGCGGAACCGGGCTCGGGTCATGCTGACTTTCGGGAAGCCCCGTGACCGGATTCAACATTTCTTCAATATTGCCATGGTCGCCCGTCACAAAAACAGTGGTCTCGGGATTCGCGGCAGCTTTCATGACGCGGCCGATCTCACGATCGATCACCTGCACCGCGGCGAGCGAGGCGTTGTAGTCGGACGTGTGCGCGATCGTGTCGGGGTTCGCGTAGTTCACTAAAATAAAATCGAACGAATGCCCCTGGATCGCCTCGACGAGGCGATCGGTGATTGCGGTCGCCATCATTTCGGGATGCTCTTCGGGGTGCAATGCCTGCATCGAAGGGATGAGCGTGCGATATTCGCCGGGGAACGGCGGTTCGCGTAGGCCGTTAAAAAAATAGGTAACGTGGGCGTATTTATAGGTTTCGGCGAGGCGAAGCTGGGTGAAGGTCGCATCAGAAACAACTTTGCCCAGCGGATTTTCGACCTTGTCGGCGGGGAACGCGACGGGTACATCAAAGGAGTCGTCGTAGTGGCTCATGGTCGCTATGTGTAAATTTTGGAACGCAATCCGCGGGAATTTGTCGAACTCTTTGAGAATAAATGACGCGGCAAGTTGGCGGATACTGTCCTCGCGGTAATTAAAAAAGAAAATGGAATCGCCGTCTTTGATCTTTCTTTCATCTGAAAAGCGGATCGCGGGGAGGTATTCTTCGGTGCCGCTCGTTTTGTACGTCGCGTCAATGATCTCCTTCGGATCTTCGACGACGCGGCCGAGCTGGCCGGTGAGCGTTTGGTACGTCATCTCGGTCAACTTCCAATTGCCGTCGCGGTCCATGGCGTAGTAGCGGCCGATGAGCGACGCCAGATATTCGCGGGGGAGCTCGGCGAGAAATTTTTCAACGGTGTGCGGCGGACTGTCTTTTGCGTCGGCGAACAAATGCAAGTTAATCTTTTCTACATTTTCCGCGCGGGCGGTTTTGATGAGCGCAAGAAGATGGTCGAGCGATGCGTGTACGTTGCCCTTTGACAGCAGGCCCACGAAGTTCATCGCGCTCTGGTGTTCGCGCGCATGCGCGCACGCATCTTTCAAAACCTGGTTCTGGAAGAAGCTGCCATCCTCGATCGCCATCGTGATTTTTGGAAAATATTGGTAGAGCACCTTACCGGCGCCCAGCGTGAGGTGCCCCACTTCGCTGTTACCCACCTCGCCCCAAGGCAAGCCAACCGAAATACCCGATGCCTGCAGGCTCGTCACTGGATAGTTTTGCTTCATCCACTCGAATGTCTGGGGTTTTATGACGTGGATTGGGTTCGATTCGTTTTCGCGCCCGAGGCCCCACCCATCAAGTACAATGAGGACCGCCGTTTTCTTCGCCATTCGGTTTATTATACCCCGACACTTCCCGTGCTATACTTAGTCCCAGTAGTAAGGAATGCCAAGGAGGCGTTCCGAGGAGAAGAAGCCGATGAAGAAGGTCGGCGTCGTGTTTATCGCCGCCGACAACCACGTGCACATGACGGGCATCCACACCACCGCCCGCTAGCCGCATCGCCGGAGAAGTGAGAGCCCCGCAATTCACCGCGGGGCTTCTTTTTTTAATGTCGCCGATTTTTTGCAAAACAAAACGGCTCGTTGCCGAGCCGTTTTGTTAGTCCAACGTGGGACTGGGACCCTCCCCACCAGTTACCTAGATTATATACGTGGTTTTATTTTTGTCAAATGAACAGATGCCCTATGGGCGGTGGAAGCGAGGGGAATCGAAAACCGGAATTGACGAAACGCCGCCGCCGCCCTATAATTCCTCTATTATAAAAGTCTTATAAATGAACAAATTCACGAACCAATATGGAAATCTTAATCGCGCTTATCGCAGCGGCTCTTGGCGTTGCAGCAGGATTCTTGTTTCGGCGGTTCTTGGCGGCTAGCCGCCTTGGCGACGTCGAAGAAAAAATAAAAAAAGATCTCGCAGACGCCGAAACAAAGGCGAAGGAGATCCTTATTGAGGCAAAAGACAAAGCTGCCTCGCTTTTGGTTGAGTTCAAGAACGAAGAAAAAGATCGGCGCAAAGAATTAGAGTCAGCCGAGGGGCGATTGCACCACCGTGAGGAAACGCTCGACAAACGTGCAACGGAATTGACGACGAATGAGAACGCGATTCGCGCCCGCGAGGAAAAGGTGCGCGGCGAAAGTGAGTCGCTCGCGAAAAAAGAGGGCGAAGTTACGGAGCGTCTCGAGAAAATCGGCGGCTTTTCCGCGAAAGATGCCCGCGAAGAAATCTTGAAGCAGGCTCGAGAAGATCGCTCACAGGATTTGGCGCAGCTCGTCCAAAAAATCGATCGCGAAAACCACGAGGAAATTGAAAAGAAGGCGGCCGAGATTATTACGATCGCCCTCCAGCGCTATGCGCGATCGCATGTTTCCGAAATCACAACCACGCTGTTCCCGCTCCACGACGAAGAATTAAAAGGAAAAATTATCGGCCGCGAAGGGCGCAACATCCGCGCGCTCGAGCGGGCAACCGGCGTGGAATTCATTATTGACGAAGCGCCCGAGGCAATCATCATTTCATCGTTTGATCCCTTCCGCCGCGAAGTGGCGCGCATGGCGCTCGACAAGCTGGTGAAGGACGGGCGCATCCAACCGGCAAAAATCGAAGAGAAAGTGGAAGAAGCGAAAGAAGAACTCGTGAAACGGACGCAAGAAATAGGGGAGCAGGCGGCGCAAGACCTGGGCGTATTCGATCTCCCGAAAGAAATTTTGCAAATGATTGGACGCCTCCATTTCCGCACGAGTTTTGGCCAGAACGTGCTCATACATTCGGTCGAGATGGCGTATCTCGCCGAGATGATGGCGCGCGAGCTCGGCCTAAATCCTGAAATCGCGAAGAAAGGCGCACTCCTGCACGACATCGGCAAAGCGATCGACCACGAAGTCGAGGGAACCCATGTGGATCTCGGGATGAAGCTCCTCAAGAAATATAATATCGATGAGCGCGTGATCAATGCGATGCAGTCGCATCACGAAGATTATCCTTACGCAAGTCCCGAGGCGTATATCGTAACCGCAGCCGACGTTCTCTCGGCAGCACGGCCGGGCGCCCGCCGCGGCACGCTCGAGACCTACATCAAGCGCCTGGCTGATCTCGAAAAGATTGCGATGGAATTTCCGGGCGTCAAACAGGCCTACGCCATCTCGGCCGGCCGCGAACTGCGGGTATTCGTAACGCCGGAAAAGATCGACGACTTCCGCGCGCTCGAACTTGCCCGGGAGATTGCGAACCGGATCCAAACCGAGTTAAAATATCCAGGTGAGATCAAAGTGAATGTAATTCGGGAAATCCGAGCCGTCGAATACGCCCGCTAGCCTAGATACTCAATCGTAACTGATAACCATGGATAGTATTGCGAGCCACCCAGAAGTCCTGACCGTCATTGTCGCGCTGCCGCTCTTCGGCGTGCTCGCGAAATTGTTCGGCGCCTCGTTTGAGCGGATTGCGAAGTGGTACCTGAACATTTCTGTGTTCGCGGTCGTCATCGTCATGAACTCGATGTTTTTCCCGTTCATCGGCGGGAAAGATTATTTCTTCCGGTTCGCGGTTGAACTCTCGATTATATTCTTCGTGTTCGCGTGGGCGTTTGAAATGAGATCCGGCGAGCTTGCCACGCGATTCCACGCCATCCGCAAAAAACCGCTCGCGATTGCCGTCACCGCGTTCGTTGTCGCCGTTCTCCTCGCCGCCATTTTTGCATACGACAAGCACGCGGCGTTCTGGTCAAACTATGAGCGGGGCGAAGGCGTTTTCCAGATGCTCCATTACTACGCGTTCTTCCTCTTACTTATCCTTTTAGTGAAAACGGAAAGCGACTGGAAGAATGTTTTCCGTTCATCGATCGGCGCGGCAGTTCTCATGATCCTCTATGGCATGGCGGGGAACTGGTCGCTTCCGGGCTACATCGGAACCTATGCCGGAACAAAGCCGCCGGATGGGTGGTTCCACCAGCTGGTTGACGGCCGCTTTGAAGGATCGCTCGGCAATCCTGCCTATGTCGCGCCGTATCTCATGTTCTCGATGTTCTTTGTCGCGTTCCTCTGGATCCGCCGGCAGCACGCGGCAATCAATGCAACCGTTCTGAAGATCGGCTACGCGTTTTTGATCGCCGCCTTTTTACTCTTCTTTATGTTGAGCCAGACGCGCGGCGCGTTCATCGGTCTCGGCGCGGGTATTTTCGTACTCCTCGTATATTTCCTGTTCGCCGGGCGCGGGAAATTGCGTAAATGGTCAGGGATCGTGTTTCTCTTGCTGATCATCCTCGGAGGTTTTGCATTCGCATTCCGCAACTCGCCGACCGTACAGCAGTGGCCGGGCAGCCGCTTGCTCCACATCAGCACTTCTGACGTGACCGCGCAAACTCGTTTCTGGGTTTGGGGCGAGGCGTGGAAAGGTTTCTTGGAGCGGCCGATACTTGGATGGGGCACGGAAAATTTCACGACCGTTTTTGATAAATTCTTCAATCCGAATTTCTACGTCCCGGGCCAGAACACCGAAACCTGGTTCGACCGCGCGCACAGCATTTATTTCGACTATCTTGCAGAAACCGGCATCGTTGGCCTGCTCGCGTACCTTTCCATCTTCGCGGTTTTCTTCGCACGCTTTTTCAAGCGGAAATCACACGAGACGGTGCAGCATGAGCACGGCGCGAAACATGTTTTAGAGCGCGGTATCGTGCTCGCGCTGCCGGTGGCATACCTCGTGCAGGGGATCGCGATCTTCGACGTGCTCCCGATGTATATCAACCTGTTCCTCTTTATGGGATTTGCATACTGGTACCTTTACGAACATCACGAAAACCATGGATAGAACTTCCAAAGGAACCATCGCCGTCATCATTGCGCTCGTCATCGTCTTTTTCGCGATTTACGGATCGTACTTGCCGATGAGAAAATCTCAAATATTTATCGGCACGCTCCAGAGTTTCCAGAAGCAGCCGCCGACCTCACTGAAAGATTTGGAAGATCGCCTGGGCATCGCGCTCGATTATCCATCGCCGAGCGGCCAGGAAGAGCTCGTGCGGAACACGGTGAATAGCGTCCTCGGATTTTTGCAGCAAAATCCGAACGCGACGACCACCGCAGCCCTCGTCCAATTCCAGCATGGTTACATGGACCCCGTGATCGCGCGCGGGCGTGGCATGAGTTTTGGGCAAGACGTGTATCTTGAAGGCGCCGTGAATGAAATCGCGCTCGGCACCACCGGGCAGCCCATATACCTCGCGGATGCGATTAAATATTATTCACTCGGCCACGAGCTCGGCCCGAACCGGCCGCAGCCGCTCTATGGTTTGTTCGACGTATACCGCGCCGCCGGCGATGTGACCGACACGAAAATTGCAGCATCAAAAATTTTGGCGAATTGGCCGACCGATCAGCGCATCGCGCAAAGCATGGCACAGTTCCTCATGTCGGTTCCGGGCGCGAAGTCGTCGGGCAAATAACAAGCATGGCAGACGCAAAGCAAAAAACAGCGCTCGTGTGCGGCGCAGGCGGATTCATTGGCGCACACCTCGTGCGCCGCTTAAAGCGCGAAGGTTACTGGGTGCGCGGCGTTGACTGGAAGCAACCGCAGTTCAGCAAGACCGAAGCCGACGATTTCATGGTCGGCGATTTGAGCGATCAGAATGTCGCAAAAAAAATCTGGGACCGTCCGTTTGATGAGGCCTACCAGCTCGCCGCCGACATGGGTGGCGCGGGATTTATTTTTACCGGTGAACACGACGCGGAAATTTTGCAAACTTCAGGGCTCGTCAATTTGAATGTTTTAAAATACGGCCACGAAAGCGGGAATCTGCGAAAGATTTTTTATTCATCATCCGCGTGCATCTATCCGGCGTATAACCAGGAAGACCCGAATAATCCAAAATGTTCTGAAGATTCGGCGTATCCGGCCGCGCCGGACAGCGAATATGGCTGGGAAAAGTTGTTTAGCGAGCGCCTCTACCTTGCATTCAACCGCAACCATGGTACCGAGGTGCGCATCGCGCGCTTCCACAATATTTTTGGTCCCGAGGGAACCTGGAACAGCGGACGCGAGAAGGCGCCGGCCGCAATGTGCCGCAAAGTGATCGAGACGGCCGCCGGCGGCGAGATGGAAATGTGGGGCGACGGCAAGCAGACGCGCTCCTTCCTGTATATTGACGAGTGCCTTGAGGGCGTGCGCCGGTTGATGGATTCAAATTGGACTGGCCCCGTGAACATCGGTTCCGAAGAGATGGTGACAATCAACCGGCTCGCCGAGATGGCAATGAACATTAGCGGCAAAAAGATTTCGATCAAACACATCCCGGGCCCGCTCGGCGTGCGCGGCCGGAATTCTGACAATAAGCTGATTCGCGAAAAACTTGGCTGGGCGCCTTCGATGAAGCTTGAAGACGGCCTGCGCAAGACCTACGAATGGATTCTGGGGGAAGCGAAGAAGGCGGGGACGGCGAAATAATGGTGCAGGTATTCCTCCGCGGCGGGCTGGGGAATCAGATGTTCCAATATGCCGCAGGCCTTGCCGTCGCGCGGCAATGCGGCACGTCGGTGGTGCTCGACACTACCTATGTGAGTGACCGCACGCCGCGCCCTCAATTTGCCTACCGCACGTACGCACTCGATATTTTCAAACTCCACGAACGATTCACGACCTTATCGCGCTGCGCCCGCGCGCTCCCAATCCCCGGGCTCTGGCTCGGACTTAATATTTTTTTAATGAAAGTGCGGGAGCGCGCGGGGGGCGTAACCATTATCAAGGAACGCACCGAGCACGATTTCGACCAATCAATTTTTGATACGGCACAGGCGGCGAAGGGCGCCGTGGTGCTGTGGGGGCGGTGGCAAACGGAAAAATATTTTGCCGATATTGCGCGCGAAGTGCGTGCGGCGTTCCAGTTTAACTATCCGATGCGGGGCGAGGCGCTTGCGATTGCGAACGCCATGGACGAAGCCGGATTCACGTCGGTTTCGGTGCACGTGCGGCGCGGAGATTTCGTCTCAATGAAAAACGTCGAAGCGTTGCATGGGAAAATGGACCTCTCCTATTATGACCGCGCGGCAAAATACATTGCCGAACGTGTGGAGCGGCCGCACTTTTTTATTTTTTCGGACGACGTCGCATGGTGCCGCGGACACCTCAAGCTCCCGTATCCGATGACATTGGTCCCGGCGGAAGCGGCGGGCCCCAACGATGCCTTCCATCTTGAACTGATGTCGCGATGCAAGCACAACATTGTCGCGAACAGCACCTTCTCGTGGTGGGGCGCGTGGCTGAATGTAAACGACAAGAAAATAATCGTGGCGCCGAAGCAGTGGTATGCCGACCCCGCCTTGGAGCGCGATGTGGTGCCGGCAGGCTGGGTGCGACTCTAGTCGCTCAAGTTACACCAAGGGTTGAAGCGGTCGCGCAAGCAGCGTATTATAAGCCTATTATTATCGTATTGAGTATTACTCAACTTCTATTCGCATGACCGAAAACCGTAAATACAAAGTGCGCCGGACCTTGCTGGCCGGCGGGAAATGGATCCGGGACCGGTTTATCTATAGCCCCATCGAAAAAGCGCAAAAGAAATTTGCCGATGCGGGGGGCGATACCGGCGTCCGCATCGATTACGATTTTTTGAACGAGCACTCGGTGGTGGTCGATCTCGGTGGCTATAAGGGTGATTTCGCGAGCGACATTTTTGCAAAATATCTTTGCCGCGTTTACGTCTTTGAACCCGTGCACGATTACGCGGAGAGCACCAAAAACCGCTTCAAGAAAAATTCGCACATCAAAACGTTCGAATATGGGCTGGGCGATAAAAATGAAACCCGGCGGATTCACCTCGACGAAGCAGCTTCCAGTTTTTTCCGCGGCAACCCCAACATGGAAATCAAAATGCGGGAATTTGGTGCGGCGATGGATGAGCTCGGCATCCGCGAAATTGATCTCCTGAAAATTAATATTGAAGGAGGTGAATACGAATTACTGCCCCATCTCATGAAAACCGGTTGGCTCAAAAGGGTAAAAGATTTTCAGGTGCAGTTCCACGAGTTTTATCCGAATGCCGACGCCCGGATGGAAGAAATCCATCGGAATCTCACGGCAACCCATCGGATGACCTGGGGGTACCACTTTATTTGGGAGAATTGGGAACGGAAATAGCTTTCCTATGGTCACGGTTGCGCTTGGCGGTGGAGTTGGGAATCAAATGTTTCAATATGCCGCGGGGCGCGCCCTTTCGCTGCGTCAGGGGACCAAGCTCCGGCTCGACCCTCTCGAGCTCCTTGACCCGATGTCCCGCCCGGGTGCTGCAAAACGCCATTATATTTTAGATAAATATTTTGCTGGCAATTTTCCTTTGACGCCCGCCGCAAAATTTTTTAATGCCGTCAAAATCCCCTATCTCCCCGCGATCGTCGGAAAACTCTACGGCCCCATGCTCGCGTCGCTCGGCCGTTTCAAGATGGTGAAAGACACGAAAACCTATGGCTTCATCCCCGAAGTCGCCGCGCTGCGCGGCGATGTATACCTGCACGGCGGGTGGATATCGGAAAAATATTTTAAAGACCAGGAGGCGGCCATCCGAAAAGATTTCACATTCCGCCGCCCGCTCATGGGCCCCGCAGCCGAAATGGCCAAACGGATCACGGCATCAAAAGCGGTCGCGCTCCACGTGCGCCGCGGCGACCGCGTGTGGGGGATCATCCCGAGCAGCTTGCACGTCGTCGTTGGACAGACCTATTACGACCGGGCGATCGAATATATAGAGAAGAGAGTCGGCAACGACATCACCGTTTTTGTTTTTTCCGATGAGGTGGAATGGTGCCGCGCAAATTTAAAAATCAAACCGAAACATTTTTTCATTGCGGAAGGCCACGCGCCGTTCGCCGATGATGAAGATTTGCACTTAATGAGCTTGTGTCAGCATTTTATATTACCGAATAGCACCTTCTCGTGGTGGGGCGCATGGCTGTCGAAAAATCCTGGGAAGATCGTGATAGCAACCAAAGACATGTTCCACAATAATTCCTTTGATGACACGGACGCTTTCCCGCCGGAGTGGGTCCGCCTATAATCAACTCTATCGCCATCGCGTATGGACCAAAAAAATCAAAAAATCGCCATCCTTTCGCTCAAGCCCCGCAATGGGCGTCCCTATGATTCCGTAGAGACCACGATGGCCAACGTGTTCGGGCGCCTCCCATCGCCGCCATTTTCCGATGAGTGGGTCGGAAGCGGCCCCACCTTATGGGATGGTCGATCGGGCAAGTACGAAATACTGTTTGGGGTCGGGCGGCCAGAAGAAATGCTCGGCGTTTTCGGCCGGCCGAAAAAAACCAAATACGCGCTCCATTATCAAAGCATCATGCTCAAAAAAAGCGAGCCGCACTGGCGCGTGCGGATGCCGTGGTTCCTGCGCAAATTTATTTTTTCACAGGCCGACATGGTGATCGCGCCTTCCGCGTTTTCCGCGGGAACGATCAAAAAGTTTTTCCCAAAAACGCGTGTTGAATTCGTGCTGAACGGGATTGATCCGAATTTCTTCCATCCCTCGAAGCGCAACGTGCCGCATCTCGCAGAAAAATTCGGCGTCAATATTTCAAAACCGATCGTCACGTTTGTCGGCGCGCTCCAGGGCCGCAAACGGCCCGACGTGTTCATCGAAATTGCCCGCCGGCTCCCGGACGCCACGTTCCTCGCCGTGGGGCGGCCGCTGCCAGAGCTCGAGGGTGATTTTCTCACGCGCGCGCAGGACATCCCGAATTTCCAATCGATTCCGCTCATGTCGCGGGAAGATATGGCGATTTGCCTCGCCTCAAGCGAAATCTTCGTGTTCCCCAGCCTGCGCGAGCCGGCGGCGCTTTGCATTCTGGAATCGATGGCATCGGGCGCGGTGCCCGTGATGTCGAAGAGCGGGGGAAGCGTTGAATTCTTGAAAGATGGCGAATCGGGGTTTCTCGTCCCTCAAGATGAAAAAGAAATCGATGCGTTCGTCGCGATCATTAAAAAATTATTAAGTGATGAACATTTGCGCCGCACGTTTTCCGCGGCGGCCCGCCGGGAGGCGGAAGGCCACACGTGGGATGTGGCTGCGAAAAAATATGAGGGGTTGTTCTTGTCCCTCGTGCGAGAGTGAGCTATTATTTCTTGGTCAATGAAACCATCGATCGGTATTATCGGCGTTGGCGTCGTAGGGAATGCGGTTGCGGCCTACTACAAAGCACAAGAAGGCCAGCAACTTTTTTTATTCGATAAATACAAGGATATTGGCAGTTTTGATGAGGTGGTGAGGGCGGATTATTTGTTCCTTTGTCTGCCGACCCCAACGAAAGATGATGGTGCCCAGGATGCCTCGGCGCTTGGCGAGATCATCAAGGCGCTTCCGAAAGGGAAAATTACGATCATAAAATCTACGGTCATTCCCGGCACTACAGAAAAATTCCAAAAAGAGCGTCCGGACGTGGTCCTTTTCCATAATCCTGAATTTTTGGATTCCAAAACGGCAGCAAAAGATTTCGCATCACCTGACATCCAGGTACTGGGAATAACCCTAGTATCAAAAAGCCGCGCCGACGAAGTGATGAAGATGTTACCGCCGGCGGCGCGCGCGGTGATTTGCGATGCAAACGAATCGGAAATGGTGAAGTATGTATTGAACAGTTTCATGGCCACCAAGAATACGTTCGCCAATCAAATGTATGATTACTGCCATGCGAAAGGGATTGATTACGAGACCGTAAAAAATATTGTAAAGTTTGCACCACGGATGGGCGGCGAAATTCACCTTAATATCTTTCATGATGGGTACCGCGGATTTGGAGGAGCGTGTCTCCCAAAAGATACCAGCGCGCTCATTGATGATGCTGCGAAAAATAAGTCACCGCTCGAGCTGCTCGCTCTTGTAAAAAAACTCAATAAGAATTATATTGACGGGAATGTCTCCGACCGAACATAAATCGAAGCCGCGCGTCCTCGTCACGGGTGGCACCGGGTTTATCGGCACCCATTTAGTGAACGAGCTCGTCCGACAAAAAAAATTTGGGACGATGGACATCGTGGACGACCTTTCGAGTTCTTCGGTGCCTGAACGCCGCCTCAATTTTTTCAAGAAGAACAATATCCGCTTCATCAAGGCAACCGTTGATGATTATAAGCCGCAGTCGGGCACGAAATATGACCAAATCTACCACCTTGCGAGCCCCGTGGGGCCAGCCGGCGTTTTAAAATATGCCGGGCGGATGGGGCTTATCATCCTGAATGATGCGGTGAAAATGGCCGACCTCGCGCTCCGCGACAACGCAAAACTGCTCATGGTTTCGACATCCGAGGTGTACGGCAAGCATCCAGAAGGCGGTCTTGGCCAGCACGAAGATATTCCGAAAGTGGTTCCGGCGAATGTTACGGTGCGTCTCGAATATGGCGTGGGGAAATTGATGACCGAGATCGCACTCTTAAATCTCGCCAAAGTGCAGCCGCTCCATGTGAACTTCGTCCGTCCGTTTAATATCAT
Organism: uncultured Candidatus Saccharibacteria bacterium; assembly: GCA_964456235.1. GTDB lineage: Bacteria > Patescibacteriota > Minisyncoccia > UBA6257 > 2-01-FULL-56-20 > CAYWDX01. The sequence continues at coordinate 185,348 of CAYWDX010000001.1, read as the reverse complement.
TGGCCCCAACCAGAATGGTGAATCGGGCTTTGTGGTGCCGCGTTTTGTGGACGCAGCGTTAAAGAACGAACCGCTCACGGTGTTCGGCGATGGATCACAGAAGCGCACGTTCACTCACGTACAAGACATTGTCGATGCATTCGTTATGATCATGAATTCCGGCGTCGACGGGCGCATCTACAACGTGGGCAATCCGGCGAACATTCTTTCTATTAAAGATCTCGCGCACAAAATCGTGGCCCTTTGCGAATCAAAGAGTGAAATCCGCGAAACCGATCCTAAAAAATTGTACGGCCCGCTTTACGAGGAGGCGTGGAATAAAATTCCCGATATCGAACGCATTTCGGCAGAAATAGGGTGGTCGCCAAAATATGCGCTCGACGACATCGTCCGCGAGTACATCCACTTTGCCAAAGGGAAGTTCGACGTGCTCGACCCAGATCTCACGCCGGCGGAAGAGAAGTCGTATCTTTCGTAAAAATAAAATGGCCTGTCGCAATGACAGGCCATTGACATTTTTATAGTTCTTGAATATAATGCCGCCAGTAGTTTTACGGCTTAAACTTCGCAGGAGGAGAGAGAGGAGTTTCCCATTGAAATATGATGCGGTGGTGGTTCTCGGCGGCGGCCTCATGAAGGTCGGCGACGAGTTCAAGCCTACCGATTATGCGCACGGTGACCAATTCGGCATGATGGGCGGGGATATGCGCGTCTTCGCCGCCGCGGCCTTGTTCAAGGCCGGGGAGGCGGACGAGTTCGTCTTCACGACGGGCAAGGCGCCTCATCAGGTGAAGATGTTCGGCGAGGACATTCCAACGGAGGCGTTCGTCTACGGGAAGATGTTCTCCGAGCTCGTCGGCGACGACGCCGAGGTTGAGGTGATCCATGAGGATCGCTCCACGAGCTCGCTCACCAACATCACCGAGGTGCTCACGATCGTTCATGGTGAAGGGTGGAAGTACATCGCCATTCTCACGAATGAGTATCACGCGCCTCGGGTGAAAGCGCTCTACGAGGCCGTGCTGCGGGTGAATCCCCAGGTGAGGTGCGCGATCGACTTCATCTCGGCGGAAGAGGTCCTGCGCCACCACGAACCCGGGAAGTACGACTCCGCGATCGACGCGGCGTACGACTCTGCCGATGGCAAGAAGCGGCTCGAGAACGAAGCCAAGGGGCTTGCGGATGTCGCGGCCGGCAAGTACCAGGGCCTGACCGACATCCGGATCGGCACTCCGGCCTGATGCGACAGTTTCAGATTTCGGCCCGCGGAAAATTTCCGCGGGCCTTTTCTTTTCAAAAAAAATCAATATAATAAGTGAATTATGCCGAAAACTTTTTTCGCACGGTGGCGCAGGAAGGCCTGGCGTTTTTTTATTTTGCCCTTCATTAATTATGGCTTTGTCCGCCGGGTGTCGCTTTTCGAGTCGTTCCATAATATTGATCCGAAAAAGATGGCAGTAATTACCGTTGCGTTTAACGATTTGAGTCTGGTGAGGCTCCAAGTGAAAGCACTCAATAAATTTTTTAAAGATCCCTACAACTATTTTGTCGTCGATAATTCCAACAACGAGGAAAAATCACAGGAAATCAAAAAATATTGTCTCGAAAATAATTTCAATTACGCCCGCTTGAGCGAGAATATTGGCAATAAACAACGCGACGCTGGAACGGCGCACGGCATGTCGCTGAACTGGGCCTATCGCAACATCGTGCTGCGATTTAAGCCTTGGGCGTTCGGTTTTTGGGACTACGACTTGTTCCCGACGAAGCCGGTCAAGGCTTCGGATTATTTGGCGAAGAGCGAGGCATGGGGAATTTCTATCAAGTTGAAACCGCGCCTCACGCCGTGGCACTACCCGGTGTATTTGTGGGTTGGCTTGCTATTTTTCCGCACCGAGCGTTTCAAAGGAAAGATGATCAACTTTTTGCCGGACTTTGGCGTTGACACCGGCGGCCGCATCCCACTCGATGAAAAAATCACGACGGCCATCCCGGATCTCATTGATTTCTACGACTCACCGCTTATTGAAATTGCACCGGGCGTGCCGGTGCGTAAGTGCGGCGACTTTGTCCACTTTGAAGGGTCATCGGGCGCGGGAGCGCCGGCGGTTGCGCTTGAAGCAAAAAAAGAGTGGATGGAAAAGCTTATTGCTGCCGCCTGATCATCTCGATCAATTCCTGGACCCGCACACCATCGGCAAATGAGGGGACCATCGCCCGTCCGCCGCGGCAAGCTTTTATAAACCGTTCAGCCAACCGTCGGACCACGGCCACCCGCTCATCTTCACCATTCTTGATTCCTTGCTTGGCGCGAGCCGTTCTGGCGATTTTTGCCGGCCGCCATTTTTTTATTTTGCCATTCTGGTGGATGGTCAGGGAGAAATTCACCACGCTCCCATTCTCGCTCGAAAGGACGATCGCCGCCTTTTCGAAAACCAGAAGTATCTCATGCTGATTCATGTCGGGGGCGTTGCAAGAAAGGTGAGCGTAGCCATGGGCACCTTTTTTGAAGCGTACAATAACATCCACGCCGGTGTCGCCGCCATTCCGGCTTGCCCGTGAGTAAGTGAGCTGACTCGCGAGCCCGACGATCGGACCAGTAAAATATTCCAAATAATAAAGCACGTGGGAAAAATAAAATGAAAGTGCGCCGCCGCCGGCAGATGCGTCCGTTTTCCATCCTTTTAATTTATTTTTAATGTCGTAACTGAGAAAATCCCAGTTTGAAGAAATATATTTTAGCTTGCCGTAGCGATTCTCTTTTAATTTTTTTTTAACTTCTTGCCAGGCGGGGATTTCGGGGAAAATAAAATCCATCCCGTGCGCGACGCGATGTTTTTTGGCGAGCGTAAGAAGTTCTTTCGCCTGCCTTGAATTGACCGCGAGCGGTTTTTCTGCAAACACGTGCAAGCCCTTTTTAATCGCGGTTTTCGCGACCGTGTATTGGGTCGCCGGGACAACGGCAATCGCAACGGCGTCCAAGTTTTCATGCGCAAGCATCAAACGCCAGTCCGTATAAATATTTTGAAGGCCAATACTTGCGCAGTAGTCGAGGAGGCGCGGAGTATTTTTGCCGGCGATGCTCACGACGCGACACCCATTCACGCCGCGAAAAGCCGGGAGGAGGCCATAGAGGCCGAACCCCGATCCAACGATGCCAACCTTAAGCATCTTATTGAGCAATTAAACCTCAGAGTTCTTAACGATGGTGAAGTCGGGGAGCGGCACGATGAAGTCGGACTTGAGCCCGCGCGCTTTGAGCTGTTCCATGATCGGTTTCGCGTAGTGCCATGCCATCAAGATCACATAATCCGGCTGCTCTTCGATAAGAATTTTATTGTCATACACGGGCAGATGCTTGCCCGGTAAAAACATATTGAGCTTCAAAGATGCCGGTTGTTCGGCGAGGTAGGGGATGAGCTCGGTATCGGCGCCATAATAATTTAAAAGCGTGGAGCAGCGGCCCGGGCACGAATTACCAACGACCCGCTTCCCATCTTTTTTCATTTTGATCAGGAAATCCATGAAATGGGTCCGGGCTTTTTTCACGCGATCGGCAAAAACTTCATAGGTTTTTAATTTATCCAAACCAAAGTCGCGCTCCAGTTTTAGTAATTTCTCAACTTCGGGGCCCGGCGTCTTTCCCTTGCCCTTCGCGACGTAAACACGGATGTTCCCGCCGTAGCGGCTGCCGCGTTCGACATCAACTACGGTGAAATCGTATTGATTGAACAATGCAACGAGGGAGGTGAGGGAATATGTGCGCAAATGCTCGTGGTAAATCGTATCAAACTGCCCACCCTGGATGACGTCGAGAAGATAGTGGGTTTCGGAAACGAGGTGGCCACCATCTTTTAGTAAGTTGTAGGCGCCCATGATGAACTCGCCGAGTTCTTGCACGTGCGCAAAGGTGTTCGTGGTCGTGACGACCGCCGCCGAGCCATATTTCTTTTTGATCTCATCCGCAACCTTTGTATCAAAGAAAGCTTGGATGGTGTCGATGCCCGCTTCACGCGCGAACCGTGCAATGTTTGTGGGCTCTACGCCGAGTGTCTTCACGCCCGTTCCGTTGAAGCCGGCGAGGAGTGTGCCATCGTTTGAGCCCACATCCACAACGAGATCGCCGGGCTTAAGATTTAGTTTTTTGATCAGCCCCTCCGCAATTTTTGCCTGATATTCAACGAGTTCCTTCGTGACGCCGCTCTTGTAGGGATAGTCCGGATTGAACACTTTTGCCCGATCAACGCAATAATCGATCTGCACGCCGTTGCAATTCTCGCACCAGATCATGCGCAGGGGATAGCTCGTCTCCGGCTGATTCAGCTCTTCCTTCGTGAGCATGGCGGCGCAGAGCGGCTGGTGGCCAAGGTCGAGGACCGTGTGTAATTTTTCTGAATTACAGATCTGGCAATTGGCAACGTGCCCGGTTTTCAAAGAATGATGGGAGGGATAATTCATAACAGTCTCTCAAGTGTAGCGAAAGACAACCGAGGTGTCAAAAATAAAAAGCGCGGAGAGAAATTCTCTCCGCGCGCGGTTGCGTTCGCGCACCCGACTACTTGAGATCGAGCTCGTCCACGACGAAGAACTCGGAGCACGCCATCGTGCTTTCTCTGGCAGCCATGGCTTCCAGGTAAATATGCCATGGCAGAACGCCTGCTTGCGCACTCACGATGACGCCGCCATTGATGTTCCAGCGGACCTCTTCGGGGGTTAGAGCGAGCACGGTGAGGCCGCCATCAGTCTTCACCTTACTCGCGTACTGTCCCGTCGAGAGGAAGACAACCGCTGTCGTGTTGTGTGTGGTGACGTCAGAGCCCAAGGAGTAATACGAGTAGCGCGACCGATACACGATCACTTTCTGGTCGATCGCTTCCGTTTCCTCCTTCAGCTCCCGCAAGGCACCAATCGTGATCGTGGCATCCGCTGGGTCGGTTGCACCGCCAGGGAATTCCAGGGAGCTGTAGGGACCAACCGCCCTGAGGTCCAGGGGACCCCCCGAGCTCCGCTTCCGCTGGACGATGTGGGGCCGTTCAGCCACTCTTCCTTGGGCCGGACGTTGCTCGACGATCATGAGAAGGCGCCCATCAGGTAGCACGGGCACCACGCTCATGCCGCTACTCAATCGCATGAAGCCGAAGTAGCGATGTTTTTCGCCGTCGGCGAAAGTCGCCTCCTGCCGTCCATGCTCTGAGCACAGGATCACCAGCGTGTGGCGGTAAGGACCTTTGATGATGGGTATCTCGCGTCCCTCGGCCCACGGGATGGTGCCGAGGAGCGCTTGCGCATCTTGCTCGGCGAACATTTCTCGAATCCTCCTTATTGGATATAATGCTAGGAAAATTGTAATCTATTTTCAATTTTTTGTCAAGTACGTGGGACATACTCTATAATAAGGCATACTAAAATGCTTTCTTCCTCCGAACCGCTCGTTGCGATCGGCATGCCAACCTACAATCGCGCCTCTCATCTCAAGAAGGCGATGGATTCGCTACTCGCGCAGACCTATCGGAATTTCGTGATTCTGGTTTACGATAACGGTTCGACGGATGGGACGCGGGCGGTGTGTGAGGAATATATGCGGAGCGACCACCGCGTGCGGTATGCGCGGCGTGAAAAAAATGCGGGGCAGACGATAAATTTTAATGACGCCTTGCAGGCGATCATCGCGACGGGAGAATATTTTATGATGGCAGCCGACGATGACCTGTGGGATCCGCCCTTTCTCAAACTCTGCATGGATGCGCTCCTTGCGGATCCGAAAGCCGCGCTGGCCTACACGGGCCACGAATCATTCTTTTGGGAAGACGGCCGCGTTATTAAACGTGATCCGCGCCTTTATTTCCCCGATGAAAAAGATCTCTATAGGCGATTGAAACAGCTCACGCTTTTTTATTCGCACGACAACCGCGGCATTTTTATTTACGGAGTTTGGCGGAAGAGCGTCGCGGGCCATCTCGAAAACACCGACGCGTACGAAGCCGACATCAGTCTCTCGCTGCACGGTTTGTCGCGCGGATATTTCTTGCTCGCCACGCCCGAAGCGCTGTACCACAAAGGAACGCTTCCCGGCTCGACCTCAACCAAAGACATGCCGTTCGGGCCAAAGAAGCTTTATCGCGGCTTGAACGTTCGCCTCGCGCGCACGAAAAATGAATTTGCGAATATGGCATTTTTGATGACGGTGCCCGGACTTTCTGTTTGGCAAAAAATAAAACTCCTGTTTTGGAATCTCGTTGTCGTCACGCGCCTCTTCACCCGAAAGAAAGTCTAACGGACTCGGCAAGCTGCGCGAACTGGGCGAATTCGACGATCGAGAAAACCCCGGCGCGCTATTTGATGCGCAGGTCGTTGCCCATGCGCCCGCTTTGCTTCAGGGCGAGGTACCGCTTGAGCGTGATGAAGCTGTCTGACTGAAAATCCTGCGCGGTAAGGCCGTGAGTTTTGAAGGCCTCACAAATCTCCCGCACGCCGGCGAGCACGTCGTGTTGAGGGACAAAACCGAGCGCATACAGTTTTGAAAAATCAACGCGGTAGGACCTCGTGTCGCTCGGCGTTTTATTTTCGATCACCACGGTCGTGTTCGGCAAAACGGTTTTGACGATTTCCGCGATATCGCGCACGCGCAAATTATTTTCCGTCTTCCCGATGTTGAACGCCCGGTTGCCAACGCGGCCGGCCGGCTGTTCCAAGAAAAATATGAAAGCGCCCGCGACGTCCCGAACGTGGACGAGCGGCCGCCAAGGAGTGCCGTCGCTCATGATGGTGATTTTCCCAGTCAGGTAACCCGACGCGGCAAGGTTTTGCACGACAAGGTCAAGGCGCATGCGCGGCGAAATGCCGAAGACGGTCGAGTTCCGCAAATATACGGGGCAAAAATCCGGTCCGGCAAACGGTGCGATCGCCGCCTCCGCCTTCACTTTCGACTCGGCATACGGCGTTTGCGGATTGAACGATGCTTCTTCGGCAACCGGAGCGTCGCCCGCAACTCCGTACAAGCTGCACGAAGAAGAAAAAAGAAAACGCTTCACGCCGGCCTGTTTCGCAAAGTCTGCGAGGCGGACGGTCGCGTTGAGGTTGATGTCGTAGGTAAGCGACGGGTCAAGATCTCCCAGGGGATCGTTCGAAAGCCCCGCGAGGTGGATGACGGCATCGCACCCCTCCAAATCCTTGCGCTCCACGTCGCGAATATCTTTATAAATTTGCTGATGAGGATTGTGGCGGGGGACGAATGCAACGTCGCTAAAGGCGCCGGAGTCAAGGCCGGTCACCGTATAACCTTTCGCCAGGAGCTCTTCGACGAGAACGGAGCCGATGTATCCTTCGTTGCCGGTTACGAGGATTTTTTCCATATTGCCCAAGGTTGGTTCTTGCGCCACAGGTCATTCAACTCTTCTACTTCTTGGTAGGTGTCCATCGCGCGCCAGAATCCTTCGTGTTGATAGAGCGAAAGTTGCCCTTCCTCAACCATCCTGCCGAGTCCGATTTCGAGAATTTCGCCCGGGCGGAAATAATCGAGCGCTTTCTTCTTGAAAATCATGAAACCGCCGGCGACATGGTCCGACATCAATGGCTTCTGGTCGAATCGAGTGACCTTTTTCTTTTCCGGATCAAATTTCATGACGCCATACTTCGATTTCAGGTGGACGCCGGTGACGGTCCCGACCGTGCCCTGTTTTTTATGGAAATCCACGAGCGCCTTGAGATCAATGTCCGAGACGCCGTCTCCGAACGTGACCATGAAATCATCGTCCCCGAGATATTTCTTGCTCAAGAGCACGCGATCAGACGTATTGCTATCGAGACCCGTTTCGGCAAAAGTGATTTTGAAATCTTCCGGCGGTTCATCGTGAAATGTCTTTTCGTCGGTTTTCGTGTTGAGCGAGAAGTCGCCCGCAATGATGCGGCGGTTTAGGAAATATTCTTTAATCATGTGGCCCTTGTAGCCGAGCGCGAGAATAAAATCATTAAACCCATGATGGGCATAGATTTTCATGATGTGCCACAGGATCGGCTTGTCGCCCACGGTGACGAGCGGCTTCGGACGAAATTCGGTTTCCTCTTTCATGCGCGAGCCACGGCCACCGCACAAAATAATAGTTTTCATGTTTTACGAGGCTACTCTAGCACAAAAAAACCGATCTTCATAGCCTTTTCGGCGTTTCGATCTTTCGGCCGGAGTATATAATCCCGGCGTTCCGAGTATATAATAGTGGGATGCAAAACGGGGATCCGCGGGTGAGCATCATTCTCCCGACATTCAATCGCGTGGCGACGCTGAAACGCGCGGTGGAGAGCATTGCGGCGCAGTCGTTCCATGACTGGGAATTGATCGCAATTAACGACGCCTCGACTGACGGGACGCGGGCGTATCTCGATGCATTGGCGAAAAGCGACCACCGCGTGCGCCCGGTCCATCATGAAAAAAATAATTATCCCGATATTTCGGGGACGTTGAATGAAGGATTGCGCGCGGCCCGCGGCGAATATGCCGCGCGCCTCGACGATGATGATACGTGGAGTGATCGCGATAAACTAAAAAAACAGGTCGCCTATTTGGATGCACACCCGGATTGCGTTGTCGTCGGAGGCGGCGTGATCGTTGTTGACGAACACGACCAAGAAAAATTCCGCTATTTGAAATCGGAGAACGACGCGACCATTCGGGCGCGGGCGCTTCTCGCAAACCCTTTCACGCATTCGACAGTGCTCTTCCGGCGCAAGCTCGCGCTTGACGTTGGCGGGTACGGGCCGTTCAAAAATGCCGAGGACTGGGATTTGTGGCTCAAGATGGGGAACCGAGGCACGTTCTATAATTTTCCGGAATATTTTATCCGTTACCGGCTGACCGAAGAAAGCAAAACGTTCATTTTTAAACGCTCGCAGTCAGAAGAAATTTTGCGAACCGTGCAGCTGCATCGCCATGAGTACCCGGGTTACGGAAAGGCCTATCTGGTCGCGCGGGCGCAGCAACTGTATTCGTTCCTGCCGCTTGGCGCGCAGCGGAGATTGCACCGATTTCTTTCGAGCCTTAAACGGTCGCTTTCGTAAGGTGGAGCGTGACCAGCACCTCCTGCATCAAGGGTTCGTTGAATAATTTCAAAAACGCGAAGTAAGCCAGCGCGGAAATGCCGATGTTGAAAGCGGCATGGATGTGGGCGAAATAAAGCGCGAGGGTGACGGCGCCCATCCCGATTCCTGCCGCCGTAATTTTCCCGAGTTTCGACAACACTTCAAAATAATTTATTTTTTTCATGACGGACCACAGGTACCAATTGGTGGCTGCCTGCGCAATGAGCGTTGCGAACGCCGAACCCGTGATGCCGAACGGCGGGATGAGGAGTAAATCAAGAATTACGTTCAGCCCGCCGGCGATCGAAGCGGAAACGATAAGATTTTTTTGCCGGTTATAGGCGAAGATCGCGGTGCTGATCACCGTGAGCGGGAAATCGAAGAACAGCGTGAGCATGAGGACCTGGAAGGATGGCGCGCCGGGCACGTAGGGCGGTCCGAAAACGAGCGACATGATCGGTTTTGCAAGAATGATGCCGCCGATCGCGAGCGGGACTGACGTGAGGAAAATCATGCCGAGCGTCCGTTCGAATACGCTCCGCAACCGCTCATTGTCTTTATTCGCGAGCTGGGCGATGAGCGGCAGCGTGCTGAATTGGAAAATGGTGGGGACCAAATAGAGCACCTGCACGATGCGCACCGCCGCAGAATAAATGCCGACGTCGGATGCGCTCCGCAGCCAGCTGATGATGATGACGTCCGCGCTCGTGAGCAGGGCGCCGAGGGCGCTCGTGATTGCAAACGGCCACGCGGAGCGCACGATAGGGCCAACCAGTTTTTTAGAAAAACGGGAGAAAAGATCACCGAGATAGTCCCGGAGGAAGACGATGGAAACGAGCGTCCCGCAGACGGTGCCGGTGATATAGGCCCAGGCAAACGCCGCAGGCGTGGCGGAGATGGAAAGGTAGTAAAGGCCAGCAAGGACAATGACGACGTTCGTCGTAATAAAGCTCGCGGTCTCCCATTCCATCCGCTCCCGGGCGCGCATGAAGGCCGAGAAGAGCTCGCGGATGGTGTCAAAACTCACGAGGAGCGCGACCAGCGGCAACAGTTCGGGCGCGCCCGGGAGCGTGCTGAAGAGCGGCGCCACCAGTAGCACGAAGGGGATGCCGACGCCGAGGAGGATCAGTTTGATGACAAACGTCGTCGAGAGGAACGACCGCTTTTCTGCTTCGTCGCCTTTCGGCACTTCGCGCATCACCATCGCGTTCACGCCGGGGTCGAGGAAGAGCGTGAAAAAACCGGCGAGCGTGACCGCGTAGGAAAATACGCCGTAGCCCGCCGTGTTCAAAACGCGGGCGGCGTAGAGGACGATGATCGATTTCACCGCGCGGCCGCCAAAGTTCGTTACCGAAAGCCAGAACGTATTTTTTGCGACGGTCTGTTTCGCCGTTTTATTTTCAAACAAAAACGATCGTATTCGTTTGAACATGCGTTACAAATTTTTCAGCGCCTTCCGCACGCCGAGCTTGAATGGCATCTTCGGTTTCCATCCGAGCACGCGCCGCGCCTTCTGCGCATTCAAGCTGATCTTATAGAGCTCGCCGGTGCGATACGGCGCATGGATCGGCTTCTCACGGAATTCCAGTTCCGCGGCAACCGCGTCAAAAATTTCTCGATCACTCGTCAATTTCCCGCGCCCGATATTCACCGTTTCGCCATTCCCGCGCCGGAGCGCGAGGAGGTTCGCATGCGCCACGTCATCAACATAGACATAATCGCGCGCCTTCGTGCCGTCGCCAAAAATGATCGGCCGCTTACCCGCCTTGATGAGCCCGCCAAATATGGCGATTACGCCGGCCTCGCCTTTCGGATTCTGGCGCGGGCCGAACACGTTCGCATAACGGAAAATGAAATAATTGAACCCGTAATGGCGGGCATAAAATTTTATCGTTTCTTCGCCGAGCTGTTTTGAAAGGCCATACGGGGAAAGTGTGATCGTTTTTTCGCGTTCATCTGCAGGCAAGCGCTTCGGGTCGCCATACATGGCGCCGCCGGTCGAAGAAAAAATAAATTTACTGCGCCCTGGGTTCCCATGGTTGCCGTGCCCGCGCCCGTATTCGCCGAACGCCAAGAGCACGTTCGTAGTGCCGAGCACATTCGTCGTGAGCGTGGGGATCGGGTCGCGCAGGGACTTCACGACCTCGGCGATCGCCGCGTGGTGGTTCACGATTTCCGGCCGCTCTTTTTTGAAAATGCGGCTCATCGCATGGCGGTCGGTGATGTCCGCTTTGTAAAACGTTGCGCGCGGATTCAAATTCTTGCGGAAGCCGGTCAGTAAGTTATCGATCACCGCCACGCGGTGCCCGGCTTTCACATACGCGTCAACCACATGCGAACCGATGAATCCCGCTCCGCCCGTCACGATAATTTTCATTCCTTTTATTATAGCGACCCTAGGATTGGTTCGCCGGCTGCACCAGTTTTTTCTCCCGCTGCGGATTAATGAAAAACGATTTGAGCGTTTTCAAAATGATCGCGAGGTCAAGAATCGGCGAGCGGTTTTTTAAGTAGTAAATATCATACTGGAGTTTTTGGCGCACGTCGTCGAGCGTCTCGTCGGCTGGATAATTGATCTGCGCCCACCCGGTCACGCCCGGCTTCACCAAGAGCCGGACCTCGTAGAAGGGGATCTCGCGCTTTAACTTCTCAACGAATTCTGGGCGTTCCGGGCGCGGGCCTACAAATGAAGTATGCCCGCGGACGATGTTCCAGAGCTGCGGGAGCTCGTCAAGGTGGCTCGCGCGGAGAAGCCGCCCCACGGGCGTTATGCGGCGGTCGTTTTTCGCGGCCCACTGGGCGCCATTCGCTTCGGCCTGGCCGTCCGGCGCGAGCGCCACCATGCTGCGGAATTTGATGAGCGTGAAATTGCGGCCGAGCGCGCCGACGCGCGCCTGCCGAATGAAGATCGGCCCGCGCGAGGTGGCCGCCACGAGGAGCGCGATCAAAATCTCGATCGGCAAGAGCACGATGCCAGTCACGAGCGCCAATAAAAATTCCACCGCGCGCTTGAAAGGATCGTAAAAGCGCGCCGAGCCTTCGATGTTTTCCAAAAACCAAGCTTCGCGCACGTCGCCCAGCGGCACTTTGCGCATCACAATTTCGTAAAATGTATCGAGGTCGAGAATGATCGTGCCGGCGCCAAAAAGTTGATAGAGCGCCGGGGCGAGCGTATCCTTCCGTTTTAACTCGCGCGGCACAACAACGAGGTTCGCGCTCGCCTCACGCACGATGCGCGCGAGAGCCGAGGGATTTTCATCGGCTTTATCTTCCGAAATGCGCGCGGCGATCGTGTAGCCGAACTGTGGATTGCCGGCGAGCGTTTCAAGAATTTCTTCCGTCGTTTTCCCATTCCCCACGAGCAACACCCGATTCGGCGCCTCCGCCGACTCCGTCATCCGGTTCCATAAGCGCCGCCAGAACAATTCGATAACGGCAAAAATCAAAATGAAAATAAAAAGATTGGTTTTGGGCGCGATGCCGAACGCGGGTACGAGATAGAATACGAGCACGGCAACGATCGCGTTTGTGCCGAGCGAGAGCGCTAACGTTTTAAAAAAATCGAGATTATTGCGGAGGCGGCGGAGGTCATAGAGGCCTGCGATATAAAATATGAGCAGCCACGGTATAAAAACGATCGAGAATGGCAGCACGTGCGCATCAAGGAACGCATCGTAAAATGCGCCGCCGTAACGCACATAGAGCGTAAGGAAAAGGCACGCATACAGCGCGACGACATCCCCGAGAAAAAGAAGGAAAACGATCGCCTTACTGCGGGCAGACATGATCTTCTTGTATCACAATACTAGGCGAAATAATAGATTGCGTATGCAAGACCAATAATGATCGCGACGAAAAGGACGAGGGCGGTTACGCCGATCACCCATTCCTTCCACCCCTCGTTCGGCGTAAAGGAAAGTGAGGCGCCGCGTTTTGATTCGCCCGGGCGGATATCAATGTAGGCGTGCGTGAACGGCCTTCCGAAAAAAGTCGTCCAAAAATAATTCATGGCGTAGCGGAGGCCGATCGTGAAGGCGCCCTCCTTCGCGAGACGTCGGCTCGAAGAGTACATTGGCAGGTTAAAGGTAAATCGCACGCGGCCGATTTTATTCAAGCGTCGCGCGAGGTCGGTGTCCTCTCCATAAAAACTGATTGACGTGTCATAGCCGCCGATGGCGTCGATCGCCGTTTTTTTGACGACAAAATTTCCGCCCTGGAGCATGGATCCGGTGTGTAGTATGAAACGGTTGATGAAATAGAAGAGGTAGCCGATGCCATAAAACATGCGTGTAACCATGCGTACCGAACGCGGCGCGTCGTAATAGATGAACGGGCCCGAAATCGCAACTAATTTTTCATCCCGCGCGAACGCCTGCACCACTTTATTGATCCAACCAGGCGTGAGGCGCGAATCGGAATCGATATTCGCGATAAGATCGCCCGTCGCTGCGAGAAAACCGGCGCGCCGCGCATACACGATCCCTTTTTTTGGTTCGTCAACGACTTTCACGCCGGCAAATCCTTTCGCTACTTCTCTGGTGCGATCGGTCGAAGCATTATTCACCACGATCACCTCGATCTCGTAGGAAGTTTTTTCTTTTTGCCGCATGATCGCCTTCAGGCAATCGGCGAGGTAATGCTCTTCATTGTAGGCGGGGATCACAAAACTCATTTTCCAATAGCGCACTTCATGCCAAGTCTTGTCGTAGGAACGGCCCCAGAAACTCAACGAGATTGAGTTGCGAATCCATTGGGCGAAAAGCCGCAGCCAGCCAACCGTGTGCGGGCGCCGCCCGTCATTCCACGCCTCGAGCCCATGCTCAAAGCGCGTATGCCCGATTTTCGCGAGGCGCCGGAAGAGGTCTTGATCTTCAGCGACCACGAGATGTTCGCGGAAGCCGCCGACTTGTTCAAATGCCGAACGCCGCACGATTTGAAATTCGCCCGACGAGGCGCCGATGCGGAGAGCATTGTTCATGAACCGCATCGTGAGGTTGCTGATGCCGAGGAAGAGGTCGTCCGCGCGCGTCGCCTCGTCGGGATACACTTTAATATTTACGGTTTGAGCGAGGAGCTGCGGATCGCGGCGAAATTCATCAAGGAGCACTTTGAAAAAATGATTCGGCTCGGGGACGAACATGTCGGCGTCAATAAAAACCAAAAACTCGCCCTTCGCGTGGCGAGCCCCCTTATTGCGGTTCGTGCCGATCGTGCGATTCGGGTTCGGTTCAGAAATCACTTTCGCGTAGCGCTTCGCGATGCCGACCGTGCCGTCGGTCGAGCCGTCGTCGGTGACGATCAACTCATAATCGATCTCGGTAAGCTTATTTTTTATTTGCGCGAGGAGGCGCTCGATGCCCGACGCTTCGTTCAGCGTAGGGATCACGATAGACAACGTCATGCCTCTATTTTACATCTCCGACACCCGTTTCCGCACGTACTTCGCAAATCCCATCATCATGAGCGCAAACATGATGATGATGGCCGTGACGAAGCCCCAACGCAGGCTTTTATCGACGAGCGTGTAGAGATTGCCGAGGAAAAAGCCGATCGCCATGAGAATGCCCGTCCAAATGAACTGGCCGAGCGCGTTCACGATCATATATTTTTTGAAGGGAACGCGCGCGGCGCCGGCGGCCATCAATGTCGCGAGCGCAAATCCCAGGCCCATCGTAATTTTTGAGACAAAAAGAATTTTTGTTTGATGCTCTTGGAAAAATTTTTCCGCGCGGAGTACGTGGGCTTCGGAAACGCTGAAAAATTTTCCAAACCGGTCGATGAATCGACGCGCCCCATGCTGCCCGATTTTGTACCACACGATGTCGCCGGTGAGATCGCCCGCCATCAAAATAAAATAGATCGGCCAAAAATCGAGAAAGCCGGTGCGCACGAGGAAGCCCGCGATCATCATAAGGACCGGCCCCTCCGCGATCGCGAGAGGGTAGGCGATCGGGTAACGATACGTTATGAGCCAATGGGCAAGGGAAGTTGCGATCGGCATTGCCTTTCATTATAGAACAGCGCCGGTGTGCTATGCTGGTTTCATGGACGAAATGCGGAATCACGAAAATATGGGTCCGGTGATGCCTTCGCACCCGGCGCATCCGATCGAGGCGCCCCGCGACCGTTTTCTCGCTATCAGTGTTTTAGTTGCCGCCGCCGTGATCGGCGGAGCGCTCGTTTTTTCTACGATGTATCGCCCGAACGTGACGCCCAGCGGCGGCAACGGCGCAGGCGCGGGCGCTCTTGCAACGAACGAGGCGATCATGAAACTCGGCGCGCGCGACGCCATTCTCGGAGCACAAAATGCGCCGGTCACGATCATCGAATACGGCGATTACCAGTGCCCGTTCTGCGCGCAATTCTTTTCGCAAACGGAGCCGCAGATCATCGCGAATTACGTGAACAGCGGAAAAGTGAAAATAGTGTTCCGCAATTTCCCGTTCCTGGGGCCGGAATCAACGGCGGCGGCGCAGGCAGCAGAATGCGCAAACGATCAGGGCAAGTTGTGGCCATATCACGACGCGCTCTACGCCGCCAAGGTGGGTGATGAACAGAAGGGGGGCGGGGAAAACGACGGTTTCTATAACCGGGCGCTCTTCGTAAAGCTCGCCCAGGGTTTGGGATTGAATATGACGACCTTCACGAGCTGTGTCGACACGAATAAAAATGCGTCGCTCGTCGCACAGGAGAGAGCGGCTGCCACCGCAGCAGGAATCAATTCTACGCCATCGTTTTTCGTGAATGGAACATCGGTTCTCGGCGCGCAACCCTACGCCGATTTCGCGCAGGTGATTGATGCGGCGTTGAAATAGCAACGTTACATTCAAGTCGTAGCCGCGCCTGCGCGGCATCGTATGGTATAATTTATTCATGAAGAATATTATTCGCCGGCGCGGTTTCACGTTGCCAGAAATTTTGATCGTGATCGCGGTCATCGCGGCTGGCGCGCTCACCGTCATTTATTTCCTCAACCCGTCCGAGCTTTCGCTCCAGGCGAACGACAGCACGCGCATTGCTGACATCAGCCAACTGGATTCAGTCCTCCCGCTCGCCAAAAACATCACGTCGCTGGGAGCCGCGAACACTATTTACGTTTCAGTGCCCGATCCTACGCTCTCCGGTGCACAGACCAGCACCTGTTCATCGCTCGGCTTGGTTACCCTTCCCGCTGGGCAAACCTACTGGTGTGTTTCTTCGCAAAATTATCGCAACGTTGATGGTACGGGATGGATTCCAGTTGACCTCACCAAAGTGACCGGCGGCTCACCGATCGGACTTCTCCCGGTTGACCCGAAAAACCAGACCTCGACCGGTTCTTACTACGCCTATGCGACCGATGGGACGAATTATGAAATTACGGCAAATGTACAGTCGGTGAAATACTCTGGACAAGAAACGGGCGGCGGCGGTCCCATCCCTTTCCTCTACGCGAAAGGCACTTCACTCACGCTCATTAAGGAAGATTATGGATGCGCAAACGGCGGTCCGTGCGTGTGGGTCGCAGATTTCAGCGCTAGCCGCGTCCAAAAATTTGATTACAACGGGAATTATCTCGCCACCGTCGGTTCTTCAGGAAGTGGGAACGGCCAATTGAGCTTTGCGTGGGGCGTGACGGTGGATTCTACCGGCAATATCTGGGTGCAAGACGGAGGGAATCACCGCATCCAGAAATTTGATTCAAATGGGAACTATCTGCTCCAGTCTGGGTCGTCAGGAAGTGGGAACGGCCAATTTAGCGCGGCAGGGGGGTCCCAGTTGGGTATTGGTACTAGCCTCGATGGATATGTCTATGCGGGCGATGGAGGGAACCATCGGGTAGAGAAATTCGATTCGAATGGAAACTATGTGCTTCAGTTCGGCACTTCAGGATCGGGCGACGGCCAATTCAACGGTGTTTCCGGCATCGGCGTTGATTCAAGTGGCAATGTATATGCGGTTGACAGCGGGAACATTTCACATTTGCGGGTTGAAAAGTTTGACTCTGGCGGTAACTACCTCGCGCAGTTCGGCTCATATGGTTCGAGCGATGGACAGTTCCTTAACATCCGTGGCCTCGCCGTCGATTCAGGTAACAATATTTATGTCGCAGACGGCGGTAGCGGTAACCAGGATCGCGTTCAGAAATTTGATTCGAGTGGAAATTTCCTTATGAAATTCGGGTCGTATGGCACGAGTACCGGACAGTTTAGGGGAACCTCTGGCGTGACGGTTGATGCAAATGGAACGATCTATGTTTCGGATAATACCAGCAACAACGTCCAGATATTTGACGCAAGCGGCACTTATTTGGGCAAGTTCGCTTCGGGAAAGGTGACCAATCCTGATTATCTCTTCGTACGATAGGCTTCTGGCAAGGTTTTTGATTTGACTCGCCTGCGCGGGGCGGCGTAAAATAGTTGCGTGGCAGCAACGTGGACACAGGGCGCGATCGGGATCTGGCTCTTGCTCTCGCCGTGGCTCCTTCAATTCAGCGACATCTCCCTCGCGAAGTGGAGTTCGGCCCTCTGCGGCATCGTTCTCATTCTCGTAAGTGCCTGGCAGCTCTTTGCGGAAAAATCAGAGCCCCGATTATAATGGAAAAGTCTTTGTGCGATATTTTTTAACAAATTTTTCATTAAAACTTTATTAAAACCATGGCGACCGTAACCATTTACAGCACCCCAACCTGCGTCTACTGCAAGATGGCGAAAGATTTTTTCACGAAAAATGGGATTGCGTACACGGAACACAACGTCGCGTCGGATTTAAAGGCGCGCGAGGAGATGTTCGCGAAATCTCACCAGATGGGCGTGCCGGTGATTGATGTTGATGGCCAAATACTCGTCGGTTTTGACAAAAAAACGCTCGAGGATTTGCTCGTTCCGCAAAAATAAAAAAGTTTTTAGCGCGCCATGTATGACCTGATCATTGTGGGCGCGGGACCAGGCGGGGTTTCTGCCGGCGTCTACGCAGCCCGCAAAAAAATTAAAACGTTATTGATCACCGACAGCTTCGGCGGCCAGTCGGCAATTTCGGGCGGCATCGAAAATTGGATCGGAACCAAATCGCTCACGGGCTATGATCTGGCAAAAGCGCTCGAGGAACATATTCGCGCGCAAAGTGGGATCGAAATTATTGACGATGACCTCGTGACGGGCGTCGAAACAATGGCAGGCGCCGCTGGCGCGGCCGGCGGCTACCGCGTTTTGACGCGCAACGGGAAAACGCACGAAACAAAATATGTTTTGATCGCGTCGGGCAGCAGCCGCAAGCGTTTGAATGTCCCGGGGGAAAAAGAACACGAGGGCCGGGGCGTGGTCTATTGTTCCACGTGCGACGCGCCGCTTTTCGACAACAAAACCGTTGTCGTGGTTGGCGGCGGCAATTCGGCGCTTGAGAGCGTGCTTGATTTGCACCCCTACGCAAAAAAGATTTATTTGATGATCCGTTCGGAAGTTTTGAAGGGCGATCCGGTCTCACAAGACAAGGTACGCAACAATCCGAAAGTGGAAATCATTTGGAATGGCGTCGTGGACGAAGTGCTCGGTTCCGCGCAGGTGACGGGCGTGCGCTATCACGATGTGAAAACGAATGAATCGAAGGAGCTCGCCGTCGAAGGAGTGTTCGTCGAGGTCGGCCTTATCCCAAATTCTGATTTCGTGAAAGGCGTTGTCGATCTTGATGACCGCGGCGACATTAAAGTTGATGCGCGCACGCAGCGGACGTCCGCGCCG
Source organism: uncultured Candidatus Saccharibacteria bacterium (assembly GCA_964456235.1). Lineage (GTDB taxonomy): Bacteria > Patescibacteriota > Minisyncoccia > UBA6257 > 2-01-FULL-56-20 > CAYWDX01. The sequence continues at coordinate 166,560 of CAYWDX010000001.1, read as the reverse complement.
GGCATTTGGGCGATAGGGGATGTGACGGATGGCATCTATCGGCAAAATAACATTTCGGCCGGCGACGCGGTGAAGGCAGTTTTGAATATTTACGACGAGGTGAAGATGGCGTAGCCGCAAGCGGGTTTCCTATGGCAGTCGCGGCTTGACACGGCGGCGCTCTCCGCTACAATTCTGGTTGGCACTCATTGGTCGTGAGTGCTAAATCTTAATAAATCTTTAATTTTTGGTGATGAACCTTAAACCATTAACCAATCACATTTTTTTGGAGCCGTTGGGGGAAGAAAAGGTCACAAAGGGTGGCATCGTGCTGCCCGAAACCGCCGAGCGTGAAAAGCCGATCAAGGGGAAAGTGCTTGCCGTGGGCCCGGGCAAGCGGAATGACAAGGGCGAGATGCAGCCGATGGGCGTAAAGGTGGGCGATGTCGTGCTTTTTAAAAAGTATGGCCCGGACGAAATTGAAATCGAAGGGAAAAAATATTTGGTCGGCGACGAGGACGACATCCTCGCCGTTATCGAATAGAGGGCCTTTAATAAATTTTTAATTAAAAAATTATTAAACCATATGGCAAAACAAATTAAATTCAACGAGGATGCGCGAGCAGCGATGAAGAAAGGCATCGACAAATTGGCGTCAGCCGTCATTATGACGCTCGGCCCCCGCGGCCGCGCGGTGGTGATCGAAAAGGGCTATGGCGCGCCCATGGTTACGTTTGACGGCGTGACGGTGGCGAAGGAAATCGAGCTCGAAGACAAGTGGGAAAATGTTGGCGCCGAATTTATCAAGCAGGCGGCTGATAAAACAAACGACGGCGTAGGCGATGGCACGACGACGGCGACCGTCCTCGCGCACGCGATGATCGATGAGGGAGAGAAGGTAATCCGCGAGAAAGGTTTTAATGTGATCCAGCTCGCCGAAGAGCTCAAGCAGGCGAGCCACGCGGTTGCGAAAGCGCTCGAAGACCAACGCGAACTTATCAATGACAATAAAAAAATAAAAGAAGTGGCGACGCTTTCCGCGAAGGATGCGGAAATCGGCGGCCTCATCGCGACCGTGATGGAAAAAATCGGCAAGGAGGGCGTCGTGACGGTTGAAGATTCGAACACGATCGGCAATTCCTTCGAAATTGTCGAAGGCATGCAGTTTGACCGCGGCTACGTTTCGCAATACATGGTGACGAACCAGGAGCGGATGGAGGCGGCGCTTGAGGACCCGTACATTCTCGTGACCGACAAGAAAATTTCTTCGATCCAGGACATTTTGCAGCTCCTCGAAAAAGTGGTGCAGAGCGGCAAAAAGGAACTCTTGATTGTTGCCGACGATGTCGAAGGCGAGGCGCTTACGACGCTCATCGTGAACAAACTGCGGGGCGTATTTAATGTGCTCGCGGTAAAAGCGCCGGGCTTCGGCGACCGCAAAAAAGAAATGCTGCAGGACATCGCAATCGTGGCCGGCGCAACACTGATTTCAGAAGAGACTGGCAAGAAACTTGAGGCCGCGACGGTTGACGACCTGGGCCGCGCGCATCGCGTTGTTTCGACAAAAGACGCGACGACGGTCGTCGGCGGGCGCGGCGAGAAGAAAGCGATCGAGGATCGCGTGGCGCAAATCAAAGCGCAGATCAAAAAAACTGATTCTGATTTTGATAAAGAGAAATTGCAGGAGCGCCTCGGCAAACTTTCCGGCGGCGTCGCGGTGATTAAAGTAGGCTCGCCCACGGAAGCGGCGCAAAAAGAATTGAAGCAGCGGGTTGAGGATGCGGTTGCAGCAACGCGCGCGGCCATGGAAGAAGGGATCGTGCCCGGCGGCGGCATTGCATTGTGGAATGCGCTCCCGGCGGTCACGGCAAAGAGCGGCGCGTCAACCATTTTGATGCGCGCGCTTGAAGCACCGCTCCGCGCGATCGTCACGAACAGCGGCGAGTCGCCTGATCGCGTGATCTCGCAGATCCAAAAGCGCGGCGGCGGCAAGGCTTGGACGGGCTTCAATGCAATCAAAAATGAAATTGGGGATCTCAAAGAGGCCGGTATCATCGACCCCTTGAAAGTGACGCGCGCCGCATTCACGAACGCCGTTTCGGTGGCCGCGAACTATCTCACGGTTGGCGCCGCCGTCACGAACATCCCCGAGAAAAAGACCGCAGGCCCCGCAGGAATGCCCGGCGGCATGATGGGCGGGGAGGATTACTAACTCATAGGCGTATAATAAAAACATGATCACGTGGATAGTCGCAGCAGTCGTCATCATCGTCGTATGGCTCATCGCCGCATATAACGGCCTCGTTCGCACGCGCAACCGGGCGCAGGAGGCGTGGTCCGACATCGACGTGCAGTTGAAGCGCCGCTACGACCTCATTCCGAACCTCGTTGAATCGGTGAAGGGGTACATGGCGCACGAGTCGGGCGTTTTTGAAAAAGTGACGCAGGCGCGATCGCGGGCGATGCAGGCGACGGGCGCGGCGAAGGCCGGCGCGGAAGATGCTTTGAGCGGCGCGTTGAAATCACTCTTTGCGGTTGCGGAAAATTATCCGCAGCTCAAGGCGAACGAAAACTTTTTGAATTTACAGAACGAATTGACCGACACCGAAGACAAAATCCAAGCCGCCCGCCGCTTCTACAATGGCATGGTGCGCGATCTGAACACGAAGATCCAAATTTTCCCAACGAATTTATTTGCGCGCATGATGGGATTCACGGCGATGGAATTTTTCGGCAATCTTTCGGACGCGGAGAAACAGGCGGTTTCGGTGAAATTCTAGCAGATGGCTAATCTTTACCAGTACCAGGCGTCGAATGTGCGCCGGACGTGGCTCATGTTTGTCGTGTTTTTTATCGTACTCGCCGCGATCGGTTGGGTGATTTCGGGTTACTACGGCGATCCAAGCTTCCTCATCTTCGCGATCATTTTCAGCATTATTTATTCGCTGATCAGCTATTACGCCTCGGCGTCGATCGCGCTCTCGCTCGCTCGCGCGGTGCCGATCGAAAAACACGACAATCCCGCGCTCTATAATATTGTTGAAAACCTGACGATCGCGGCGGGGCTTCCGATGCCTGCGATCTACGTGACACCCGAAGCGCAGATCAACGCGTTCGCCACCGGGCGTGGCCCGCAGCACGCGGCCGTCGCCGTAACGCAGGGCGCGCTCGCGCGCCTCGATAAAACCGAACTTGAAGGCGTGATTGCGCACGAACTTTCACATGTGGGAAATCGCGACATCCTCGTTTCGACCGTCGCCGCCATCCTCGCAGGCATCATTTCGTTGATTGCCGACGTCTTCCTCCGCTCCATATTCTGGGGTGGCTTCGGAGGCGGCGGGCGTCGCGGTGGCGGGCAGAACGGGGAAGCGCAAGAAATTTTCTTCATCGCGGCGATCGTGCTGTCGATCCTCGCGCCGATCGGCACGATGCTGATCCAACTCGCGATTTCGCGCCGGCGCGAAGCGCTCGCGGACGCCTCGGGCGTCCTCCTCACGCGCTATCCGGAAGGCCTCATCGCCGCCCTCCAAAAGATCGCCGTCGACCAAACGCCCATGCGCTCTGCAAAAGATTCGACCGCGCATATGTGGCTCGACAATCCGTTCAAGGGCCAGGGCGTCTCCTGGTGGCACAAGCTTTTTATGACGCACCCGCCGATCGAAGAACGCATCGCCGCACTCCAGGCGCTTTCAAAGTAGGCACCGTTTGTGCTAAAGTACTCGCAGGAAAAAAATAATAGTAAGGAAGGGTGCAGGAGTGGTTTAACTGGCGATCCTGGAAAGATCGTGTGCCAGAAATGGTACCGCGAGTTCGAATCTCGCCCCTTCCGCAAAAGATTTTTATCAGCCCTAGCTCCCCACCACCACTTTCGCAATACTGAAGATGCTGCGGACGGCGTAGCGATCGGTGAAGCTGATGTCTTTGCCGCCGGCGACGTAGGGGTCGCGCATAATATAGTGGCCTCGGGCGCCGCTCACGAGTACGACAAAGTGCGTGCCGCCATAAGCCCGGAGGCCGACGATGACGGGATTTCCGGTTGCGAGCGTGGCATCGAGTGAAGCCGTCTTGCGCGTCGCTGTCACGCCATCCACCACAATCGTGTAGAGAAGATAGGCCGGGTAATACGATGCGAAATTCGCCGGATTCCCGTTGATGGTCGCGGGCGTCACGTCGCGCAGGCCGTAGTGCGTGAGCACCATCGCCATCGAGGTGATCAAGCAGCCGTCGCTCGCGAGCGTGTAGCGCGTGCCATTCAGCGCCTGCGCGCCCCATGCTGAATCGCGCTGACTGTAATAGCAGCCCCAGGCGTCGCAATTCGTTTGATTGGCAAGTAATTTTGATCCACCAGCATTCTGCACGAACGCAGAGAAACTGTTCAGCTCCGCCTCAGCCGCGGCAAGAAGTTGTTGGTACGTTGATTCCTTCGCATTCGTGTCGGCGAGAAGTTGATTCTTCGACTGCACGGTTTGCGCGAGCGTTTTCTGTTGCGTTGCGAGAGATTTTTGTTGCGACGTAAGGACCTGTTGCTTCGCCTGCGAATTTGCCTTCGCGTTCGCCAAACTTTTCTCCTGTACCTGGAGCGCCTGCATTTCGTTCTGCGCATATTCCTGCATCTGCAAGTTTGCATTCAGATCCGTCCACGCCTGCGTGATGTCGCTCGAGGAAAGCACTTGGATCAAGAGGGGAATGTTTTCATTTTTTTGAAGATCGCGTATGTAGGCGCCCAAAGAATTTTGGTCGTTCATGATCGCCTGTTGCGTGTCGGTAATTTCGCCACCAAGTTGCTGCACTTGCAATTGTGTGATCGCCATCTGGCGCTGGGTGATCGTGATCTGCGCCTCAACCGTGCTGCGCTGGAGGTCGAGCGATTTAATCGCCGCCTGGAGCGTGCGCTTGTCTGACCCGATCTGTTGGAGTTCAGACTGGTACTGCGCAATCTGCTGATTCAGCGTCGTAATCTGCTGATTGCTGGCATCAATCTGATCCTGAAGAGAGCCCGCCGTGCTGATTCCGGCCGGCGGCGGAGGCGTCGCCTGGGCCCAGGCCGTTTGCGCGGCAAGAGGCCCATAGGTATTGGTCGCCATCGTGAGGATGGTAATCATGAAGAGCGTGAGCGATAAGAATTTATGCTTCATGTTTGAAATATAGGGCGTTGCTTAGGGTGAAAATCTATATCCGGGGTGAAAACCTATCCCACCTATGATAGAATAGAAAACGTCGCAAATAAACCTTATTAAAAAATCATTAACGTTACGATGAAAACAAATCCTGTGGTGCATTTTGAAATGCCGGCGGAGGACAAGGCGCGCATGATGAAATTTTACGAGGACGCATTTGGATGGAAGTCGCAGCAGCTGGGTCCCGAAATGGGGAACTATGTTGTCGTGACGACGGCCGAGACCGATGAAAACCGCATGGTGAAAAATCCTGGGCAGATCAACGGCGGATTTTATGACAAGACGAAGCCGGATCAGATGACGCGCGTGACGATTGCGGTGGATAACATTGAGGAGGCGATGAAGCGGGTGACTGCGGCGGGCGGCAAGGTGCTCGGCGGCATGCAGGTCGCCGGCAAGCCTGACGATATCCCGGGCGTGGGACTCTACGCGGGGTTCATTGACACGGAAGGGAATCACGCGAGTATGCTCCAGCCGAAAAATCCGATGTAGCTCATGCGGCGCGCAAACTAACATGAACGCGCGCATCGAATGTGCTGATTGCGGTCCGGTCGCGGTCTCGCACCGCGCCGAGCGGCTTTCGATCGAGCTGGATTATTTTATTGATTACTTCAGCCGGCCGCTCGACGCCCTGTGGCAAGCCGTGCGCCCGTTCATCGCCGTGCTCGAACCAGGCCGCCTGGCCCCGTCAATCCTGAATATTCTGGCTGCCCTTGGCTTAGGCCGCATCATGGAGCACCCCGATGAAGAAAATACCTGGCGCGCGCGAGTGCTCCGGGAAGAAGCGAATCACCGAGGGATTCTGATGCGGGAATTTCGCCCCTTCGGCCTCCCGCGCGAACTTTTTTATGCGACGCTCGGCGACGACACGCGCTTCTTTGACGGTCTCCCGCGTCCCCGGAACGCCCCTGAAGCGGCGCTCAATTGGATGGATGACAAGGGCATCATACTTTCGAAATTTAAGAAGGCGGGGATCCCAGTGCCGCAGGGCGGAAGCGCTCGCTCGCCGGGGCTTTAGAAATTTTTAATGAAATAAAAATTAAAAACGCGCCGGGGCCGGCCGCTGCGCCATCCGCCGCCCCAGCCGCCGCGATCGTGAAGCCAACGCTCGGGTCGCGCAGTCGCCACACCTATCTTCACATTACGAATGCGATCGAACTCACCAAGGCGTTTCAAAAAGCCAAAGAAATTTCCCCGCGCGTCGTCGTGGAGCAGGAACTCCCGGGTTTTGTCTTCCGCGTCACGCTGGTCGGCGGGAAAATCGTGGGCGTGATGCGGCGGGAGGCGCCGCATGTGATGGGGGATGGTAACAACGCCATCAAGACGCTCATCGAGCATGAAAATAAAAATCCGTTGCGCGCTGGGCCAATTTTTCATATGATCGTCGTTGACGATGAAGTTCGCGCGACGCTCAAGGAGCAAAATCTTTCGCTGAATAGCGTCCCTAAAAAAGGAGTGATGGTGGTACTGCATCCAAAAGTGAGCCGGGCCGTCGGCGCGACGACAACAGAAATTCCAATGATCCATCCCGAAAACGAAAAGATGTTCATAAAAATCGGCGAGGTGCTCGATGACCCACTCGTCGGCGTTGACTTCATGATCGAAGACATGGCGAAGCCGTGGCAAGAACAGGTTTGCGGCGTGATCGAATGCAACAGTCTGCCGTTCATTGATCTCCATCATTATCCCTATCATGGACCCGCACGGAACGTGGCCGGGAAAGTTTGGGATATTGCATTTGATCACGCCGCAGCATAAAAATGCTGGATTTTTGGCGGCCGGCGATGATATAATAAGGATTAATGCAAGCGGTTACCGAAGAGCTCAAGTCGAAGATTCCAGCATCAAAAATTCCTCTCACGGGGGACGCATGGCATCGTGTCAAGTTTGGCTTTTGGCGCCTTTACTCGCCGTTCAACCCATTCTTTCGTGACCTGCTTTCGCAGGTCGGTTTGTTGAACCACGTTGGCCGGCAGGAATATTTGCTCGGCTGGCTGCGCGAAGGAGCGGATATTAAAAAATTCTTAACGGACATCGGGAACAAAGGATTCGGCAATCATTTCTTCGCGTGGCGCGACGATGGCGAAGTGCTTAGCCTGCGCATCCTCGATGGATGGGAATACCAATACCACTTGCGGCTTTTTGATGATGGCGAATTGCGCGGCCACTATGAATACACGCCCGAGGCGCACCCGCGCATGCACATTCAAGAAGTTGTTTTTGAGCCGCGGCGGGAAGCCTTTCTAAAATGGCTCGGCGATTGGATTCTTCCCGCGGAGCCGGCAGCAAATTTCACGACGCTTCGGCCACATACTTCGCGAAGCCGTTCGTCATCGTAACAATCTTCTTGTTGTCGATCGCATATCCCTCGAGAGGGAAACTTGCCATGTCGCGCAAATTTTCGATGTAACTGATTGCGTTATTGCCCATCGCGAACGCGCCCGTCGCAAATCGATCAGCTTCATAGACATTCGGACCGATCACGGTCAAGCTCGCGATTTCACTCGCCTTGGCGCCCGTGCGGGGATTGTAGATGTGATCGCCGCGGATATGGGTTCCAGATGTCGCGATGCCTTCGCCCGAAAGGCAGACCACCTTCATGGTTTCATCGTTATTCCACGGATTCTTAATGTGGACCACCCATTTTTCCCCTTCGGCGTTCATGCCGCTCGTTTGAATGTCGCCGCCGGCGTCAACATAAAAATGTTTGAAGCCGGCCTTCGTGATGATGTCTGATGCATTCCACACCGCCCAACCCTTCACGATGCCTGAAGGATCGTACTTGCCGTCCGGCATCTTGATATCGAAGTAGCCATCGGTGAGCATCTTGGTCTTTTCCGCAAGAATAAAAACCGTTTTCATATCCTCGCTCCATTGTTCTGGCGGAAGTTCGCCGCGGTTGATCGCCACAATTTCGCTCGCATCTTTATAGGTGCTGAATTTCTCATCAATGTAATTGAAATAATCGAAGACGGCGCGAATCGCGTCTTCCGCACCTCGGCCGTCGTTCACGTCCGCTTGCGCATCAACAATTTCCACCGTGACGGGCATGCCCATCAGGACCTTCGTCTCCTTCATATTTAATAATTATTTAATTAAGTTCCCGCTTGCGCAAGTGCGACAGGGCTCCCGATTTTATTATGGGTCATTCTCTCAGCCATTTCTCGAAAGCTTTCAGCTGCCATTTTCTCCCAAGAAAATCGCGAATAAGCTTATTACTATCTTTGGAGCCGCCCTGCGCGAGGATTTTTTCAGCGTATTCACTCGCAACTTTTTTGTTATACATACCCCGTTTTTTGAAAGGTGAGAGAATGTCTTCCGCAATCGCGCGTGACCAGGGGTAAGTATAATAGAGGGCAGAATAACCATAGAGGTGTCCAAAATTCGTATAGAAATGGGCGCCCGGTGGATATGTAATTAAATCATATTTTTTCTGTAATTTTTTCATAATGCCCGATAAGTTGGCCCGGAGAGGATTTTTTTCTTGATGATAGCGAAGTGCGAGCGCCGAATAAAAGATTTGACGACGTATCCATGTGCCGCGCCCGAATCTGTCAGATTTTATTATCCGCTCAAAGAGAGCCCGGGGTATCGGCTTCCCAGTTCTATAATGACGCGCAAATCTTTTGACGGTTTCAAAATCGAGCGCCCATGCCTCGAGCATTTGCGAAGGTGATTCAATGAAATCATGTTCGCCAGAATATCCAGAGAAGCGCACCCAGTGTTGGTGCCCACCAAGAATAAAATGAACAAGATGGCCGAACTCGTGGAGGAAGGTGGTGACTTCTTCGTGAGTCGCAAGACCGCGGGAGAAATTACAGACAAGAACTGCTTCTGGGAGTTGCCTCCCTTTGATGCCCGCCTTCAGGCCGAAGCAAGCTGCATGATTATATTTACCTTGCCGTGGGTGTAGGTCTAAATAGAATCGGCCAATCTTAACTTTTCTTCGATACACGTCATAAGCCTCCACATCTTCATGCCAGGTTTTGACCGTGAGGCGGCGATAGGTAAGACCGAATAAGCGTTCAGTGATCCCGAGGATGCCCGGCTTCACATTCTTAAAGGGAAAATATTCGCGCACCTGTTTCAAATCGACGCCAATCTTTTCCTTGGCGACAATCGTTTCGTAATATTGAAGATCCCATGGATCTATCGCGCGTGCGCGAGGGAGATCTTCTTTCTTCCTTTTGAGGAGCGACCCCATATCGCGCAGCGAGGTAGGTTTGGCAAGCTGGCTAGCATGGTTGAGGAAACTCCATGCGGTCGAGGGGGACTTGGCCATTTTGTCGAACATAGAATAATACGCCCAATCTTTATATCCAAGTAATTGAGCAATGCGTTGGCGCGTGGCGAGTAACTGGCGTAACGCCTTATCATTCTTCGGCCAACCACGATTGATCGAAAGGGAAAATAATTTCTTACGCATAGTGCCACTCTTCATATGCTGCATGGCTGGATAATAATCCGGATACTGTGTAGAGATTTCGACCACGCCGTTCTCATCCGCCGGACGAGCTTCGAGATAGTCTGCTGGCATCCCTTCGAGCTCGCTAGCTTTGACCGCGAGATGGCGCACATCATCCTTAATCGTTCTATCAAAAACTTGCCCCAGTTTTACCATTTTCGCAATCATTTTTTTAATTTCACGACGAACAGGCACTGATTTTTCAATGCCGGAAAGTTTGAAATTGAGCAACTCTTTTTCTCTAAATCGTCGCGCCACAGGGTCAAGGTTTCGAGGCGAAACAGTTTTGACGGCACGGTAAAGATCTTCTCTCGAATAAAGTTTTGGGAAAAATTTTGAGAGTTTTTGAATTTCTTTCTCGGCGTTATCACGGACTTTTTTATCGGGATGAACGTTCGCGAGAAGAGACGCCCGGTCTCGCGCATCAGAAACAATAAGGGTTGCATTATTCAGCGGCTCGAGAGTATTAGCTTGACTCCGGGCAATTCCCCTTGGAAGATTCGCAATTTTCTTCAGTTCTTTTTCAGCTCGCGCGAGGGCATTCATTGGGTATATTTTAACAAGATTTTAATGCTTGAGGAGGGTTGGAAATTGACCCCAAAACGTGGTAAAATGAAGCATCTTTAAAGCCTCACGTTGGCTCTAAAACTATGCCCGAAAAAGCAACAAAAACCGCGCCTAAATCGAAAAAGGAAGAGAAAAACGATACGAAGGGCAGCGCCTCCTACAGCGCGAAGGATATCTATGTTCTCGAAGGCCTTGAGCCGGTCCGCAAGCGGCCGGGCATGTACATCGGTTCGACCGGCTCGCTTGGATTGCACCACCTGATCTGGGAAGTCGTCGACAACTCGATCGACGAGGCGATGGCCAGCTACGCGAAGAATATAACGATCGAACTTTTGCCGAAAAACCGCGTGAGCGTTGTCGACGACGGCCGCGGCATTCCGGTTGAAACGCATGCACAAACAAAAAAGTCAGCGCTCGAAACGGTGCTCACCACGCTCCACGCTGGCGGAAAATTCGGCGGCGAATCATATAAAGTTTCCGGCGGCTTGCATGGCGTCGGCGTGTCGGTCGTGAACGCGCTTTCAGAGTGGCTCAAAGTCGAAGTCGAGCGCGACGGGGGGATGTTCGTGCAGGAATATGAGCGCGGCAAACCGAAATATAAGGTAAAGAAGGTCGGCGCATCGAAGCGGCATGGCACGCGCGTCACGTTCTCGCCGGACCAGCAAATTTTTTCCGAACTCGAATTTAACGAGAAGACGATACTCGATCACCTGCGACAGCAGGCCTATCTCACAAAGGGAGTGCGCATCAACGTGTTCGATCGCCGCGGGGCGGTGCCCGTATTCCACGGCTTCTATTTTGAAGGTGGATTGCTTTCGTTCGTAAAATTCCTGGCCGAGAAAAAAAATCGGCTCCATGAAGATGTTTTTTATATAGATAAGGACCAGGAAAAAATCGGCGTCGAGGTCGCGTTCCTCTATGTCGATGACACGAAAGTGCAGGAGATGAGCTTTGCGAATAATATTTACACGCCCGACGGCGGCATGCACCTGACCGGTTTTCGTTCCGCGCTCACCCGATCGCTCAACAATTACGCGCGCGGCGAAGGATATCTCAAAGAGAAAGACGAAAATCTGACGAGCGATGACATGCGCGAAGGCCTCGTCGCTATCGTTTCTATAAAATTGCGCGAGCCGCAGTTTGAGGGGCAAACGAAAGCCAAGCTCGGCAATCCTGAAGCCCGCACCGCCGTTGAAGCCGTGATGAACGAGGCGCTCAAGGAATTTTTGGAAAAACATCCGCAAGAAGCGAAGGGGATTCTCGCAAAAGTCATGTTGACGGCACGGGCGCGCATGGCGGCGCGCGCGGCGCGCGAGACCGTGCTCCGCAAGGGCGCGTTCGAAGGGCTCACGCTGCCGGGCAAGCTCGCCGACTGCATTTCGAAGAGTGCCGCCGATTCAGAGTTATTTATAGTAGAGGGCGACTCGGCGGGAGGTACCGCAAAGCAGGGGCGCAATCGCCACACGCAAGCGATCCTGCCTTTGCGCGGAAAAATTCTGAACGTAGAACGTGCGCGCCTTGACAAGATGCTCGCGAACGCCGAGGTCCGCGCGCTTGTCGTCGCCATCGGCACGGCGATCGGCGAGGAATTTAATATGGAAAAGTTGCGCTACCACAAAATTATCATCATGACCGATGCTGACGTGGACGGCGCGCACATCCGGACGCTCCTCCTTACGCTTTTCTACCGTTATTTCAAAGCGGTAGTCGAGGGAGGGTTTTTGTATATCGCGCAGCCGCCACTCTATCGCGTCCAACTTGGTAAAGCGTTCCGTTACGCGTTTTCTGATGCTGAAAAAACAAAAGTGATCGCGGAATTGCAAAAAGCTGCGCCTGCGGCGAAGGCCGGTGTTAAAAAAGCAGGTGCGAAAGCTGCGGAGACCGGGGTTACTCGCACTGCTGGGGATGCCGCCGAAGAGGGTTTGGAAGTGGCTGAAAGCGGCGATGCAAAACGCACGCCGAATGTGCAGCGCTACAAGGGTCTCGGCGAAATGAATGCCGACCAGCTTTGGGAAACGACGATGAATCCGGAAAATCGCTTAATGAAACAGGTGACGATCGACGACGCTGAAAAAGCTGACAAGCTTTTCGACATTTTGATGGGCGATGCCGTGGAGCCGCGCAAGAATTTCATCCAGGCGCACGCGGCGACCGTGCAGAACTTGGATTTGCAGGCATAAGAACTGCCTTCATTAAAAAGTTATTAAAATCTTACTTGACATCTCTTGCTCTAGCGTTATGCTGGAGCCAAGGAACGGGGTCCGTTGGAAACGATGGATACACGGTCTGGCGCGCTAACGGCTGCCTCTGCGGCCGTTTTTGTTTTCTTTAAGCATTTTTTAATCGCGCATGTGTTAGCATCGTTCCGCCTGTGGATGGGTCCGTCGTTTATGGAGTAGGATCCCGTTCTCGCCAGACCGGGGAAGCGGGTGCAAGTCCCGCCGGATCCACAGGCACGGCCGTGTTGACGAGGGGCATCCCGAGGGCTATACTGGTGCCATCCTCCCAATGCCGCGAGTATAGCGGTATTTTAATTCGGGGGTAGCGCTCGGCGCATCGAACCGCGTGCGGCGCGCAATCAATATATCGTAAAAATAAAAAATGTTCGCCCGACTCAAAAGCTTTTTTGCAGAATCGCGCCAGGAGTTGCGTCACGTGAACTGGCCGACGCGCCAGGAAGCGGTGCGCCTTACCTCGATCGTGATCATCATGGCGCTCGGCATCGCCCTGTTTCTTGGCCTCTTCGATTATCTTTTCACGAATATCATAAAATCATTTGTCATTTCTTAATCACCTCATCACCATGCCCTTGCAACCTTCACGCCCGGGAACCCATAGCGAATCGCCCAAGATGCGGCAGTGGTATGCCGTGCAGACCTATTCCGGTTATGAAGAGGCCGTCGCGCGCTATTTGAAGCAGCGCGTCGAATCGCTCGAGATGGGCGACAAAATTTTCAATATTTTGGTTCCCAAAGAAAAAACCATCCGCGTGAAGGGCGGTAAACGCCAGACCGTGGAGGAAAAAATTTATCCGGGCTATGTGCTTGTCGAAATGATTCTCACGGAAGATTCCTGGTATGTCGTGCGCAACACGCCGCGCGTCACCGGTTTCGTCGGCCCCGATAACACGACGCCGACGCCTCTTTCAAAAGATGAAGTCGACATGCTCCTCGCGCGTTCGACGAAGGACGAAGGCAAGATGGTGCTTGACCTCAAAGTTGGCGATCTGGTAAAAATAACCGACGGTCCGTTCAAAGAATACGACGGCAAAGTGGCTGAAGTGAATACGGAAAAGGGAAGCATCAAGGTGCTTGTTCCGATTTTCGGACGCGACACCGCCGTGGAACTGGACTCGCTCCAGGTTAAGAAAGTCTAATGAAAACATTAAGAATTTATTAAAATGCCCCAACAGTGTTTTTTCTGCTCGCAGAATATCATGAACATCGACTACAAGGAGGTGGAGCTTTTGCGCCGCTTTGTTTCGAGCCAGGCGAAGATTATTGACCCGCGCCATACCGGCATTTGCGCGAAACACCAACGAAAACTGGCTGAAGCGATCAAGCGGGCGCGGTTCATGGGACTCTTGCCCTACGTGCGCGGTTAGTAAAGACGCGGTAGGATGGAGTGATGAACTCATTCGACCAAGCTGCCTTCTCGTGGATCCATCAATTCGCCGGACGCCATGTTCTTCTCGATGACCTCGGGATTTTTTTTGCAACCTACGTGCCATATTTTTTAGTGGCTGCGTTTTTGCTGCTCGCGTGGCAGGCAGGCGAGTGGCGCAAGCGCGCATATCTTTTTGCGGAAGGAGCACTCGCCGTCATGGTGGGGCGCGGTCTCATCGTGGAAATCATCCGCTGGTTCTATCACGAGCCCCGGCCATTTGATGTTTATGGATTTGTCCCGCTCGTCCAAGAAGGCGGGTGGTCCTTTCCTTCGGCTCATGCCGCGTGGTTTTTCGCACTCGCGCTCATCGTATGGTATGCGGATCGTACATGGGGAGCTTGGCTTTTCATTTTTGCGATTGGGAATGGACTAGCGCGGGTGTATGCCGGCGTTCATTGGCCGACTGATATAATAGGAGGTGCGGTGATTGGAATGGCGGTCGCGTGGGCTGTCCACCGGCTCTTGGGCCAAGAGCGAAAAGCTCTCTTTGGAACGACTGCGAGGACTCCCACGCCCGGCTCGGGAGCATCGCCTCCGTCATCGTCATCGGGATCGTCGCCATCGTCCTCTCTTAACTCTTCTTCATAATGACCCTTTTTCATTCCATTATCTTGGGCGCGATCGAGGGCTTGACCGAGTTTCTTCCGGTATCGTCGACAGCACACCAAGTCTTAATCGCAGACCTTTTCAAACTGCCGCAAACGGTTTTCCTGACCACCTTCGAAATTTTTATTCAACTGGGCGCGATCCTTGCGGTCGTCGCACTCTACGCTAAACGATTCCTCGCGGACTGGGAGACCAACAAGCGCATCATTGTCGCTTTCGTCCCGACCGCCGTGATCGGCTTCGTTCTCTACAAAATCATTAAAGGTTTTTTCTTTGAAGATACGATATTGATTTTATGGATGCTCCTCCTCGGCGGCGCGGTCCTCATCTTGTTCGAGGCGTTCCATCGCGAGCAGGAATTTCACGTGAGCGAAGCGCGCTCTCTTTCATACCGACAAGCGTTCTTGATTGGGTGCGCGCAGTCCCTCGCCGTCATACCCGGCGTCTCCCGCGCGGCGGCAACGATTGTCGGCGGCATGCTTCTCGGCGTGCGCCGCCGCGCGATCGTCGAGTTTTCATTCCTGCTCGCGGTGCCTACGATGATCGCGGCATCGGGCTACGATCTTTATAAAAGCCACGCCGGAATTGCGAGCGGCGGCTATGGCATGCTCGCCGCAGGGTTTCTGGTTGCCTTTGTTACCGCTTATTTCGCGGTGAAATTTCTCCTGGACTACATCAAAAACCACAAGTTCACCTCATTCGGCGTTTACCGGATAATATTCGCAATCATTTTCGCGTTCCTGCTTCTGCGGTAGTTGGTTGTAAGTGTAACAGCTGCGGGGACGATTGCCACAACTTTGAACCAGAAACACGGCTCAAATTCGAGGATCTTGATAAAAGTATACAGAAATTAAGGTCTATCTACAAAGTCCATCCTGAATGGTTTGAAGTTCCCAAGCCAAAATCGGATAAAGGAAACAATGTTGTTGATTATTCGATCAACTAAAAAGTGGATAATATAAATTTACGTTCATGTTAGAATAACAAAGTCGCCCACTGCGGGACGACTTTGAATAAGAATCGGAGAAAACTGGCCGTTGGTCAGTTTTCTTTGTACTATCCCCGAGGAGGGAAAGAATCGTGACCATACGAATTCCTCCACCCAATCTCACCATCTGCGTTTTGAACAATAAGTTCTGCTTTCTTATTGATCGCGATCTCACGTGCTAGCTCCACCGCTTCCGCTTTCGTGTCTACGATTGCGGCAGCTCGATCAGCCCCGGCGCTTTTCACTTTCCAATCATCACCGATTGGACTGACCCAAACTTGCTTGTATTGTTTTGTGGCTATTTGGCGTTTGCAAAATTATTTTTGATAAAATGTTTGTCGAGCCTCAAACGTTTTCAATTATATGCTCTTCCTGCACAATGTCAAAATATCATTAACCTATTGGGTTATCCACATTTGACATATTTAGTGAGTTTTGCTACACTCGGGTAGTAATGATTTACTCTAATAACCGTCCTATAGCATTAGAATGGAACTCTCCTTTAAAGACAAAAAACTCAAGAAAACCTGCGAAGATGGTGCCTTATTAAAGAGGAGATACGGCCATCTTCAGGCAGAATTGATAGTCCAGAGGATTAATGAGTTATTGTCTGCGGAGAGTCTGTCTGATATATCGAAGCTTCCTCAAATCAGACTGCACCCGTTAAAGGGTAAGCTGAAAAAATGTTATGCTTTAGATATCAAACATCCGTATCGAATAATCATCACCTATTTAAATGGAGATCCTCAAGATCTAAAGTCGATAAGCAAGGTCATGATTATTGAAATAATTGATTACCACTAAACATATGGCTACAAACGATTTCAATCCAAATATCGCAATTCATCCAGGTAATACTCTTAAGGAGTTATTGGATAACGTAAACATGACCCAGACTGATCTTGCCGCAAGAACAGATCTTACTCCAAAGACAATCAATGAGATTATTCAGGGAAAGAACCCTATTACCCCGGAAACAGCGTTAAAGCTTTCTGCTGTATTCGGCATGTCTCCTGTGTTTTGGAATAGCCTTGAAAGAAGCTATCAGGAAACATTGGCAAGAATTGAAAGAGATAAAAAGCTAGAAAAGGAGTTGCCTTCCTTAGATAAATTTGATTGCTATAAAGAGTTGGCAAAATGGAATTATGTACCAAAATCAAAAGATTCAAAAGAAAAGGTGTTTAATCTCTTAAACTTCTTTGGTGTAAGCTCTTTAGGATTTGTCCAAAAAACTCATCAGGTTGCATTTAGACAATCTAAACAGAGTAATTTGTCGCATGAATGTCTTGCCGCATGGCTTAGATGTGGTGAGATCGAGGGAAACAAAATACAGACTAAATCTTTTGATAAAGATAAGCTGACAAACTCAATTGAAAGTTTGCGGGCATTAACCAAAAAAGATGTTACTGGTATTGAAAAAGGCATACAAGAGATTTGTTCAGAATCTGGCGTTGCTGTTGCTTTTGTGCCTTATTTTTCAAATACTTTTGTTGATGGTGCTACAAGATGGCTTTCAGCTGATAAAGCACTTATACAAGTAAGTTTGAGGGGTGCTCACATAGATCGTTTTTGGTTCACTTTCTTTCATGAAATTGGCCATTTACTTAAACATGGTAAAAAGGACCAGTTTATAGAGTTTGAGAAAAGAGAAAACAGTGAATTAGCGGATAAAGAAAAAGAAGCCGATGAATTTGCACGTAAAACTTTGATTTCTGATGCAAAGTTTAATGAGTTTAAAGCTGGTGACAGAGTTTCTGCTGATGATCGTATTATCAAGTTCGCAAAGGAGATTAATGTATCTCCGGCTATAGTTGCTGGAAGGGTTGCACACGAACTACATGAAATGGGTGTAAAAGATGCTTGGAGAAAATTTTCCCACTTAAGACCTCGAGTTAAATTTGTTCAACCAGCCTAAAAAGTTTTTATTTTCCAGATTTAGTGCGATTGTCCTGCTTGCACAACATTTGGCAATTTTGAGCTATGGTTTTTCCACCTTCGTGCCAAGGTGAAATATGATCGGCTTCCATTTCGGAAATATCAAATTTTTTCTTACAAAATGAACACTTACCATTTTGCCTCTCAAATGCTTCACGTTTCATTTTGTCTGTGAAGGCACGAATCGAAAGATACCTTTCTTGCCTCATCAAAACATACGGATAGATACCCGACTTTTTGGTAACGTCCTCATCCTGCATTAATTTGCTAATCTCTGCTTCAATTTTGGTAGCAGTTAGCTTTTTATCTTTGAATTCGTTGTATAGCTCGCCCCAATTCACACTTGCCATTTCTTTACGATAATTTGTGAAATTTTTTCGTACCCACGCAATTACATTTTGGAAATATTCCCATAACTTTTCAGCATTTTTGTCGTGCTGATGCTTTGCCATATAGCCAGCAACATCGCCATTATTGATCCAAGATAATGCAGTTTCAAGATATTCCTGCCGAATTGGAGAACCACTTACTAACTGTCCATCGTCATTCGCCAAAAGATATGCGGCACAGCCTGATTTACTAAATTTTAATTTTGCATCTGAGAGCCATGATCCGGTATACACGGCATTAAGCAACTCTTGCGGTGTAAGTTTTTCACCAGCCGTATTAATCACCTCGAACCATTTAATACGCTCCTTATCTGTTCCATCACAAAAATAGATCATGAGTTCGTAGTCAAGAATCTGATCTTTTTCTTCATTGGTCAGATTATGGAAATAGCGGTCATTAATTGAATAGTCACCATTAACATACTGACAAATACTTAAAGTGCGCTGTTGACCATCGAGCAACTCATATTTACCAGCACTATTTTCTATCCAATACATGACGTTAAGTGGAAATTCATTTTGAACAGTATTTATAACAGCATTGCGTTGTTCAGGTTTGTAAACGAATTCTCGCTGGTATTTTGGTCGAATATCCAGCTTACCGCCATAAGCAACGACTCCCTCTTCGGCACTATCCTTATACCCACCAAAAACTTTACGGATTTGAATTTTATGTAGATTAATTTTCATATTATTTTTTTCTTTTAATTAAAATGCGATTATATATTTTTCTACCCTTAATGAGGGTGAGGCACTTATAACCAATCCATCTTGCGGAATTTGCTATGCCTAAAATTTCAAATTGTTTAGGATTATATTTATCAACAAATGTGATCGGAACACCCATAACACCGTCGTAGTTCATCGGAATGTCAGAAACTTTATCAACATTTATAACATCAAAGTTGTCATATTTAGGAAATTCCTTTGGTGCATATTTTTTATACAGTACTAAGTTATCGTGTCGTTTTGTAGTATCAAGATTTGTAAACCACAAAATTCTTCCCATGCTAAAATATTTGATACCTTTTTCAATTTTCTTTCTTGATTCGGTTGGTATGTCGTAATCCATTGGAACTTGAAACCATTTTGTACCGCCGTTATCATAACCAAGCCACAACTTGTTATTTTGAATGTATCCAAAAGGTTCTTTGTAAGTAACCGCATTTTGATCGCCGAGAATCAAAAACTTTTTATTGTATTCAATTAATTGTGCTAGATATTCACGGAATAAAGAAAATGGTGGATTAGTTACAATAATATCGGATTGTTTAAGTAAATTTATGGATTCCTCACTACGAAAATCACCATCTCCTTCAAGGGGTGTCCACTCGTTATTTTTGTTTGCCTTTAACTGATTAGCAACGTCTTTCAAGTTGAATTCGCCATCACCGTCAATATCTTTCGCTTCATTAATGATAAATTTGTTAGCAGTTACCTTAGGGCGACCTTTTATCTTTGCGAGAGTCTTATCATTCCCGAATAAACCTAATTGCGTGTTAGCGATAGGCGATGGTTTGTAACTAGTTGTGATAAGTCGTTTTAATCCAAGCTTGTTGAAATTGAGCACAAAATATCGGAAAAAATTGCTTTCAAACGGATCATCACAGTTGCAATACACAACCTTACCGCGAAATTGATCTTTATAGTGTTTTACCTCTTTTTCAATATCAATAAGTTGAGTGTAAAACTCATCTGTTTTAGCAGTTCTTGCTGAATGTAAATTTTTGTTTAAGGACTTAGTTTTCATAATTTTGATGACATCTTTGATCCAAGATACCCTTATTTTACTTAGGTTCAAAGTTGGTAATCTGGCGGAGGCGGAAGGATTCGAACCTTCGAAGGGATTGCTCCCTTAACTTCTTAGCAGGAAGTTGCTTTCGGCCGCTCAGCCACGCCTCCATAAAACACCTCACCATCAAACAAAAGAACAATAGCAAAATAGGTTGATAAGTACAAGATTTCTTGATATATTTCACGGGTTATGGAGGCCAAATCTGCACCAAAAAGCGGTACAAAAACACGCGCGCCGATCGTGGTGGTCATGGGCCACGTCGATCACGGCAAGACGACGCTCCTCGACTACATCCGCAAAGCGAATGTCGCCGCGCGCGAAGCGGGCGGCATCACGCAGGCGGTCGGTTCGTATGAAATCGAGCATGCGCCCGCGGGCCACCAAGGCGCCGCGCGAAAAATTACGTTCATTGACACGCCCGGGCACGAGGCGTTCACCGCCATGCGCTCGCGCGGTGCGACGATCGCCGATCTCGCGATCCTCGTCGTTGCCGCGGACGAAGGCGTGAAGCCGCAAACCAAAGAAGCGATCCAGATTTTGGATGAAACAAAAACTCCGTTCATCGTCGCGCTCAATAAAATTGACCGGCTCGCCGATGGCGGAGTAGGCGGCGCGGTCGGGGCGGGTGGCGCCGGGCTCGAAAAAGCAAAAGTTGATTTGATGAATGCGGGCGTCATGCTCGAGGGATACGGCGGACAGGTGAGTGCGCAGGGAATTTCTGCAAAAACCGGCGCGGGCGTGGAAGAATTACTCGACCTCGTGTTGCTCGCGGCGGATTTGGAGCACTTGACGTATGATCCAGGCGCCGCGGGATCGGGTTTTGTTTTGGAGGCGAGGCGGGATCCGCGGCGCGGTCTTGAGGCGACGGTCATTATAAAAGATGGCGTCGTGAAGCGCGGCGATGAAATTGTTTCCCGGAACGCAGAAGGGAGTATCGTGCGCGGAAAAGTAAAAATTCTCGAAAACTTTTTAGGAGAGGCAATCGCTGAACTACCGGCCTCGTCGCCCGCGACAGTCATCGGCCTCGAAGAACTCCCGCGCGCTGGTGAAACGTTCACGACCGGCAAAGATGCCGAATCAAGACTTGCCCAAAACACAAAGACGGCTGGGGCCGGTGCTAATAATAAAGGGGCGGCAGCAGGCGCGGGTGGCGCGAGTGTGACCGGCAATGTAAACGGCGCAGGCAATGTCGGTAGCGGTAAAAAACCCCAGACGCTCAACCTCGTCCTTAAAGCATCCGACGCCGGTTCGCTTGAAGCGCTGGAGCGGGTCCTCGGAAATATCAAACATCCCGACGGTAAAGAATTGAAAATGGTGGATTCATCCGTCGGCGACATCACCGACGGCGACGTGAAGCACGCGCTCGCGACCAGCGCCACGATCGTCGGTTTCAAAAACCGCGTCGAGAAAGGCGCGCAGACGCTCGCCGAAGCGCAGAGCGTATCCATCATAACCTCAAAGATTGTCTACGATCTCGAAAAAGCGGTGCAAGAATTTTTGGAAGGAAGCGCCGGCCCGGCCGTCACGGGCAAGCTCGAGGTTCTCGCCGTCTTCAACCAGGATAAACTCGACAAGCAACTCGTCGGCGGGAAAATTACGGCGGGCATGTTCCGCGAGAAGGCGACGGCGAACATCATCCGCAAGAACGAAGACGTCGCCCAGACGGCGCTCGGCACGGCGCGCGTCCTTAACCTTCGCGAAAAGAAATCAGAAATCACGCAAGCAGAAGAAGGAAAAGAAATCGGCGTCCTCTTGAGTTCGCAACACGCGGTGCAGGTGGGGGACGTGCTCGTGATCCACAAGTAACGCGCAACGATAACGCACCAACGGCATGAAATTTCGTTCGGAGAGGGTCGGGAAATTGATACGCGAGGAATTGAGCAACATTATAGTGCGCGAGCTTGAGTTTGGCGGCGCGCTCGTCACGATAACGAGCGTTGATGTTGATGCAAAACTCGATCATGCATCCGTCCGGGTGAGCGTCATTCCATCGGAGGCGGCCGCGCGCGCACTCGCGATCCTGAATAGCGCGACCGGCCGGCTGCAGCATCTCTTATGGAAAAAAATCAACATCAAACCGATGCCGCAAATTTCTTTCGTCGTCGATCACGGTTTGGAAAATGCCGCGGCAGTTGAAAAAACGCTGAACCGCGGCGTTTAATAGCGGTTTGATAAAGCTGCGCGTCTTGCGTAAGATAGGAGCAAACGGCCTGGTTGCTAAGTGGTAAAGCAAGGGTCTGCAAAACTCTTATACGCGGGTTCGATTCCCGCCCAGGCCTCCGCATCGATTTGATAAACTTAATAATAGTAGGAGGATGGCCATGAAATTCAATCCTCCGTTCGACATGCAGGTTCCGGTTAGGCGCGTGAACGGCCACTTCGAAGTTTGCGGCGACAATCCTAGGCTCTCCGAGCTGGACGTCGATCCGCGCCGGTTCGATGTTTTTCTCGTGGACGGCTCTCGTGGATTTGTCGCCCAGCGGAAGTCACGCACTCTTGCAATCGAGGAGAATAACTGGAGCGGCTAACCAACCATCAGATAACCACCAGCTCGGCCGTTGCGGCCGAGCTGGTTTTCGTTTAACGTTAGGATGCGAATTGAAAACTGCCCGGGTGGCGGAATTGGTATACGCAGAGGACTTAAAATCCTTAACCCGAAAGGGTTTGTGGGTTCGACTCCCACCCCGGGCACCGCCGTTATCCACCGTTGCCGAAAAATCAATATGCTACAATAAATTTATAACGAACGAACTTACTTTGTCGTTCAAGAAAGGTCGAAAACAATCTCATCGATACGAATATAATGAAAAAACGGAAAGCATCCAAGAAGAAGGCGAAGAAATCTAAGAAGCACTCTCGCAAGCGCTCTCGCCGCTAGATCATAATTTGATCTTGGAATAGAACCTGCCCTCGCGGCAGGTTTTATTTTTCGTGATCGCCAAAGGAGATGCTACCATCATGATATGCGGTATCTGATCAAATATCGTCGCGGGCCCAAAGATCTCCCTCGAATTTCTCTTACTCTTGACGACGGGCCTTCGTTATGGACAGACGAAATCCTTGATATTCTTCAGAAACATTCGATAAAAGCAACTTTTTTCTTGATTCCTGACAATATGCGCAAGTTGCCGGCGGTCGTGAAGCGCATCATTGATGAAGGTCATGAAATCGGAGGGCACGCTCATCAAGACGAAATTTTTTCCAAATGGAAATCATTCTGGCAGAAAGCATCTGATGAAAAAGTTAAAAATTCATTAAATACAATTTATGACATGCTCGGAGTGTATCCCCATTTTTTTCGCCCATCGCCAGAGCTGGCGTTTAACATGGGCACCGACAAAATTTTAAAACAGCTCGATTTGATTCCAATACTGGCATCAGCTTATTCACGCGTCAACCGCTCGCAAGAGGCACAGATAAAAGAGATCGCCGAAAAATTAAGGAATGGAGCAATCATCCTGCTTCATGACGGACATGACCTCAAAATTGATTCTGAACGGCCAAAGGATACGATTGCGATCCTGCCTTCTATCATTAAGGCTGCTCGCGCGAAGGGCTTGGAATTTGTAAAAATTAGCGAATTATTCGGGATGCCGGCATATCGAGAAGGAAAAATCTGAACGGACTTACCAGCAGCATGGGTGCCGCTTTTTTTGCTATGCACCCTTGACCTTTGTAGAGTCAAACCCCTGTTGAATATAATGCATATAAATGCTAGCATATGCCGGTGCTTATGTATCTTGTCACAGCATAAGGAGATCAGAGGAAATGCCAAGTTTGAACATATCCGTTTCCCATCGTCTTCCTCAGGACGAGGCGCTCACTCGCATCAAGAGTCTTCTCAGCCAGGTCAAAACGCAGTTCGCCGACAAGATCAGCGACCTCCGGGAAAGCTGGAACGGTAATACTGGCACATTCAGTTTTTCTGCGATGGGTTTCTCGGTTTCCGGAACGCTCACCGTGAGAGATTCGGAGATTGCTCTTGAGAGCAGGCTGCCTTTTGCCGCGTTGCCCTTCAAAGGCAAAATAGAATCAACGCTGCGCGAACGAGCAACCGCCTTGCTTGTCTAGCCATTCTTTGCGGCAGCATTACCGCAACGTGGCCAGGGGATCGATGATTTCGGTCCCTTTTTTATTATCGTGCCCGGGGAGGGAGTCGAACCCTCACGACCTTGCGATCATTGGATTTTGAGTCCAACGCGTCTGCCATTCCGCCACCCGGGCGCACGCGGCGCGAACCAACGAACGCGCCATTGCGAATTGATAATAGTGATTTATCAAGGTAAAATCAAGGCATATGGCGCGGGTGATCGCGATTTGCAACCAAAAAGGAGGCGTCGGGAAGACGACGACTTCAGTAAATTTGGGCAGCTACCTCGCCGCCGCCGGGCGCCGGGTACTCCTCGTGGATTTTGATCCGCAAGCAAACGCAAGTTCCGCGCTCGGGCACGACATCAAGAGCCCGGTGAGCGTCTATCATGGCATTTTGGGCGCGGCTTCGCATAGCGAAATTGTGAGGCCCACTATTATATACAACTTTCAACTCGCACCGGCTGCCCCGCACCTTGCGGGCGCGCTCGTCGAACTTGTCGATGCTCCTGATCGGGAATATTTTTTGAGGAAATTCATCAACCGCCTACGCCACGAGTACGATTACATTCTGATTGACCTTCCGCCCAGCTTAAGTTTGCTTACGGTGAACGGCCTCATGGCCGCCGACGAGGTTTTGATTCCGGTTCAGACAGAATATTACAGCTTGGAAGGGCTGGGCCAGCTTTTGGAAACGATTGGACTGATCCGCGCAAACTTGAACCACCCGATCCGCGTGACGGGGGCGCTCATCACGATGCTTGACGCCCGCGAGCGGCTGGGCAGGGAGGTGGCGAAAAACATCCGCGAGCATTTTCCGCACCACGTTTTTTCCGTGGAGATTCCCCGCGCCGTCGCGCTGGCCGAAGCCCCGAGCTTTTCGAAGCCGATCATGCTCTACCGGCCGGACTCGCCGGGCGCTCGCGCCTATGCGGCGCTCGCGCGTGAAGTGTTGGCGCAGGAGGAACAATTGACAGCGCCCCGCGAGGTCGTCGCGAGCGAGAATTTCGGGAATTTTAATATTTAGTTAATTTTTCGCCGCCATGCTCGGGAAAGGACTCGAATCGCTGATTCCGCAGAAGGGAAGTAGCAATAGTGGCGATCAGAATAGTGCGCCGCCGGCGCAGTCCGCCCCGCCGCAAACAACACAGCCGCAGCAGCCCCAAGCAGTTCAATCGCAGCCGACGCAGCCGCAGCCGGCCCAACCGGTTTCAAAGCCTGCGCCAGCAGTCGTCAGTCGCCCAGCCGACCCGCCAACCCAAGAATCAATTTTCCAAATTGAAGTAGATAAGATCGCGCCAAATCCCGGGCAGCCACGGCGCATGTTCGACGAGGCAGCGCTCCGCGATCTCGCAAATTCAATTCGCGAATTCGGGATTTTGCAGCCAATCGTGGTTACGAAAGTTGAAAAGGAATCGCCGACCGGCATTGACGTCGGATACGAACTCATCGCGGGGGAGCGGCGCTTGCTCGCGGCGAAATCGCTCGGCCTCGCCCGCGTTCCGGCGATCATCCGCAACGTAAATCTTGAACGGGAGAAACTCGAGCTCGCCGTTATTGAAAATATCCAGCGTGAAAACTTGAACGCGATCGAGACGGCGCGCGCGTTCCAGCGCCTCCAGGAAGAATTTCGCATGACGCAGCGCGAAATCGCCGCAAAACTTGGGAAGTCGCGTGAAAGCGTCGCGAACACGATGCGCTTGCTTGATCTGCCAGAATATATTCGCGCGGCTGTCGAGCATCAGCAGCTCTCGGAGAGCCACGCGCGCCTCTTGCTGGCGATCCAGGAACCGGCCGCGCAAAAACATCTTTTTGAAGATATCGTGCATAACCATTTGACGATTCGCGAAGCAAAAGAACGCGTGGATCGTGGGATGGCTCCGGCGCACGCCGAGGATGGCACGCCGCGTCGGGGGCGTCCGCCGAAGAGTGAAGAAAAATTGCCGCCAGAATTGCGAGCGATGCAAGACACGTTGAGCATGGACCTCGGTGCGCCGGTGGAAATCTACCAGGGCCAGGCGAAAGGATCGATCACGATCACATTTTATTCCGAAGAAGAATTGCGCGGCATTATGCAGCGGCTGGGGAAGGGGGAACTGTAGCGCTTTACTTTCTGATCCTCCGGCTAAAAAATTCTGCACCGCGCGCGAACAACCGCCGCGCGCGCAACGCCTGGCGGATGTGGTCGCGCGCGATGTGCGTTTTCACAAAATGGAGCCAGTCTTCGGACGGCTTCTTCCCTTTTTGTACGAGGATCTCGACGACGTCGCCGGATTTCAATCGGTGCTGGAGCGGCACGATCGTACCGTTCACTTTCGCGCCGACCGCGCCGTTACCGATCGCCGTGTGCACGTGATACGCAAAGTCAACCGGCGTTGCGCCAACCGGCAAATCAATAGCGTCGCCCCGCGGCGTCACGGCAAAAATACGATCAGTGAAAAAATTCACTTTCATCGCTTCCAAAAATTCTTCGGGATTCTCCGCGCGCTTCTCAAAATGTTTTTGCCAGTCGGCAAGCTGTTGGACCCACTCCAGTTCTTTCGCGAGCCGCTTGCCACGATAATGGATCGGCTCGCCGCGCCGCTTCCGGTCGTACAGCCAGTGTGCCGCCACGCCGTACTCGTTTTCCTGGAGCATCGCCGCGGTTTTGATTTGGATCTCAACGGTTTTATGGCCCGGCCCTGCAACCGTCGTGTGCAAGCTGCGATAGCCGTTCGGCTTGGGGATCGCGATATAATCTTTGATGCGATGGGGGACGGGCGGCCACGCTTCGTGTATCACGCCGAGCGCCGCATAACAGGCGGGGATGCCATCAAAAATCACGCGCATCGCGACGAGATCGTGTATTTTATTGATGTCCATGTCGCGCCGCAGTAATTTTTTGTACAAACTGGCGTAGCGCTTGGCGCGGATTTCGATCGCGACCGGCTTCAAGTCGTGTTTCACGAGGAGGCGCATGAGCGCCGGCTTCACTTTTTTCAAATATTGCAAACGCTCGTCGTAGTGTTCCTTCGTCGTCTTTAAAAGCCAATCGTATTCTTTTGGATGCAGATACGGCAGCGCGAGGTCCTGCAGCTCGCCGCTCAAACCGTGCATCCCGAGCCGATAGGCGAGGGATGCATAGATCTCATCCGTCTCGAGCGCCACCCGCTTTTGTTTTTCGGGAGGCAGCGCCGCGAGCGTTTTCATATTGTGGAGCCGGTCCGCAAGTTTAATGAACACCACGCGCAAATCTTCCGAAAGGGCGAGGATCATTTTGCGCATGTTCTCCGCCTTCTCGGCCGCGCCGCGATATTTCAGGTGGCCGAGCTTCGTCACGCCGTCGACGAGCGATGAAACATCTTCGCCAAATTCTTTTTTGATTGCAGCGAGGGGGACGCCGGTATCTTCGACGCTGTCGTGGAGGAGTCCCGCCGCGATCGTCACGTCATCCATTTTCCATTCGGCGAGCGTCTCGGCGGTTTCGAGGAGATGGTGGAAGTAGGGTTCGCCCGACCGCCGCGCCTGTGCGACGTGCGCTTTTTCTGAAAACGCAAACGCTTGAGCAACCAAGCCATTCGGTTCTTTTTCGATGAGGTTGTCGAGAATAGGAGCGGCCGCCATCATTCAATCCTAGCCCTGTCCCCGCGAGGAAACAAGCTATGCTTCCTCCATCTTTTTCTTTTTAGCAATCTTGGGCTTCGGCGGATTTTCTTTCCACTTTTTATATGCCTCGGCAAGTTCTTCGTCACTTTCTGGTTTTTTATTCATCACAAAGGTGCAATCGGGGTAGCGCGTGCAGGCGTAGAACGGTTTCCCGCGCCCACGCGATTTTTTCAAGACAATGTCGCCAGGGTTCGCGTTGCGGAGCGGATTGTCGCCGCAGGCCGGACATTTGAATCCGGTTTTGTCCCAAATTTTTGCGACGCCTTTGCAGTTCGGATAATCGGTGCATCCCAAAAAGAAACCGAAGCGCCCGCGCCGCACTTTCATGGGCTTGCCGCAAATCGGGCAGCGCTCGTCGCGCGTTTTTTCTTCGAGCTCGCGGATTTTGGCGGCTTCTTCCGGCATCGGGAGCGTCACCTTGACCGCCGGATCGGGGCAGGCGAGAAATTTGCCCATGCGTCCGAATTTGATCACCATCGGTTTTTCGCAATGCGGGCACGGCGTCGTCGAAATTTCAACCTGCTTTTCGACCGACGCCTCCTTTTCATCAAGTTCTTTCTTGAACGGCGTGTAGAACGAGCGGCAGAGGTCAGTCCATTTCATTTTTCCTTCGGCCACATCGTCGAGTTCCTTCTCAACTTCGGAAGTAAATTTAAGGTCGACAATCTCGGGGAAATTTTCGACGAGCAAATCGTTGACCACAAAACCAATGTCGGTTGGATGGTATTTTTTATCAACTTTTTCCACGTAGCCGCGATCCTGGATGGTCGAAAGCGTCGGTGCATACGTTGACGGCCGCCCGATACCCTCGGTTTCGAGTGCCTTTACGAGCGTCGCATCGGTGTAGCGCGGGGGAGGCTCCGTGAAGTGCTGGATCGGCTTGACCTCTTTTGCAGCAAGCTTCGCGCCCTCCGCCAATTTAGGCAATTCGCCTTCCAATTCGCCGCCCGCCTTGTCTTCTTCGTCGCGGCCTTCGGTATATGCGCGGATGAATCCGTCAAATTTCACCACCTGCCCGTTCGCGCGGAAAATTTCTTTTTTCGCCGTCTCCGCCTCGATGTCCACCGCCGTCTGTTCGAGAAGAGCTTCTTTCATTTGCGACGCGATCGTCCGCTTCCAAATCAAATCATAGAGGCGAAGATCGTTGCGTTCTTTGATGCCGAGGGCGTGGCCGGACGTCGCGCGCAAATCGGTTGGACGGATCGCCTCGTGCGCTTCCTGCGCGCCCTTGCTCTTCGTTGCATAGCGCCGCGGTTCGGGGAGCGCATACTCTTTTCCAAATTCTGCGCCGATCACGTCGCGCGCGCTTGCGAGCGCCGTCTCCGCGAGATGGACGCTGTCGGTTCTCATATAGGTGATGAACCCGCGCTCGTACAATTTCTGCGCGACCACCATGGTTTGTTTTGCAGAATAGCCCAGCTTCCTCGCGGCTTCCTGCTGCAAGGTGGAGGTGGTGAACGGAGCGGCCGGGTTCCGCCGCACTTCTTTGACGGCAATATTCGCGACGTGGTAATTTGCGCCCTTCAGCCCCTCTATTATTTCTTTTGCCTTGCGCCCGCTCGAAATCTCCATTTTGCCAAGCGATTTCCCTCCGATTGAAATGAGCGTGGCGGGGAACGTGGCCGTTTTTCCGGCTTGTGCAAAATTTGCTTCGATCATCCAATATTCTTCCTGCTTAAATTTTTGGATCTGCCGCTCGCGCTCGACGACGAGGCGCACCGCGACCGACTGTACGCGCCCGGCCGAGAGTCCGTAGCGGACCTTGCGCCACAAAAATGGCGACAAGCCATAGCCCACCAGGCGATCGAGCACGCGCCGCGCCTGCTGCGCGTCAACCAGGTTTAGGTCAAGCTCGCGCGGGTTCTGCAACGCCTTCTTGATCGCCGACTCGGTAATTTCGTGGAAAGCGATGCGCTGGATTTTTTCGCGGTGCTTCTCGAGCCCGAGCGCGGTGACTAGGTGCCACGCGATCGCTTCGCCTTCGCGGTCTTCATCGGTCGCGAGAATCACGCCATCCGCATCGGCGGCCAGCTTTTTCAAGTTTGCTACCACGGGTTTCGCCTTGTTCGGAATTACGTATTGCGGCTCAAAATCGTGTTCAACATCAATGCCAACCTTGCTTTTCGGCAGGTCGCGCACGTGACCGTAGGAAGATTCCACCGTAAACTCTTTTCCGATGAATTTCCCGATGGTTTTCGCTTTGGTGGGGGACTCAACGATTACCAGTTCCATAGTGTTTTATATTGTATACCTGCCGTTGCGCTCTTTAATCAAATCTTTAGAAAGAAGGAACGCGAGCGTCCGGTTCACGGTTTGGGGTTCCAGTTTAGTCGCCGCCAAAATTTTGTCAACGTCGAGTGGGGCGCGAGTATCGCGCAGGGCTTTTAAAACCTGCTTTTCTTCGGATGATGCATCGATGATTACGCGATCTATATTTTCCCGCGGCATAATCCCATACGATTCTAAAATTTGCTCGGGCGACGTCACGAGCTCCGCCCCTTGACGGATCAGCGCATGCGACCCTTCATAGTTTTTATTCGCAATCGCGCCAGGTACCACAAACACGTCGCGGTTTTCTTCCATCGCGAGGCGCGCCGTGGCGAGCGCACCTGACTTTTCAGGAGTTTCCATGATCAGCGCGCCGCGAGAAAGCCCGGCGATGATCCGATTGCGCTCGATGAAGCGGCTCGGATATGGCGGTGATCCGATCGGATATTCCGACACCAATGCGCCGCCCTGCGCGAGAATTTTTTCTGCCAACTTTTTGTTTTCGCCGGGGTAAACATCGTGCAAGCCGCCAGCCAAAACGGCAATGGTTGTGCCGCCTCCCTCCAGGCAGCCCTCGTGAGCCGCCGCATCCATGCCAAGGGCAAGGCCACTCACAATCGCAAATCCGGCGCGCGCGAGCGTCGCAGTAAACCTGCGCATGGTGGCCGTTCCTTCCGGGGTTGCCCGGCGGGTGCCCACTGCGGCAAAGTACGGCTCCTTTGGGAGCCTCCCTAATATATAGAGGCCGAATGGGGGATCGATGATTTCTTTGAGCAGGGTCGGGTAATCTGGCTCGCCCGCCATCACCAGGCGAACATCGAAACGCTCAAGCTCCGCCCATGCTTTTTCTGCGTCCGGCACGGTGAATGCATCGTCGGGGCGCCGTATGGTTCGGTGCAGGGCATAGGCCCGTTCCCATGACCCACATTTTTTCTTAATGCCGATTAATGTTCTCCGATCGCCGTCTACCGCACTGGCGAGCGCGTTGTAGAAAAAAGATTCGTGCATAATTCATCCCTAGCCGAGCGCGCGCAAAAACACAAGCAGTGCTTAATCAAATTTTAATCTAAATGTTACAATGAACATATGAAGCGGGAGTGGATCGTGGGTCTGTGTGTCATTGTCATTGCAATCGCCGGCGTGTCGTTCGGCGCTTATTCCTTTTCAAGCGACCTGGCGGCGCAAAGCGACAAAATTATTTCGGATAAATCGTTTATTGACCAGCAAAATTCAATCGTGAGCCAGCTCGCCGTTTTAAAAAATGATGCTTCGACCACGATGCCCTATCTTGCGGCGATGCAAAAATTATTGCCATCGCACGACAGCCTCATCGGCTTCCCGGACTGGGTCACTGGGGTCGGACTGTCCCATAGTGTTGCCGCCACCGCCGCATTCACGGGCGTGAATGCTCCGACGACTGCCAATGTGCCAGCGAGCGACGGCTTCACCATCACGGCAAGCGGCTCCGCAGCGAACCTCGTTGCATTCCTCAAAGATGCGGAAACTGAATCGTCCGGATTTCTCATAGCGGTTGACACTTTTGACCTGGTGAGCAATGCGAATGGGTATACGTTGACAGCCCACGGCAGGGTATTTTCGCGAGGATAGACCAAAGCCGAATCACCCCCATGTCATTAAAAAATTTTTTCCGCAAATATCCTGAAATTATCCTCACGACGCTCGCGCTCGTGCTGCTCGGTTTTTTGATCGCCCTATCGAGCTGGGGGATCGGTAATATGTTCGGAGCGATCGATCGGATAGCGAATCCGAGCAACGCCGATGGGCAAAATGCGAACTTCAATCTGAAGGGCGCCCAGTCGCTCGACCTCCGCGGGCTTGTCAAATAAAGGCTGTACGGCGTATCATACGGTTGTTCGCATGAATATTCCGCGTCCTTAGCTCAGTGGTAGAGCGCTACAATGACACTGTAGAGGCCGGAGGTCCGATCCCTCCAGGACGCACCGCGATCGCACGATCGTGACGCGCGTGTAGCTTAGTGGTAAAGCACTCGACTGATAATCGAGAGAGCGTAGGTTCGATCCCTACCACGCGCACCCCAAGGGGCTCGAAATTTTAATCAGTTTTTAATGGCGGTTGTGGTAGAATCCCGGCCATGCAAAAGAAATTTTTTGCGGTCGCCAGCGTGGCGGCCGGCGCCTGGTTTTTATTGTGGACGCATCACGCGGATGCAGCGAATTTGTACGCCCAGTATTTTGATGATGCAACGTCAAGCGTTGTCATGAGCCCGCTCGGCGCAGCATATGCCGATGCGCTGGGCCATGTAAGCCATCTGCAAGTGGAGATGAATATTTTAAATGACTCGCAGCGAGGGGTGAGCGCGTTTTGTCCGGTCGCGCCCAATACCGGCGTGCTCGTAAACATCTTTCGCGGAGGAAACCAGGTTTATATACACTGCGTAACATCGGCGGAAGCGGCCGGGAAGCTTGGGCAAAAAGCGGTCTACACGTTCGACGACGTGAATATTAATTACGGCGGGGCGGGCGATACCGGCGTGAGCGTTCAGTTTTCTTCTTCCGGTTCATTTGATGCGCAAGTCTATGGCACGCGGGGGAGTGATGGTGCATTTTATCCGTATTTAGTTTTCGGTGATTCTGACGGCGTCGGATCCCCGGTGGGCTTCACAAACCTCGCGCAATATTTTTTCGGCACGACGACCACGATTCCGGAGAACGGCGTGGCATCGGGGAGTGCCGTATCATTCGGCGCAACCATGCAGATGTTTTTCGCGTCCGACACCGCCGCCTTGCAGATCGAAGTCGAACCGATCGCAGTTCCATTATCGGGGAGCACTACGATCACGACTCATTCAGTCGGCATCGGTGAAGTCGCGTCGGGAACGGTGGCCGGCCTCGCGCCAGGGGCATATCATTGGGCCGCGCGAGCGGTTGATCGTACCGGCGGGTTCACTTCGCCCTGGATTGAATTTCGGAGCCCAGGCAATATCGATTTCAATATACCAACCGCAACGCTGCCAGAAGCGATTCGGGAGCCGGTCGTCATCATTCCCGGCATCATGGGTTCGCGTCTTGTTCGCGCCGATGGCGGGGAAGCGTGGCCGAGTGCATCGCAGATGATCACTTCATCAAATGATGGCTATTTAGATTTCTTAGCCCTCGATGCCGACGGCACGCCATTTGCCGATCGGCAACTTTCCCCAACCGACATCCTGCGCAACGTTACGACGAGCTTTCTCGGCGTCACGTTCGAGAAAAAGTTGTATCAAAATTTGATTGATATGCTTGTCCAAAACGGCTATACAGAAGGCCGCGATCTTTTCGCCGCGCCCTATGACTGGCGCATCTCGATCGAGAGTTCGACGGATTCGCTTGCGTCGGTGATTGCGCGCGCCGTGAGGATTTCCCCGACGGGAAAAGTTAACGTGATCGCGCACAGCATGGGCGGGCTGCTTCTCGAAGAATATCTTGCGTCGCATACGGACATCGACAAAGCTATCCTGCTCGGCGTTCCGCAACTGGGCACGCCCCGCGCATACCAAATGCTAAACTACGGCGACGATCTTGGCATGAATTGGCTTGGTCTCGGCTTGAATCCGCGCGAAGCGAAAATGATTGTCGAAAATATGCCGGCAATTTATGAAATGCTGCCGAGCGCTCGCTACGCGACTATCGCCGGCGACTACATTCATGATTTGAGAAATGGGAAAGATGAAATATTAGACCACGGTCATTCGATGGGGCCGAATGCGCCGCTCTCGCATCTCGCCGACAATTTTCATGATGCCGTGGACGCGATGCCGATACATGTTTCGAGTATATACAACATCATCGGCTGCAACCGCCCGACCATCGTGGGGTTTGATTTGTATGACGGCGGTGTCGTTGAAGTAAGGCGCGATATTGGTGACGGCACCATCCCGGAGTTGAGCGCTCTGAATTTGGCAAATAGTTCGAATACGTATTTCATCCTTGGCGACCAAACGGGGACCGATCATATGGGGCTCGCAACTGACGCCATCCCGCTAGAATTTATTAAAGACATTCTTGCGGGCACGGGGACGACCACGCTGCCTCGGGGAATTTCCATGAACCCTCCCGATTGCATGGGTCTGCGCCCTCGAAACTTCGAGGTCAGCGTCAACGGCCCGGTCACGCTTGATATTTACGACTCCCAAGGTCGCGAGCTTAGCATGGCGACATCGGGAATCCTTATGGCTACGATTCCAGGAGCTGAATACGATGTTTTCGGCAGTAATCTTTTCGCCTTGGTGCCAGCATTGCCGGCTGGGGAATTTTATACCATCGTGGGCCGCGCATCAGACGCAGGAATATTCCGCATGCAGATAAAAGAATATGACGGCGCCATGGTAAGCAGTACGGTCACGTATCCGTTGATCTCGCTCGCGAGCGCCAGCACCACGGCGCAGCTCCATTTTGTAAATCCGCAGAGCGACTTGGCTTTGAAGATGGATAATGATGGCGACGGTGCGATGGATGACGTGATTCAACCGGTCGGCAATGTGTCGCCGGCACCACCGTCGCCAACATCAACGCCCTCGTCGCCGACATCAACGCCGCCCGTGAATGCTCCATCGAGCGGTGGATCGAGCGGTGGCAGTTCGGTCGCCCAAGATCCTCCCGCGCACAATCAGAACAATCAATCACCGCCGCTCCAGGAAAATGGAAAAGTGCTCGGCGTGAGTACGACGACCGCGGCGCGGGGATCGGCAACGCCAACACCAGATCTCAAATCGCAACTCATCGCACTCAAACAAAAATTGATAGCGCTTCAGCTCGGCAGTAACTGCGCCGCCGCATTCAGAAAAAATTTACAGGAAGGCGCGACGGGGAATAGCGTGCAATTATTGCAACAAACACTCAACAAAAGTTCTCTTACGCAGGTAGCGGCGGATGGGCCAGGGTCGCCTGGGCACGAAACCGAATATTTTGGCCCCGCCAGGGCGCGCGCCGTGGGCGCATTCCAGGAAATTTTCGCCGCCGACATTCTCACTCCGCAGCAATTGACCGCGGGAACCGGTATCTTCGGCACGCTCACGCGAAAAAAATTAAACCAGCTCTGTAAAAAATGAATATGCTAGGATAAATAAACCGATGAAACGATACTTCGTCACGCTCGTTGTGGTTGCCGTGGTTATATTCTGTCTCGCGCTCTTTATCCGCGACCTTTCGATCACGCAATGGCACCCGGCGTTCTAGTGGGCCCCGAGGTCATCCACGAAGAAAAGGATTTTCTTGTCATCAATAAGCCCTCCGGCTGGCAGGTGCACGCCGCCCGGCACGCCACGGGACATCCCGGCGCGCCCAGTACGAGCAGCAAGCACGATACGCTCGTCGATTGGCTCGTCAAACGTTACCCGGAACTGAAAAAAGTGGGCGATGACCCGGAGCTGCGGCCGGGGATTGTGCACCGGCTCGACAAGGACACTTCGGGTGTGATGCTCGTCGCGCGCACCCAGGACTCATTCGAATATTTCAAATCGCTTTTCCAAAAACATGAGATCAAAAAGAAATATCTCGCGTTGGTTGTGGGTATGCCCAAACAACATCACGGCGTGATTGATGCGCCGATCGGAATTCGGAGCGGAACGTTGAAACGCAGCATCCATTCAAACAAAATGATGAAGGAGGCCGTCACCGAATATCGCGTGGTGAAAAAGATTGGCGAAAATTCTTTACTTGAAGTGGTTCCAAAGACGGGACGGACCCACCAAATCCGCGTTCATCTCGCAAGCATCGGCCACCCGGTCATCGGGGATCGACTGTACGGAAAATCTCATGCGGCATCGCGCCTCGCGCTTCATGCGCTTTCGCTTGAATTTACCGCGCGCGACGGGCGGCGATTGAAATTCGAAGCAGATCCGCCAAAAGAGTTATCCACAATGAATATTCAGGCCTAAAAAACGCGTCATGATATAATCGTTCTATATATAAAGGTCGGGTTTTGCACCAGAACAAAGACAATAATGAAAAAGAATCGTAAGGCATTCACGCTCATTGAACTGTTGATCGTGATCGCTATCATTGCCGTCCTCGCGACCGTGGTCATTTTGAGCTTGAACCCAGCCGAACTTCTGCGTCAGGCCCGGGATTCCAACCGCGTCTCGGATGCGGCAACGTTGAAGAGCGCCCTCGCGCTTTATCTCGCCGATGTGAGTTCGCCTTCCCTTGGAACGGCGGCGATCTGCTATGCGAGTATGGCGACGGGTACAGCTTTCTATGTCCCGAACCAGTCGGGCGTCTACGCAGCCACCACCTCGTGCGCGCAGTGGCTCACGACGGCGACGTCGCTGAACAACTCGAGCTCGCGCGTGATTACGGGATCTGGATGGATTCCGGTGAACTTCGGCGCCATCAGCTCAGGCGCACCGATCGGCCAACTTCCGGTTGATCCGATCAACTCGCCGGGCAGCGCATCGTGCGGTACGACGGCCCTCTCAAGCTGTGGTATGTTCTACACCTACATCATGAGCGGCACGAACTACAAGATTGGTATGGAGATGGAGAGCTTGAAATACAGCACCGGTACGGCTGACGTGAACAACGCAGACGGCGGCAGCAGCAATTTCATGTACGAGCAGGGTACGAGTTTAACGCTCTAACCGTCACCTCATAGTTTCGGTAACATCCCGGCGTAGGCCGGGATGTTACTTTTTGTTATCATATGAGTATGCGGCTCCCGCTGCCTGTTTCTGAAATAAAAAAATTAGCGACATCCGAAGGGCTTCTTTCTCCGGAAAAATTTGACGAGCTTGCGGTCGACGCCGAGCGAAAAAATCAGAGCATTATCGACGTGCTTATTTCGGGCGGCTTCATGGCGGCGGACTATATCCAAAGCCTGATCGCGCGCGAACTTGGCGTGCCCCAGGTAGATTTCGATAAGCAAAAAATTGATTCGTCGGTCGTGAAGATCCTTCCGGAAGACATCGCCCGCCAGCGCCAGGTGGTGGTGTTCGCGCGCGAGGCCGATGGCTCGTTTGATGCGGCGATGGTGGACCCGTCGGATTTGGAAACGGTTTCGTTCCTCACTGAGCGCTTGCACGGGAAGATCCATCCCATGCTCGCGACGCAGGAAGATTTGAACCGCGGCTTCTCAATTTACGGATACGAATTGGGCCAGGATTTCAAAAAACTGATCGAGGATAACATCAAAGCGTCCCTCGCGACGCGCGCGAAGACGCCGGAGGAGGCGGCGAGCGAGTTGCCGATCGTCGGCATCGTGGACAACATCCTTTCGTATGCCCTCGCTTCGCGCGCGTCGGACATCCACATTGAAGTCCTGGAAGATTCCATGTTCATCCGCTACCGCATCGACGGTATTTTGTACGAGATCATGGACGTCGCGAAAGCGGTCCACACCGCGATCGTCGCGCGCCTCAAATTGCTCGCCGGCTTGAAAATTGACGAGCACTTTTTGCCGCAGGACGGGCGCTTCCGCTACGAAGTAGGGAACCAGCCGATCGACATCCGCGTATCGGTGATCCCCACCTTCTACGGTGAAAAAATTGAAATGCGTTTGCTGGAAGCGACGCAGAAACCGCTTTCGCTCGAGGAACTTGGTTTGAACGAGACCGATTCGGCGATCATTACGGAAGAATTGAAAAAATCCTACGGCATGGTGCTTTCCTGCGGCCCAACCGGTTCCGGTAAAACGACGACGCTCTACGCGCTCATGAATATTCTGAACAAGCCGCAGGTGAACGTGACGACGATTGAAGACCCGATCGAATACAACATGCGCTACGTGAACCAGATGCAAATCAACCCGCAGGCGGGGATCACCTTCGCTTCGGGCCTGCGCGCGATTTTGCGTCAGGACCCGAACATCGTGATGGTCGGCGAAATTCGAGACGCCGAAACCGCCGAAATCAGCGTGCAGGCAGCGCTCACGGGCCACTTATTGCTTTCATCGCTCCACACGAACGACGCGCCGACCTCGATCCCGCGCTTCTTCGATCTCAAAGTGCCGCCGTTCCTCGTCGTCTCGGTTTTAAACCTCGTCGTCGCACAGCGCTTGGTCCGCCAGATCTGCCAGTCGTGCATCTATTCGTACGACGTCGATGAGAGCACGATGAAAACCGTCGCGCAACAGTTGAAGGATCTGCAAATTCCGCCAGAGCGCGCCAAAGTGCAGAAGACGCAATTCCGCGGGAAGGGTTGTTCCGCGTGCGGCATGACCGGCTATCGCGGCCGCCTCGGCATTTTCGAAATTTTCCGCATCACCGAAGCCGTCAAAGAAAAAATTATGGCTGAACGTTTCAGTTTGGAAGAACTCCGCGCGACGGCATGGAAAGAAGGCATGAAGACGATGTTCGAAGACGGTCTCGAGAAGGCGGGACTCGCACAAACGACGCTCGAAGAAGTGCTGCGCGTGATTCGGGAGTAGTCGGCGCGTGGTATACTATTGATACATGCTGTTTCACTATTTGGCCGTCGATCGCGCCGGAAATTCCGTTGAGGAAGATTTCGAAGCGAGCACCTTGAATGAAGTCCTCCGCTATCTCTCGGCGAAGGATATGAGGCCATTGTCGGTGAAACCTATCAAGGAAAAGGGCCTGAAGTCGGTGAAGTTTTGGGGCGGCATCAGCGTGAGCGATAAGGTGTTCCTCGCGAAATATCTCGCGCTTATGTTGCGGGTGGGCACCGATCTCCTCTCGGCCATCAATATTTTGATCGCGGATTTCGACCAGCCGGCGATGCGCGATTTTTTGCTTGAGGTGCACAATAACCTCACGCGTGGCCAGCCGTTTTACGCGGCGTTCGCCAAACATCCTGAAACATTTTCGCCGACATTCGTAAACCTCGTGAAAGCGGCGGAGGCGTCGGGCAATTTGCAGAAAACATTCGAGGAACTTTCGGTTTCTCTCCAGCGAGAAGCAGAGCTCCGCGCCAAAGTGAAATCGGCCCTCGTCTACCCCATCGTTGTTTTGGTTATGGCGCTCGCGATCCTTACCTTCCTGGTCACCTTTGCGCTGCCCAAGCTCGCGAACGTTTTCAACGGCAGCGCGATCACCCCGCCGCTCTTCTCGCGCGTCGTGTTCAGTGTCGGCCTCTTTATCGGATCGAACATCCTCTGGCTCTATGGCATCTTCTTCGCGGTCATCATCGCCTTCCTGTTCGTCATCAACAAAACCGAAACCGGCAAGCGGTTATGGAACCGATTGCTGATCGCATTGCCGGTCATCAGAAAGATTTATGTCGACCTCGCGGTCCAACGCATGGCGGCGACGATGAGTTCGCTCATGAAGGCCGGTATGCCGATCGTTGACAGCATTATGATTGCATCGCAGACCGTGGGGAATCGGGATTTTGCCGCGGCGCTCGAGCGCGTTGCCCACGACGGACTCGCAAAGGGGCTCACGATTGGCGAATCATTTCGGCGCGAGGAAGTGTTCCCGAAATCGGTCACGAACCTCATTGCAATTTCCGAACGCGCCGGCCATCTCGACGAAGTGCTCGTGACGCTTTCAGATTTTTACGAAACGAACATTGATGGGAATATTCGGGCGCTGGTTTCGCTCCTCGAGCCGGCACTCCTCATTGCTATGGGCATTATTGTTGCCGTGATCGCTCTCTCGATCATCGTTCCGATCTACCAACTGACGAGCCAATTCTAATTGCCATGCGCCATAAGGGACAATCGATCATCGAGGTTCTCATCGCCGTCGGGATCGGCACCGTGCTTCTTGCGGTTGCCGCATCGCTGATCCGGCCCGCCATTTTGCAAAATAACCAGGTGGGCCAGGTCCAGGCGAAATCTTCACTGGCGAGTGAGCTGCTCGGCAACGTGCAGGCGTGGGCGCCAGGGAATTGGAATACCATACTCACGCTCGCGACGACCTCGGCGAACCTCTATTACTTAACGCCGAGCAGTTCGGTGTTTGTGGTGGTCGGAACCTCGACGGGGCAATCGGTGACGGTGAATAGCACGACCTACACCCGCTTCTTTTATCTCGACACCATCTATCGCGACGGAAGCGGCAACGCGACGACGGTTGCGAGCGGCAACACGTTCGACCCCTCGACGATCAAGGTAACGGTGGTCGCGAACGCATCGGGGACCGGCAGTTCGACGACCTATCAACTATTCCTCACGCGCAGCGTGAGTGATGTGGCCGGCCAGAGCGATTGGTCGGGCGGTTCGGGAAATAATGCAGCGGGCGGGCAATTGGGAAATAATTATGCAGCCGGCACCAACGTGAACACGGCGAGCTCCGGACAAATTCAACTGCTCCACCTTTAGCGAGCAAGCTAGCGTAGCGAACCAACTAGCGGTGAACGAAAAAGTTAATATTCAAAACTTCGCCAACGCCAACGTAGACGCGCTGGGGGAGCGAACCGCTTTTTAAGGGGCCGCTCACCATCGAGAGGATATATTCACCCGGCTCCACGAAAAATTGATATGACCCATCGGCGCCGAACGGCGTGCTGCCGAGCAATTTTTTAGTTTTTGGGTCCGTGAGGCCGATGACCGTGGTCGTGAAGTTGACGCCGGCGCCGGAACTGATCTTCGCCATGCCGACGATCGTGCCGAGCGTCGCAGAAGAAACCGGCGTTTGGAGCGTCACGCTCGTCGCCGTTTTTGTTCCGACCGCACCGGCGCCATAACTTGAAGCCGGAATCGTTCCCTGTACCATGATTGGCTTGAATGAACTCCCGGACTGTCCCGACGAAGGGCCACTCAATTTGGGTGCGAAATAATAAATAACGACACCGACCGCGACAATGACGACCGCTACCCAGATATACGAGCGACCAGCATCAGAATGACGGCGCTTCATATCCTTATTATATCAGAAAGTGCCTGGTCGCTGTGATATAATTTTTATACAGGGCGTCTTTATTACGCTCATCTACATTCATCGATGAAGCGATACGCGTACGTACTCTTTACCCTTATCGTTAGTATCTCCCTCTGCGTGGCTCCAACGGCGAACGCGGCTCTTTCGGTCGTGCAAGCTGCAAACTGCGCTCGGGGAGGATCAGGGACAGTAAACTGCGCCGTCAGCTCAACCGGCGCCGGATCAATTATCGTCGTTTCTGTGGCGCAGGTGAATAACGGCGCACCCACAGTCGGCGACAACAAGGGCAGCACGTACACACAGGAAGCTAAGGGATGCTATTCCGACCAAGCCCACGGGTGCCTCTATCTATTCGATTTGATAAATGCGACGAGCGGCATTACGAACGTGAGCACCACGCAGACCGGAGGGAACGGGTTCACCTCCGTCGTCTACGAGATTTCCGGGGCAGCGACTTCAAATGCTATTGATGGCACTGCGACGGGAACCGCATCTGCCTATGTCAGTACCTCTACCTGCCCGATACCGAATCAAACTACTACAAACGCCAACGATATTATTGTAGGCGCTTGTCAGGAGTACTATAGCGTGGCAAGTCCTACCTTTACCGATGTGAGTCCTTGGACCACGGCCACGAACGGCAAATATACCGGTGGTACCGGCCAATATGATGACATCATGTATCGAATTGTGACAAGTACGGGTTCTTACACCCCCACCGTACTATTTACCCCATCGAGCGGCGTGATCTACGAGTCGGCGTCCATAGCGTATAAGCAATCGGCAGGCGCCGGGAGTCCTCCAACGCCGAATCCAATGAGTTTCGCTACGGTGCCATACGGCGCGAGCACGACTTCGATTACCATGGTGGCAACAACGTCGGCTCTCGGTTCCGGGGACACTGCGCCGCTCCAGTATGTTTTTAATAGCATAGCGACCTCGAGTGTTCCTGCTGGCTGCACGAATCCGGGCACCGGGGGAGCGTCGAGCACGCAAGCCGGAACTTCATATACAAATTCCGGTTTGCAAACCAACAAATGTTACGCCTACACCGTTCTTTCTGAAGACTCCGAAGCGACGCCGGCAACGACGACCCCCTCCGCAACGTCGAGCGCCTATACGCTCGCGAATGCCCCCGGCACCCCGACGCTTGCTTCGACCGGAACTTCAACGCTCTCATTCTCAAATAACAGCAACAGCAATCCGAGCAATACCCAATACGCCATCTTCGTTTCTTCAACGTCGCCAACAGACAGCTTGTTTAATGGATTTTGGATTGATTCGACCGGGCATGGCACAAGCTCGAACCCAACCTGGATCACTTCGAGTAGTTTGCCGGCGACGTTAAGCACGCTTCAACCCAATACTACCTACACTATTAAAGTGGAAGCAGAAAACGGAGATTCGGTCACGACCACGCTTAGTTCCGCGGGAAGTGCAACGACGAACACGGGGGTTCCAGGCACGCCTACCTATAGCGGCCAGACTTCGAGCACGCCGGGAAACGTCACGGTAAATTGGACGGCGCCGGCGGGGAGCGTGAGCTATTACAATTTA
Organism: uncultured Candidatus Saccharibacteria bacterium; assembly: GCA_964456235.1. Taxonomy (GTDB): domain Bacteria; phylum Patescibacteriota; class Minisyncoccia; order UBA6257; family 2-01-FULL-56-20; genus CAYWDX01. The sequence goes on along the minus strand of CAYWDX010000001.1, from coordinate 124,636 downwards.
GACAACGCAACTTCGGCGAACGGGACCTATGGCTTCGTCGTCTCGACGACAGCGACAAGTTCCGCACAGAGCGGGCTTTCTGCAAACACGACGTACTGGTACGAGGTGCAGTCGGTGAATGGCAGCGGCGCAACGAGTTCATTCAGCGCGACGTCGAGCGTGCTCACGTATCCGAACCAGGTAAGTAGCGCGCCGACGGTGCCGAATCTCACGGGGACATCCCTCACGCTGAACTGGATCGCGCCAACCGGAGGCGGCGACTACTATAATATTGCGACGGCGACATCGAGTAACGGTACCTATACGACCGTTGCTTCGAGTAGCGCGACGAGTTCCGCAGTCGGGGGGCTTACCGCAAACACGTCATACTGGTTCAAAGTGCAGGCGGCAAACTCGACCGGCGGCGGGCTATGGAGTCCCACGTCAACGATGGGAACGGCTGGGCTGTGTTTACTGAATGGTGAGAATGCAAATTATGCTTTGGGCCAGTCCATTTTCACAACGAACGCATCGGCAACTACGCAGACCGGACTTTCGACATCTTATGACGTTGCCTATGACGGCGGCAGCCAGCGTCTTTTCGTAGCAGACGGCGGCAATAATCGCGTGATGGTGTTCGGCGTGGGGACATCATCAATTTCGATGGGTGAAGGGGCGTCATATGTGCTCGGGCAATCAAGTTTCACGGCGAGCTCGAGCGCGACCACACAGGCCGGCCTCTCGACTCCTCGAGGGGTCGCCTATGACCCGACCTACCAGCGCCTTTTCGTAGCCGACACGTCGAACAATCGCGTGCTGGTCTTCAATGTCGCGACGGCCACGATAGCAAACAATGAAACTTCTACGAATGTGCTCGGACAGACCGACTTCGTCTCGAGTGGCGCGACGACAACGCAGGCCGGGCTTTCGGCGCCGAGCGCGGTTTCGTATGATGCTGCGAATTCCCGTCTCTTCGTTGCTGATACATCAAACAACCGCGTGCTAGTGTTCAATGTGGCGACGGCGACGATTTCGAATAACGAAAATGCAAGTTACGTACTCGGCCAGGCAAACTACACTTCTTCGACGGCCACCACAACGCAGACCGGCATGAGCGGACCAGCTGGCCTGGGATATGATCCGACGACGTCACGCCTCTTCGTGTCTGATAAAACGAACAGTCGCACGCTCGTCTTCGATGCTTCGGTCGGGACCATCGCGAACGGCGAGGGAGCTTCAAAGGTATTGGGGCAGACCAGTTTCACGACAACAAACAACACTGCGGCGACCAGCAGCCTCTCCGGCCCTGGGCGGATGGATGTAGACACGAGTCGCCAGTTATTGTTTGTGCCCGATGATGCAAATCGGCGGGTGATGGTATTCAGTATCGCGACGTCGACCATCACGAATGGCGAAAATGCATCCTATGTGATTGGCCAAGCGGATTTCAGCGGCGCATCTTCAAACGTGGCCCAGGGCGTAACGCCGTCCCCGGTAGGGTCAATTTTTGACAGCACGAACACGCGCCTCTTTGTCGCCGGGAATACCACCAATCGCATTCTCGAATTCCCGGTCGGCGGCTGCTCGAACTATGTCGCGACCGGCACGCTGGACTCGGCAACCTTTGATACCGGCGTGGCATCGGGGACGGCGCTCAACTCATTTATGTGGCAGGGGACGCTGCCACTCGGGACATCGGTTGGATTCCAATTCGCCGTGAGCAATTCCTCAAGCGGCTCGTGGACCTATTACGGATTAAACGGCGACACGTCGAGTTATTTCACCGGCCAGCCAAACACGTCGATCAGCTTGAAGACGACAAACCCATTGCCTGACGGCCGTTCGTTCTTCAGCGGGTATCGCTACTTCCGTTATCGCGCGACGCTGTACGCCGATTCGAATCAAAGTTACACGCCGGTCGTCACCCGCGTCACCGTAAACTGGAGTCCATGATCCCATCTCGTCATACCGGCACGCGGAGCGGACAGGGCTTTCTCGCCCTTGTTTTTCTTATTGGCACCGTGACGGTCGGGATCGGCCTCACGCTCATTTTCCTTGCGAACTCGTCGGTCAATACGATTTATGGATACCAAGCCTCGACGCGCGCCCAAGCGGTCGCCGTTTCTGGCGCGGAAGATGGGCTCTTGCAGCTCGCGCGGAACACGAGCTTCACAAGCGGTGGGTATACTATAACGGTAGGATCGGACACGGCGAGCGTCGTCGTCACGCAAACATCCAGCTTGCAAACTGCCACGATTATTTCGAGCGCGACCGTTTCCAATTACACCCGGAAAATCCAGGTGATCGCTTCGGTGAATGCTTCGACGAGCCAGGTTGCCGTCATTTCCTGGAACAACACGCAATAATAGATGAAAGAAATTTTAGAAAAAATTCTTGTATGGCTGCGCGTGCGCTCTGTTGCGGCGGGGCTCGAAGTGAGCGATGAGGTGGTGCGCCTCGTCGTTTTCGATGGGAAGGCGTGGCAGCTGAATGCGGTGCGCCTCACGCCCGGGACGCTCGAACGCGGGAAGATTTTGAACCATGCCGCATTTGTTGCTGCCCTCGCCGCCCTCAAAGCTAAAATAGCGGCTCGCCAAAAAAATATGAACGTGGTGCTCTGTCCCACGTCCACGCCGGTCTATGTCCAGTCGCTCAACCTCCCGTCGGCGAAAGGAGAAGATTTTACTCAAGCGATCGAGTTGAACCTCGCGATCGCATCGCCGCTCGAAGCGGATAAATCCTATTACGGATGGCAATATCTCGGCCGCAACGAGGCGACGCTGCAGGACCAAGTAGTCGCGGCGTTCATCGAACGCCAGCCGGTGAACGAAATGGTAGACGCGATGCTCGAGGCGGGCTTTCTCGCGGTGGCCGTCGAGCCGGAGGCGGTTGCCCTCGCCCGCGCGTTCCGCGACAAGGGAAATGGCATTGACGCAAGCAAGCCCTATTTATTCATCAACGTAGGCAGCGCCGGCATCGGCTTCCTCGTGATCCGGAGCGGCCAGCTCCACTTCCAATATTCAGAACCGTGGCGCGACATCGCCGACCAAAAAGGCGAGATCAACGTCGAGACGTTTAAGAACGCGCTCACCGCCGGCGTCCGCCAAGTTTCGAATTTTTATCGCCAGCACTGGTCCGAGCCGCTCGGCGCCATTATCGTTTCCTCATCGGTACTCGCGAAAGACGCGGAGACGGCCATCGCGACCGCGATCCCCGACACGCCGGTCGTCGCGCTTGCACTCGAAATCGGCCAGTCGATCTCACCCGAATGGCTTGCCGCGCTTGGCGCGTCCCTGCGGACCGGGAAGCGGGGAGCGGCGATCGAGATCAATCTGCTCGGCATCGAATCCCAGGACCGCTATCACGAAGAACAATTTTCGGCATTCCTCCGCTTCTGGCGCGTGGCATTGCCGGTGGCGCTCCTCCTCCTGCTCGTCGGGTTTTGGGCCACTGATAATTTTCTGCGCACCACAAAGTTGGAAATAGAAACGCGATCTGACTTTAATGTTGGCAGCACGCAGGCGGGGGAGATACAAGATCTAGAAAAACAGTCAGCGGCATTCAATCAAATGGTGGGACTGGTCTTCGCGGCGGAACACATGACTGATCCAAAAAGCACGATGCTCGATGTGGTCGCGCGGGCCGCCGTAGCAAACAATATTAATATCTCGCACCTCACCTTCGCATCATTTGGATCGCCGATTTCTCTCGCGGGGTCCACGAACAAGCAAGACAACATTGTGAACTTTAAGGCGACGCTCGCGAGCGACACCGCAATCACCGCCGTAAATTTGCCGCTCACGGGCGTGCAAACGCTCGGCGGCGTGGTTTCGTTCGCGATGACGTTTATCTATACCCCCGCCAACGTGAGCACCAATACCGCTCCGTAACTTATAATTTGGCGAATAGCGCCTCGAACGTCCTGCGGTCCTTCGCAGAAATTTTTTTGAGGACAAACGCTCCGGCTTTGGCCCGCGCTTTTTCTTGAGGATTGCGGATGCCGATGCGGATGCGGGTGAAGGCGTCGGTTTTCAAGGCGTCCATAATCGATTGCACGCCTTTGTGCCCCGCCGCCCCGCGGCTCACGGACGCTTTATAAGTACCAATGGGAAGATCGCTCTCATCGTGGATCACGACAAGGTCAGTCGGGCGCGCTGAAAACTTCTTTAATGCCTCGCGCGCGGCCGCGCCCGACTGGTTCATATAAACCAGGGGGATGACGAATACTTGGTGGGCCGTGCCTTCTTCGACGTCGAGATAGGAAAATAATTTCTTGCCGAGCTTTTTATGAATTTCAAACGGGATCGTGCCGCCGAGCGCGCGGTGGGCGAGCGACTGCACGGCGAGCGCGCCCACGTTGTGATACGTCTCTTCGTATTCCTTGCCCGGATTCCCGAGACCAAGAATGATTTTCATTCGCTTGATTTTAGCATATCGCGTCACTATAATAGATGCTACATGCGTTCATTTCTAGCGTCGTTCCTCGAAATTTTGGAAGTTGCGGTCGTCGCCGTCGTCGCCGTTTTCGTAATCAGAACCTTCCTTGTACAGCCATTCCTCGTAAGCGGTTCGAGCATGGCGCCCAATTTTGAAAATGGCGATTATGTCCTGGTAGATGAACTCACCTTCCACCTGCGCGCGCCCGAACGCGGCGAAGTCCTCGTGTTCCACGATCCCCAAGATCGCTCGACCTACTTCATCAAGCGGGTGATCGGTCTTCCGGGAGAAAAAGTGGTGATCGCAAACGATTCGGTCACCGTTTATGACAAACAAAATCCGGATGGCTTCAAGCTCGACGAATCCTACATTCCGCAAAAGGTAGAAACCGGCGGCTCGTATACCTACAATCTTTCCTCAAGCACCTACCTGATGCTTGGCGACAATCGTGAGTTCAGTTACGATTCCCGCATGTGGGGCCCGCTTCCCGCGTCCGATGTCGTCGGCCTCGTCCGCGTCCGCCTATGGCCGCTTTCCGGCATCACCGCATTCGCAGCGCCCAAGTATTAAATTTTCATTAAAACGCGCAGCCCAATGGCGACCTCCGAAAAACCCCAGCCCATAAAGACCTTCCAAGCCGTGAAGGGCATGCATGACATCCTTCCGGCCGACCAGCCGTATTGGGAGCGTATTGAAAATGTGGTGAAAGATATCGCGCGCGAGTATAGTTTTGGCCGGATCGAAACGCCGATCCTCGAATTTGCCGAGCTCTATAATAAAACGTCTGGCGAGGGGAGCGACGTCGTGAAAAAAGAGATGTACACGCTCCGCACAAAAGGAGGCGACTTTTTAGCGCTCCGCCCGGAATTCACGCCCGGCATCGCGCGCGCTTATCTCGAAAATAATTTGAGCCGCCTCGGCCAGCCTCAAAAATTATTCCACTTCGGCCCCGTTTTCCGGCACGACCGCCCGCAGCTCGGGCGCTATCGCCAATTCTGGCAGATCGGCTTCGAGTGCATCGCCGGCCCGAACGATCCTATCTACGACGCCGAAATCATCACGATGTATTCAGATCTCCTGAATGAATTAAAGATTAAAAACTGGCAGCTCAAAATCAACTCGATCGGCTGCCGCATCTGCCGGCCGATCTATAAAAAGCAGCTCACCACCTATTACAAGAATCACGAAAAGGAATTGTGCGACGATTGCAAAGAACGGTTGAAAATTGATCCGCTCCGCCTCCTCGATTGCAAAGAGCCCGAGTGCATCAAGCTGAAAGAAAAAGCGCCGAACTTTTTGGACAAGCTGTGCGCGAATTGCATGGAGCACTTCAAGTGCGTGCTTGAGTATCTCGAAGAAGTGGCGATTCCCTATGAGCTCGACAACCGCCTCGTGCGCGGCCTCGACTATTACAGCCGCACCGTTTTTGAAATCTATGCAGATGGCAAAGAAGTTGAAATCGGGGCGCTTGCTGCAGGCGGCCGGTACGACTACCTCATGGAAATGATCGGCGGCCACCTCACGCCCGCCGTCGGCGGCGCCTGCGGCGTCGAGCGCCTGATTGCCGTGATGAAAGCAAAAGAGATCGCGCCCGCGTCGCGCGTGCAAAAGCGAGTTTTCCTGGCGCACGCAGGCGATCTCGCGAAGCGCAAATCGTTTGGCCTCTTGAAAGAGCTCCGCAAAAACGGCATCGCCGTGAATGAAGCGCTTGCCAAAGAATCGCTCGGCATGCAGTTGAAGGTTGCCGACAAAGAGGGCATCCGTCTCGCGCTCATCCTTGGCCAAAAAGAAATCTATGAAAAAACAGTAATCGTGCGCGACCTCACGACCGGCCTTCAGGAGGCGGTCCTTCAGGAACGCCTCGTGGACGAAGTGAAGAAGAAGTTAAGCTTGAGCAATCATGGATAGTTGTCTCTTCTGCAAAATAGTCGCTGGCACGCTCGCCGCGCAAATTATTTATGAAGATGATCATTCGATCGCCTTCCTCGACGTGCGCCCCCGCTCGCCCGGCCACACCGTCGTGATCCCGAGAGTCCACGCGCCGACGCTTGCCGACCTTCCAGAACTAGAAGTGGGGCCGCTATTTCTCACCGTGAAAAAAATGGCGGAACTTTTAAAGAAAAAACTCGCGCCCGATGGCATCACGATCGGCGCGAACCAGGGCCGGGCGAGCGGGCAGGAAGTCGATCATCTGCACGTGCACCTGATGCCCCGATGGCACAATGACGGCGGCCATTCCATCCAGTCGGTTGTCGATAATAAGGTGGCCGAACCGCTCGAAGCGATTTTGCGCAAACTCAAAGATTAAAAAATCATTAAGCACTCGTTGACTTTTATTGTGCGATGACTATTGTTCAGAGTATGACAATAGAACAACTCGCACGTTCGATCGAGGAGGAATTTCGGAATGTTCGGAAAGAAATGGCAGCCATGAATACTGAAATGGCAGCTATGGATGCTAGGATGGCAGCCATGGATGCCAAAATGGCAACAAAAGAAGATTTGCGGAATATGGAGGAGCGTCTTCGGAATGAAATCCGGCAAATTCGAGTGATTTCCACGCTCTCGTTTCCCGGTCAAAAATAATCAGGGGGCGGAGCTGTCACTCGTTTGACTAAAGTCCAATATTTTAGCTATACTACGGCCTATGGCAATTGTAGTACGGAAGCGCGAAGGGGAATCGGCGACGAGCCTGCTTTTTAATTTCACTAAAAAAGTGCGGCGCAGCGGCATCATTAAGGAAATCCGCTCGCGCAAATTCCACGACCGGCCAACGAGCCGTATCAAGCGTCGCCTCTCGGCCATCCATCGCGAAACGAAGCGCGCCCACGTTGAGCGCCAAAAGAAACTCGGCCTGCTATAATCTTCGTAGGCTTCGGCCGCGACGATCGCATGACCCTTTTTGAAAAACTGAACGACGACCTCAAGTCCGCCATGAAGGGCGGCAACCGCGAGCGCCTTGAGGTGCTCCGTTTTATTTTGTCGGGCGTCCAGGGCGCGCAAAAAGATAAAAATGCAAAGCAACCCGGGGCGATGCTCACCGATGATGAAATAATTGCAATCCTCCAGAAGGAAGCGAAGCGTCGCAAGGAAGCGACCGAATTGTTCCGCAAGGGGAATCGCGGGGACCTCGTGAAAAAAGAGGAGGCTGATCTTGCGGTGATCTACGAATATATCCCTAAGGGATTGTCCGCTGCGGAGATCGCGGCGATTTTGGATGGCCTCATGGCGCAGGGTTTTAATGATTTCAATTCCTTGATGAGGGAGGCGATGAAAGCGATGAAAGGGCGGGCGGATGGGAAGACCGTGGGTGATGCCATCAAAGAGAAGCTTGGCCAGTAGGGCCCGCAGGGAGCGCTCGCTCCAGCGTTTGGCTCAAAAATTTTTGGCGGAGATGAAGATCCGAGGAGCCATCCTCGATGTTTTTTTGCTGCCGAACCGGGAAATGGTAAGCATGAAGCGCCGTCTCCTCAAAAAGACAACCGAGCCCAACGTGCTCGCCTTCCCCGAACCAAAAAAATTTCCGCACCCGGAAACCAAAAAGCATTATCTCGGCGAAATTTATTTGAATGAAGATATTCTGGTGCGCGAGCCAAGGAGGGGGCCCGCACTTTTGGCACACGGCCTGCTTCATCTTTTGGGGCACGATCACGTGAAGGCCACGGATGCGACGGTGATGGAGCGGCTGGAAGGAAAATTAGCGAATCCTTTTCGTAGACCCCTTAAAAACTAGCCGCTATCCACTTTGCCGACGGCGCTTTGATCCCGTAAAATAAGGGAATATGAAGTTCGGCAATCTTTCTGGCAGCCAATTCGTGACCGGCCTCGATATCGGTACGTCGTCGGTAAAACTCGCGGTTGCAGAGTTGCGCGGCGGCAAACCCATACTCGCTCTGGTCGAGAAAATTCCCTGCACCGGAATGCGGAAAGGGGCGATCGTTGAGATGAGCGAAGCCTCGCAGGCGGTGAGCCGCGCCCTCACGCACGTGAAAAAAATGGCGAAGGCGGCGGCAAAAAATGTGTACGTGAGCATCGGGACGCCGCAGGCGAAGATGCAGGCGGGGCATGGCATCGTCGCCGTCTCCCGCGCGGACGCGGAAATTTACCAGGACGACATCGAGCGGGCGGTGCGCGCGTCGCAAGCGGTGAATTTGCCGCCGAACCGCACAATCATCCACACGCTCACGCGCGAGTTCGTCGTGGATGGCGTCGGCGACATCACGGATCCGCTCGGCCTTTCGGGCAGCCGCCTCGAGGTGAGAAGTTTGATCATCGACGCTTTCTCGCCGCACGTAAAAAATTTGATCCGCGCGGTGGAACTCGGCGGCGGGGAAGTGAGCGGCCTCGTCTTCGGTCCGCTCGTCGCCGCCCGCGCGGCGCTTTCAAAACGCCAGCGCGATCTTGGCACGGCGCTCATCGACATCGGTTTTGGCACGACGGGACTTTCCGTCTACGAGGAAAATAAATTGATCACCGTCGCAAAATTTCCGGTGGGCGCAGGGAATATCACGAACGATCTCGCGATCGGATTAAAAATCCCCGTGGACGCCGCCGAAGAAATAAAACTCCGCTATGGCTACGCCATTGCCAAAGAAGTGGGCAACAAAGACGCCATCGAGCTCAAAAAATTTGTTCCGGAGGCACGCGGCCCGATTCCCCGAAAATTCGCCGCGGAAATTATCGAGTCGCGCCTCGAAGAAATTTTTGATTGGGCGAACAGCGAGCTCAAAGCCATCCAGAAATCGGGCGAGTTGCCAGGCGGCCTCGTGCTCGTGGGTGGCGGCGCCAAGATGCCGGGCCTCACCGACCTTGCAAAGCAGGAGATGCGCCTCTCGGTGCAGATCGGGTGCACGCTGTCCGCAGACTGGGAGGGCGGCGGCGGATCTTATAAAGAGTTCTTGGAAGACCCTGAATTCGTGAGCGCGTTCGGCCTGGTACAATGGGGGATGGAAGGCGCCGGGTGGACGGCGGGCAAGTCGCCGACCGGCTGGAACCTGAAACGTCTCGTGAAATATTTTGCACCCTAGCATGCATCCCCGCCGAAATTTTCTCATTCTTTTAATAATCGGAGTCGTTATTTTTGGAGGCATTGGGCTCTTTTCACAGCCCGTCGCCTCACATATTCCTTTCGTGGCGCTCATCGCGTCGGCGACTGACGCCGCCCGGCAGGCGCTGATTGATTCGCTCAAGCAATTGATCGCGCTCCTTATTATTCACGTGCAACAGCTCCAGGCACAGCTCGCGGCGCTCAATGGTGCCTCGCCCGCCAACACGCCATCGACTGACACGACACCGCCTTCCATGCCGGCGCACTTCACCGCAACGCCAGTATCAGGATCCGAAATCGATCTCTCCTGGGGGAGTTCTACGGACAACATCGGAGTTGCGCAGTACGGAATTTTCCAGGGGAACGCACGCATCGCGCTTACTTCAAGTACCACATATGCCGTCACGAACCTCCAGCCGGGATTTGTGTATCCATTCTACATCGTCGCATATGACGGATCGGGAAATGTGTCGCCGACAACGGCCGTGCTCCAGGTTTCACCGCTCGCCGCCGGCGTAACGTTCACGGGAACCTCCGGCGGCGGAGGTGGAGGTTCGGGATCCTCGCCCGCCCCGACACCAACGCCGACTCCCGCGCCTACACCGACGCCGACATCATCGCCGGACGTGACGCCGCCGACGATCAGCATTACGTCGCCCGCCGCCGGTGCAACACTTTCCGGGAGTGCAACAATCACCGCAAGCGCCTCGGATAACGTCGGCGTCGTGAGCGTCACCTTTGCCATTGACGGCAGCACGGTGGCCACCGATTTCGGCGCCCCGTATGCCTACGCCTGGAATACCTCAAACGCTTCGAACGGCGCCCACACGCTTTCTGCGACCGCTCAAGATGCGGCCGGGAACCAAACGGTGTCTCCATCGGTCAATGTGACGGTGTCGAATAATGTGGCGCCGCCAAGCGGTGCGGGGCCGGTAGTTTTCTTTACGGATTTGATCGGTGGGCCGATCACGGGCGGTGAGCACGGGAGCGGCGTCTACCTCACCATTTTCGGCAAGCGCTTTGGATCGAGCCGCGGCGCGAACACGGTGAAAATTAACGGCGTGGATGTGGCGCGGTATGTTTCGTGGTGCTCGGCGTGCTCTCTCGCGCAACCCGGCCCAACCGCGAGCGACAAACTTGACATGATTGTGGTTGAACCAGGCGCCGCGGTGACGAGCGGCCAGGTGGTCGTGAATGTCGGCGGCGTAAATTCCGTTTGCACGAATGGAAGGGAAAATTGCCAGTTCACCGTCCGTACCGGGAACATTTATTGTGTCGATGGCGCGAGCGGCAGCGATTCAAATAACGGATATTTCCCAAGCGATCCGCATTCCGGCAGTCAAGGTTGCTGGCGGACGGTTCGCCGTGCCGTGAATTCGATCTCGGCAGGGTCATGGGTATATGTGCATAGCAATACGTTGAGCGTAGGGAGAGATCCATGGGCGCCGAATTATTGTGCCGCGGTTGCGGCAACCGGCAGCGGCACACAAAATTCGCCCGTTGCACTCCTCGGGTATCCCGGCGATTATCCGACGATCGGCGAAGGAACAGGGCTCGTCGATTCAAACGGCAACGCAGCCGTACCAGACAGTCAGCCCTGCCTCAATAGCTTTGCGACGCGCTCGTTCCCATTCAGCTCGACGGGCACGATGAGTATGAGACGGAACTGGGACGGCAGCCACCCTGGCCAAACAAAGATAGCTCTTACCTACACTGGCTCGCCGAGTAATTCCTGGCAGATTGGCGTCCCCGGCGTCTGGGTAGGCGGGTATCTCCGCATCACGGGGACTACGAATTACAACGGCAATAAGCAGATCACTAATATTGATTGGGATTGCACGTCGCTCGGCAATAACACCTGCTGGCCCCAGAATTTTTATTTGAGTGACCCGGGCCCAGATCTTGCCGCGGAAACGGCGGGCTCGCTGCGGCCAACCTATGTTTACGGAGAGGCCTTCACGGTGACGGGCAGCTCCCAATATTGGACGGTGGCCGACATGCGCCTCGCGGGTCCCCAAGAATCAATCGATCTGGGACAGCCCCACACCCGCATGGTCAATCTCGACGTAAAAGCGCCACACATGGATGATGCGGGGGCCTGCATCGGTTCGGGAGGGCCCATAACCGACTCCGTGATCTACGGTCTCTATATACATGATTGCGGAAACGGATTCCTCACGAATAACAAATACGGGCATGGTATCTACACGGCGAACATAGGGAATAGCGATCTTGATTATGGATGGATTGGCTTCGGACCGAACCTGGCGATTGACCAGTGCATCCAGAATAATGACGGCCACAACGCAACCTATGACTGGTGGATCCACGACAGCTACATCGCAAATTGCATCGGAAGTGGTATTTTCTTCCAGGGCGTCAATCCTTCAGGCGGATCGCTTGGCGTGAAGGTGTGGAACAACGTGTTCTACCACACGGGTACGGGGCCGGGACCGATCGATGGTGCCGGTGGCCGCACGGCAGTCCGCGCGTTTAACTACACCGGCTTCATGAGCGCAGGAACCGTTCAGGTTTATAACAATACTGTAATTGATGCTGGAAGCATGCGCATTGTTTTGGGGAATTGTTATGGCGCCGATTGTTCAGCATTCGCTATTAGCGACAGCCAGGGACCTTCCTATTCGCTCGTTATGGATATAGAAAACAACATTATCGTGCAGCCGAACATCAACCAGCTTTACACTACCGATAACGGACGCCTCACCGGCAAATATAACGATTGCTTTACAGCCGGCGCGAGCGTCCCGTGCCCGAGTTCGGTAAACGGCGGAGCGTGGTCGAATAATATAAGTGTCGATCCTCAATTCACCGACAATACGAGCTACTCCAATATGCGCCTCACCGCCGGCAGCCCGGCGGGGATAAAGACAAGCGGTAACACAACCCCCGCCACCTTTGACGCGGATGGCTACTCGCGCCCCCAGGGATCCACGCCTTCAATCGGGGCCTACGAATACCATTCATAGGAAGCATAGCGAGGGCTTTCAAGGGCCACAGTTTCTGATACAATAAGCATATGAAAAAATCACGCCGTGCCAGACGATCCCGCGCGCGCCGGGCGTCCCGCGCCCATTCCGGCGGGGGAAACTCGAGGGAAAAATTCCAACCACTCGCCACCAACGTCAAGGTGATCGGCATCGGCGGCGGCGGCGGGAACGCGGTCGCGCGCATGGCAAAAGATTTTTATCGCGGCGTAGATTTTGTTGCGATCAACACCGACCACCAAGACCTTGACCACTGTGCGGTAAAGCACCGCCTCTATATCGGCAAGGGTCTCACAAAGGGTATGGGTACCGGCATGAATCCGGATTTGGGCCGCCAGGCGGCGGAAGAAAATCGGTCCGAGATCAGCGAGCTGGTGAAAGAGGCGGACCTCGTGTTCCTCGCGGCGGGACTCGGCGGCGGCACCGGCAGCGGCGCGACGCCGGTCGTCGCTGAAGCCGCGAAACAGGCGGGTGCCCTCACGATCGCCGTCGTCACAAAACCTTTTGCTTTCGAAGGTACCCAGCGCGAGCGGATCGCGGCGGAAGCACTCATGAAATTAAAAGACAAAGTTGACGCGCTCATCGTCGTCCCAAACGACCGCATCTTCACCGTGATCAGCAAGGACACCCCGATTGTCCGCGCGTTCGAGGCGATCGATGACATTTTGCGCAATGCACTCAAGGGGATTGTCGAAATAATCGCGACACCCGGCATCATTAATGTAGACTTCGCCGACGTAAAAAATATTATGCAGGATGCCGGCGTCACGATCGTCGGCGTTGCGACCGCGACCGGCCCGGAGCGGGCGGTGAATGCGGTGACCGGCGCGCTCCACTCGCCGTTGCTCGAGACAAGCCCCGAGGGCGCGAAGGCCGTGTTGCTTGGCATTTCGGGGAGCCGCGACATGCGGATGGCCGAAGTAAATGACGCGGCGAAAGTAGTTTCGCAGACCGCCGACCCGGGCGCGCGTATCATCTTCGGCGCCTACCACGACCGCAATTTGAAACCCGGCCAAATCAAAGTGACCGTTGTCGCCGCCGGCTTCAATGGCGCGCAGGCGACGTCGCTTTTCAACGCACCGCATTATGAACGTTCAGGCCCTATGTTCGCGCCCGCAAGCGGCCGCCCGTCCATGGCGCATGCGCCGTCGAGTTCGGGTTCGAGCGCCATGAACGATACCGCGCCCGCAAACCAACAGCCGCTTTCAATGAAAAAACTGGCGGTGCCCGGCACGACCGTCCGCGATGGCGGGCGAGAAGGCAGCGGTCCGAACTCGCGCGACATGCGCGACCGCGACAGGGATGGTGCAAACCGCGACAAGCTCGTGTTGAGCAATGAAGACGACGGCGACGGGAAACCCGCCAAGGGTTCAAAGGGCCAAAAAGAAAACGACGCGTGGGACATCCCGGCTTTTCTTCGCCGGCGCAAGCGATAGTACCATATTGACGATTAAAATTTCCTTAAAGAAGTTTTGAATCTTCTTTCCGCGAAGCTCCACTGGCTTCTTCGAGCTCGGCCGTCGCGCCGAGCTTTAAAATGTCTTTATCGATCTTCCCAAATTCTTTGTATGCCGTGTTGTACGCATTCGTCGTCGTCGTGAGGTGCGCGCCAATCTTTTCCAAATATTCTTCATAGCGCGCGAGGTGCTTTTGCAGTTCGCCCACATTTTTGCGGATCACCTCCGCCGATTTATTGATCTCCATCTGCCGCAAGCCCTGGAGCGCCATCTGCAGGTAGGCATAAAAAGTCGTTGGAGATACGGGATACACGCGCTTCTCTGACGCGTAATGGATAAGGTCGCGCTCGGCGGCCACCCCGATTTTGTTAATCAAAAGATCGTAATAGAGCGCCTCCGACGGGATGAACATGAACGCGAAATCTACCGTATTTTCGGCCGGCTTGATATATTTCGATGTTTCATCAATGCGGGCCTTCAGGTCGTTGTGGAGCGCCGTTTCGTAGCGTTTACGCTCTTCATCGGTTGTCGCCGTCACGAGGCGGTTGTAATTTTCCAAACTGAATTTTGAATCGATCGGAATAATTTTTTCCTGATAGAAAATCACCGCATCTACAATGTCTTTGCCGTCTTTGCCGCTGCCATCCTTGCCGCTCCCGCTGCCGCTCGCAAATGGATATTGCAGTTGATAGGTGCCGGGCGGCAGAACATTCTTAAGGACCGCCTCAAGGAAATATTCCCCGAGGACGCCGCGCTGTTTGGGATTCTTGAGGATGTCCTGCAAACTGCGCAGCTGATCCGCAACCGAAACGATTTGCTTTTGGCCTTCGGCAACTTTCGTAATTTCGCCGGTAATCTCCTTCACGATCTGCACGCTGCGGTCCGACTGGGCGAGCATGGTTTTCGTGGAGTCCCCGAGGCGCGCGTCAAGCGTTTTTGCGAGCCCCGCCATCTCCTCTCGAATCTTTTTTTCCTGGTCCTGAATTTGATTTTGGATCAAAAGCAGCGCAGCATGATCGTTTGCAGCCGCATTCCTATCCGCCGCCGGCGGCTTCCAAAGACGCCAGGCGATCACGGCAAAAAGAGCGATCACAACGACGAAGAGCGCGAGTTCCATATGCGTAGTTTACCACAGCGAAATATATCAGCTGCTCCGCACCCGAACCCAAAAACCCCGCGTACGCGGGGTTTTTGGGTTTAATCGATCGCGGATGCGATCACCGTCTGGCAAAAAACTACCAGCTCTGGCGACCGCCGCCGTAACCGCCTCCCATGCCACCCTCGCGACGAGGGGGACGGGCTTCGAGAGGTTTGGCTTCGTTCACGGTCAACTTGCGACCGCCGAAATCCTTGCCATTCCACATTTCGATCGCCTTTTGGGCGTCTTCATCCGAAGACATTTCGACAAAGCCGAAACCGCGCGAGCGGCCCGTCATTTTGTCGACAATGATCGTCGCCGAGGAGACGCTGCCAGCCTGCGCGAACGCATTCTGGAGTTCATCCTGGGTCGTGGAATAGGGCAAACCTCCTACGTACAATTTTGTAGCCATCTAATAAATTAACGAGCGTTGGGCACACAAAAAACCCGTTCCCGGGTTTGGATTTGGATGCTTTTCTTCGCTCGTCCTTGTTTGCTATGGTTATGTAAGGCGACCTACTTCTTCTTGCTCCCGTCCTGCAAAATGCCGACTGACGAAACCTCCCGAACTCTTACACGCTTCTATTATACACTACGCCTCAAATTTATGCAAGTCCTTATCCCGGCTACTCAAAAAGCAAGGATACACGCCTTCAAAAAGGCGGTCTGGGAGAATTACCGCGTGGCCGGGCGGCACAACTTGCCGTGGCGTAAGACACACGATCCGTATCGGATTTTAGTTTCCGAGATCATGCTCCAGCAGACGCAGGTTTCCCGCGTGGAAAAGTTTTATAAAATCTTCATTAAAAAATTCTTAAATTTCCGGGCGCTCGCGAAGGCGCCGGTGTCGAGCGTGCTCCGGGCGTGGCAGGGGATGGGATACAATCGTCGCGCACTCGCGCTGCATCGCCTTGCGCACATTGTTGTGGCGGAACACGGCGGCCGCCTCCCGCGTTCACGCGAAGAGCTCGTCGCATTGCCGGGGGTTGGGAATTACACCGCGGGCGCGATCCGCACATTCGCTTGGAATGAGCCAGAAATTTTCGTTGAAACAAATATCCGGCGCGCATTCATCCATCATTTTTTCCCGCGCGCGAAGAAGGTAACCGACGCAGACCTCGCGCGTTACCTTAAGCAGACGCTCCGCAACGAAAAAAATCCTCGCACATGGTACTGGGCGTTGATGGATTACGGTGCGGCGCTTGGTGTGCGAAGCGCGATCAGGCCTAGCCATGGGCGCGGGCGCAGGCATGGGCGCGGGCATGGGCGGCGGCAGAAATTCACGAATCCAAATCGACGCAGCGCGCATTACGCGGTGCAGCCAAGATTTACAGGGTCAGCGCGCGAACTGCGCGGCATGATCCTGCGCACCGCCCTTCATGAAAACAAAATTTCGCTCGCGGCTCTCTCGAAAGAAAGCGGGCGGAGTCATAAAATGGTAGAGGACATTACGAAATCATTAATCAACGAAGGATTTTTTAATAAAAAGTTAATCCGGCGCTAATATGGCAAAAATTAAAATAATATTAAAAGTAGCAACGGCGCTGGGGGTGGAAGCAGCCCTCCTCTTTGCGGCGTCCGTCCCGGTGCGCCGGGCAGAAGCCGTGACGTCAGGAACTGCCGCGACGAGCACTACTGCCGCGCCTCCCACCGCAGCAGCCGCCCCCCCGGCCGTTTCAAAGCCCTTCTACTACGCCGTCTGGCTTCCGTTCTGGCAGAGTCAGAACGGCGCCGGCGACATTGCGCTCCATCTTGAAACACTCCACGAAGTAAGCCCGTTTTCTTACGAAGTGAATTCAAATGGCGCGCTGATAGACGACCTGAAAATCAACAATGGGTCTTGGGATCCATGGTTGAGCGCCGTGCGCGATAACGGAACAAAAATTATTCCTACGATCGCGTGGCTCGACGGCGGCCCGATCTACCGGATGCTTTCGAGTGCGCGGCGGCGCCGCGCGCTTGAAGACACGATCACCGCACTTGTGCGCTCGAAAAATTTCGATGGGGTTGATATTGATTTCGAAGCGATGACGTCAACGACGAAACCCTATTACTCGCTTTTTATCCAGGGCCTCGCGATCCGGTTGCACCCGATCAAAAAATCACTCGCATGCACGGTTGTTCCGCGCACGCCCGTAAGTTCGCTCTACGATTCGGATCCCTTGCCGGATGTTTACTACGCGGAAAATTATGCCGTCCTCAATCAATATTGTGATGAGGTGCGGTTGATGGCGTATGACCAGGGGCCGATCGACGTCAAGCTCGATGCCGCAAAAGGGAATGGGGTGCTCTATGCGCCGACGGCGGATCCGGCGTGGGTGACGAAAGTGATTCGCCAGGCGACGGCAGAGATCAATCCGAGAAAAATCATGCTCGGCGTTCCAACCTACGGCTACGAGTACCAAATTTCTTGGGCGGCGGGCGCGACGACCTATGAACGCGTTCGCAGCTTCACATATTCGCAGGCGATGGACCGGGCGGACGGCTTGGGAATCGCGCCCTATCGCAACAACGCGGGCGAACTTTCATTCACGTTCACAACCAGCACGCATGTGAGTGGTGTGCCGCTCATCCTCACGGCGATTGTCGCATCGACTATGCCGAGTGCGCTTTTGGCACCGAACCCCGCTTCGTCAACAACCTTTTTCGTTTCATTCAGCGATGCGTCTTCGACTGCCGACAAAATCGCGCTCGCGAAAAAATTCGGCCTGCGCGGGGCGGTGCTCTTTAAAGCAGATGGACAGATGGATCCGGCGACGTGGGCGGTGATGAAGTAGGCGCGCCTCGATATCAACTTTTCACGCGCCGACGAATCTGCTAGATTGTTGTTATCGTTCAATGCCATGCCGGAGTAGCTCAATGGCAGAGCGCTACTTTTGTAAAGTAGATGTTGGAGGTTCGAGTCCTCTCTCCGGCTCAACTCACAATTTTATCTATAAGTAGTGTTTTCAAATAACTATCAAGGTTAGTCATCCCTTTCATTTCCTCAATGGTAAACCAGTCGTAGTCCGTATGTTCACTATCAAGTCGGGGTTCGCCGTCGATTTCACCGAAGTAGGTTAGTCGTACCACGTGACGATCTATACTCTTTAGAATATCTTGTGCGGCAATTAATTTAGGTTCTTTCACGAGTTCAAGATTTACCTCCTCTTTAATCTCGCGCTGCAAGTTTTTGAGAAGGGGAGTTCCTGGATTGATCCTCCCGCCAGGGATATCCCACTGCGCGCCAACTTCCGGATATTTTTCCGATGAGCGTCGTACGAGTAAAAACTTTCCCTCTTTATTCTTGAGCAACGCCTTCACGCCAACTTGCAGTTCCATAGCTCCATAATATCACTGGACATATCCATCAGAAAACATACTATCTATATGGTGCCGATGTAGCTCAGCTGGTAGAGCAACTCCATGGTAAGGAGTAGGTCGCCGGTTCAAATCCGGCCATCGGCTCAAGAAGCGAAAACGTTGCGCCGCCTTGCAGATTTCCTAAGAATTCTTTAATATAAGCCCCATGGCAAAAGTGAAGCGCGCCGACAAGCTCGTTACGCTCCGTTGTTCCGTTTGCAAACGGCGTAATTATTACACGACGAAAAATAAGAAGACGATCGAGCGGAAATTGGAATTCAAGAAGTTTTGTAACTGGTGCCGCAAGCAGACGATCCACAAGGAATCGCGTATCACTGGCAAGTAGCGCGCTACAAACGCGCAGCCATATCGCACGTCGGGTCTATCACGTCGCATTCAAAAGCGATATATAATAGATGCCGTAGGGGGCATCGTTCAACGGCAGGACAGCGGTCTCCAAAACCGCTAATGTGGGTTCAATTCCTACTGCCCCCGCCAAAACTGGTACAATACATTCATGCGCTGGAATCCATTTCTCAATGCCTTTGCTGCGGCCGCGTATGTATGGGGGATCGCTTCGCTCATTAATTACATCGGCCAGCTGCACCGTGACGCACCCGGAAATCTGATCGGTTCGGTCGCAGCACTATCGCTCGGCGTATTTTCCGCCGCCGTTATGGGCTTCTTTTTCTTTTATCGCCCCGTCATGCTGCTCCTCGAAAATAAAAAAGGCGAGGCCATCAAGTTTTTCCTCGCCACACTGCTTACCTTTGGAGGGATAACGTTCGCCGTCGTGCTCGCGCTGCTGTAGAAACCGCTTTAGTTCGCAGCGGAGCAAGAAGACTACTTGCTCTCCGCAATATCCCCGCCCGCCGCGCCCGGAATACTCACGATGAGGACGTTCGCGTAGTTCACGCCAAAGCGAAGTGCCTTGCCCTTGGACGGCATCCAGATGTCGATCGTGTTCTGGTAGCGCTTCGCCATGCGGTCTTCAACCGTAAAAATTTTATCGCCAAACAAAGAAGGAATTTCAACTTTGGTGCCAAAGGGAAGGATATTTGTCGCCACAACGCCATCCCGCACATGCGTGCCGTTCGCGGTGTAGAAGGGAGAAGAGTCGGTCTCGTCGATGGAGCTCGAATAGGCGGTCACGCGCAAAAAGGCGACCTTCGGGACCTCCGTATCAGCCTTGATCGTCGCGGGACGGACAAGCCAAAGGAATCCGGCCAAGACGGCAAGAATAATGAATGCAATTTGGGGAAGCTTTTTCATAGGGTGCTTGTAGGATGGGCGATTCGCCCGATTTCCCAACAAAAACGCCCCTTTCGGGGCATATCACAATTACTATTTTGCTTCCGGGAGAGTATAGCACCGGGAGGGGAAAATTGCAAGGTAGGGGGCAGTTAGTATACTATTACCATCGCTTAGCGGCCTCATCGTCTAATGGCCAGGACGGCGCCCTTTCACGGCGCAAATGGGGGTTCGATTCCCCCTGGGGCTACGTCATGTCGCGCTCTCATAGATTTTTCGAGATCATCCCAGGCCTCCTCGCCTGGGGCACGATCATCCTCATGGTCCTCCTTGCGTGGAGACTGCCCACGTGGGTTTCTATTTTCATAATTCTCTTCGACATCTACTGGCTTTTGAAAACGATTTATCTTTCGCTCCACTTGCGCGCGACATTCGGCGAGATGCAAAAAAATCTTGACATCGATTGGTATGCGCAGCTCCGCGAGCTCAATGAACCGGCAGACGACATCCGGCACCTCATCATCCTGCCGATGTATAACGAGCCACACGAAGTCGTGCGCGAAAGTTTTGCACGCCTCGCGGCGGTGAATTATCCAAAAGAAAAACTCCTCGTCGTGCTCGCGCTCGAGGAGCGGGCGGGGACGGAGGCGCAATTCGTGGGCGAGGAGATAAAAAAAGAATTCCAAAACACGTTCGGAAAATTTCTTGTGACGACGCATCCGGCGAACATCCCGGGCGAGATTCCGGGCAAGGGTTCCAATGAGACGTGGGCCGCACGGCGCGCGAAAGAAGAGGTTATTGACCCGATGAAATTGGACCACGAGCACATCTTGGTCTCCGTGTTCGACGTCGACACGCAAGTCTTCCCGGAATATTTCGCACGCCTTGCGTATTGTTTCCTAAAGCAACCGAAAGAAAATCGCTTGCGCGCGATCTACCAGCCAATCCCGCTTTTCACGAATAACATTCACGAGGCGCCGGCGCTCGCACGCGTCGTCGCATTTTCGACCACCTTCTGGCAGATGATGCAGCAGTCGCGGCCGGAGCGTCTCACCTCGTTTTCGTCGCAGTCGATCCCGTTCCAGGCGCTGATTGATTTTAATTTTTGGGATACGAGCATCGTTTCAGAAGATTCGCGTGTTTTTTGGCAGGGATACCTTCGCTACCATGGCGACTTCCGCGTCGTGCCGCTTTTCTATCCGGTCTCGATGGATGCCGCCGTCGCGCCAACGTTCTGGGGGACTATGAAAAATCTTTACAAGCAGCAGCGGCGGTGGGGATGGGGATGTGAAAATATTCCGTACATGCTGGGGGGATTTGCAAAAGATCCGCAAATACCGCGTGCGAAAAAGCGCTACTGGACGTTCAACGTGATCGAAGGATTCCATTCGTGGGCGACCAACTCATTCATGATCTTCGCGCTTGGCTGGCTGCCGATCATCCTGGGCGGGTCGCACTTCTCGAGCACGCTCTTGTCGCACGCGCTCCCGCTCGTCACGCGCTGGATCATTTCACTCTCGATGGTTGGCATCGTAAGCTCGGCCATCCTCTCAATATTGCTCTTGCCGCCGGAGCGGGCAGCGGGCGAGGAGCGTAAAACGGGCGGCCTGCGGTGGCATCGCTACCTCCTCTATATTATTCAGTGGGCGCTCATGCCGATCACCCTCATCGTGTTTGGCGCCGCGCCGGGACTCGAAGCGCAAACGCGCCTCATGCTCGGCGGTAAATACCGCCTCGGTTTTTGGGTGACGCCGAAAATGCGGGGGACCGCGCACCGCACATGATAGAATAGAGGGATGGGCCGCCGCGGCTTCACGCTCATCGAGGTTTTGATTTTCACCGCGATGTTCGCCATTGTGATGGCGGGCGTCGTTACGATGCTCGTCGCCGTCACCCGCGTGCAGAGCGGGCAGACGTCCGCCTATGATGTTGAATCGCAGGGGCAGGTGGTCATCCAACAGATCCAATATTATGTTTCTTCCGCGCGATTGATTGACTTGCCGCTCGGGACCGCAACCTCAAGTTTGAAAATTCGCTCCTTCGACACATCGAATGACCCTGTCGTCATTGCGGTCGTGAATGGAGCGGCGCAAGTGACGAAGGGGTCCGGCGCCGCCCAGACGCTCACCTCGGGGAGTGTTTCCGTTTCTGGCATAACCTTCACGCGAACCTACACCTTGGCAACTTCATCGGCCTTTGGCGCTGACGCCGTCAGCTATTCATTCACGATGTCAGAAAATACTTCGAATACCACGAAGGCCTATTCAAAAGTATTCCAATCATCCGCCACCGTTTCCGCACCGGTTCCCAAAATCGCGCTCGTGCAGCAGGCAACGGGCGGATCAAGCGCCGCGGGCGTTACGAGCACCGCCGCAACCTTCAGTTACAACACGGCGACGGGCAGCCTCGTTATAGCCGTGGCCTCGCACGTGGGAACGACGACGGATTCGATCACGCTATCTGACACCGCGAGCAGCACGTGGACGAAAATTCTCGACGTGACTTCAAGCGCGCTCACGGAGCACCTCGCGATTTTCGATTTGCTGAACGCGTCGAATGTGTCTGACACGGTGACCGCGGCGTTTAGCGTGGGCGTTTCGAATCCCACGCTCCATATTTTTGAATATCGCGGTGCGGCGACGAGCGCGTCGCTCGACGTGACGTCCACGCAGTCGCAGTCAAACGTCACCTCGTTCTCGAGCGGGTCAGCAACGCCGACCACATCGCCCGAACTTTTGTTCGGGGCATTGTACTTGAGCGCGCTGCCTTCGGGAGGCGCCTCGTCCGGCATCGCCTACACGATGGAGGCGTCATCAACCATCAGTAATATGTCGATCGAAGATCAAAACACGTATGTTACAGGCGCGGTGAGCGCGACGTGGACCACATCGGCGGCAGAAAGTTCGACGGCGGCGATGGCGACGTTCAAGTAAATTATTCCGAGTGGACGCGCTTTTTGAGTTCGTTTACTTTTTCGCGCACGAGGCGATGGTTTTTTAACAGCGGATCAATGCGCACGAGCGCGACCGCAGCTTCGCGGCTCGATTTCACGAGCTCCGGGTTCTGCAAGGAGTGCATCGCGACATCGGGAAGCCCGGTTTGGATTTCGCCAAAGAATTGTCCCGGGCCGCGCAGCGCTAAATCTTTTTCGGCCAGTTCAAATCCATTTTTCGCCTCAAGGATGGCGCGAAGGCGGGCATTGGCCGCCTTCGCTTCCGAATCGGCCATCAAAAAACAGTACGATTGATGCTCGCCGCGGCCGATGCGGCCGCGGAACTGGTAGAGTTGCGCAAGCCCGAACCGCTCGACGCCCTCGATCATCATGATGGTCGCGTTTTGGATATCCACGCCAACCTCGATCACCGACGTCGCAACCAGCAAATCAAACGCACGATCCCGAAATTGCCGCATAATCATTTCTTTCTCTTTGGCTTTCATGTGGCCGTGGAGCATGGCGATGCGCAGGTCGGGGAAAATAGTTTTATGCAGCCGTTCATATTCTTCCTTCACGGATTTCATTTCGATCGCCGCGGCCGCTGTTGCATTTTTTGCATTGCCGCTCGCGGCGTCGCCATTCTTTTCAATGCGGGGACAGATCACGAATGCTTGCCTGCCGCTTTTTATTTCTTCACGAATGAATTGGTAGGTGCGTTCGCGCTCGATGGGCATCACGATGTTAGTTTCAATCTGCTTGCGGCCGATCGGCAGTTCGGTGATGAGCGACAGGTCAAGATCGCCGAACACGGTGAGCATGAGCGTGCGGGGAATCGGCGTCGCCGACATGCTCAAGAAGTGGGGGATGAGGCCGCCCCGCTTCTTCACGAGCGTCGCGCGTTCGCGGACGCCAAAGCGGTGCTGTTCGTCGATGATCACGAGGCCAAGCTTGTCGAACTCAAGCGATTTTTGGATGAGCGCGTGCGTGCCAAAAATAATCGCGACCTCGCCGGCGGCAACCTTTTTTGCCATCGCGGGCTTCGTAACCGTCGTGTCAAGTCCGTTTTCATAAAAAATTAATGCGCCGGCGCCGGTCACGAGTCCGATCACCGGCCGGTGCAATGATTCGCCGCCCGCCGCCATCCGTTCGAGCAATTTCGTCATCGTCTCAAAATGCTGGCGGGCGAGGATTTCGGTCGGCGCCATGAATGCGGTCTGGTAGCCGTTCTCCGCGGCGATGAGCGCCGCGATCGCCGCGACGACGGTCTTCCCGGAACCGACGTCACCCTGCAAAAGCCGGTTCATGGGCCGCGGCCTCGCAATGTCTTGGATAATTTCCCAGAGCGATTTCTTCTGCGAAGGCGTGAGCTCGAACGGCAAATGTGCGAGTTTCGCTTTCACGCCTTCGATGTCGGTCGCGAGGGGCGGCGCTTTCTCGAGTGCGAGCTTGAGCTTTAATTCTAAATTAATAATCTGGAGCAGGAACAAATCTTCGAATGAAAAACGCGCGCGCGCCGCTCCGGCCTCTTCCGGGTCGCGCGGGAAATGGATGTTGTGGAGGGCGGTGTCAACATCGGGAAAGCCGAGCGGCGCGCGCGTGGATTCAGGAAGCCACTCGGGGAGCGCGGGAATTTTTTTGAGAAGCGATTGAATGATGAATCGCAGGCCGCGCGAGGTGAGCCCTTGTGTTTCGGGATAAATCGGGACGAGGCGCGCGGTATGCTTTGTCTCGGTCGCCATCGCACCGCCGCCCGCCCCGCGCACGCGCGCGATTTCGTATGCAGGATGGCTTAAATATATCTCGCCCTCATCTGAAAGAGATGCTTTTCCGGCAAAGTTTGCTTCGCGCCCTACCTTTAATGTGTTTGCGATGTACGGCTGATTGAACCACACGGCGCGGATCGAACCAGTTTCGTCGGCGATCGTCGCTTCGACGATGCTCATCTGCTTGCGCCAGCTGCGCCCGAGATGCACTTCTTCCACGGTGCCGCGGATCGTCGCTTGTTGGCCTGGTTCCAAATCAGCAATCGAATAAATTTTTGAAAAATCTTCGTAGCGGGCGGGGAAGTGCCACAAGAGGTCGCGAACGGTTTTGATGTCGAGTCGGGCGAGCGACTTCAGGAATAGGGACTTGGGTCCCAGGGCCTCGAAGAGCGGTGTATCAAGCGATAACCGGGCCATTGGTGCCCATAGTATACCAGATTTGATAAAATGAATCCATGAAACAGGCATCGAGCCGCAGCGGCTTCACCATCGTAGAGGTCGCCGTGTCGGTCGTTCTCCTCGTGATCATCGCCGTCGTCGCCATCGCATACCTGCCGAGCTTCCGAACCGGATCAGATCTCACGACAACCGCAAGCCAAATGACTACACTGTTGCGCGAGGCACAGAATAATGCCGTTGCTCAAAAAAATAATGTCGCTTGGGGAGTGCACTTTGAAAATCCGACGGGCGGGCACCCGTTCTATGCCATTTTTAATTCTTCGACGTACAGCGTGGGCGTGATCGTGAGCCGCTACAATCTTCCATCAACCATCGGCTACACAACGACCACGTTAAATCTCGGATCAACAACGGATGTTATCTTCACCGTCATCACCGGATCACCGAACGCGTCGACATCCGTCAGCATCTATTCGCTCGCGAGCTCAACGCAGGGACAGGTCATCAGCATCGCCACCGGCGGCACCGTGAGCTCCCGAAGTGGGGTGCAATGATTTTAGTGGTTCGATGGGGTGCCCCCACCAGGACTTGAACCTGGAACCATCTCCTTAAGAGGGAGTTGCTCTGCCAATTGAGCTATAGGGGCCTGACCTGCGAATATTTTATACCACCCAAGTACACAAAAGAAAAGGAATGCTCTCGAGCGAATTCGTCTTCGCATGAGCGAGAGGGCATTCCTTTTCTTTTGTGCCCTCGTAGGGAGTTGAACCCCAACTTCGTGGTTCGAAGCCACGCGTGATATCCGTTTCACCACGAGGGCGTGGGTGCCGCAGGGGCGGCGCCGAACGCCTTAATGGTACACTTATTTTTATGGATGTCGCAATTGTCATCTTCGAATTCGTCGTTTTGATTTTTTCTGCCGTGTTGCACGAGGTTGCGCATGGATTCGAAGCGGAACGTCTCGGCGACTCGACCGCGCGTGATGCCGGACGCCTCACATTAAATCCTTTAAAGCATCTCGATCCTTTTGGATCGGTCCTCATGCCACTCCTCCTTTATATTGCATCTGGCGGCGCCTTCTTTTTTGCCGCGGCAAAGCCCGTTCCTTATAATCCGGAAAATCTGAAAGATCCGCGGAGCGGGGGAGCGAAGATTGCGCTCGCCGGACCCGCCACCAACTTTTTACTCGCACTCATTTTTGGCATTGCGATCCGCGTCCTCATTTTATTTCCGGGCGTGCCAGCGCACCTCTTGCTCATGTTCGGCATCATCGTTTTCATAAATCTTCTTTTAGGAATTTTTAATCTCGTGCCGATCCCGCCGCTCGACGGCTCGCGCATCCTGTTCGCGCTTTTGCCTCACACCGAAGGACTTGCTCGAGCTACCTATTTTTTGGAGAGATGGGGGCTCATATTCATTCTCGCCTTCGTCATTTTCGGGTTCGGCGTCATCCTGCCGCCCGTGAATTTCCTGTTCACGCTTTTCACCGGACAATCGCTCGGACTCTAGCGCGGTTATCCACACTTGCCAAAAGACGAGTCATATGCTATATTACTTTTGGTACCTAAATTCTGGGAGGTAGTATCGATGAGATTGCAATTGCCCGTCCTCATGGGCAATCAGCTCCAAGTCTTGACTGGCAACGCGGGCGTCCGCTTGATCGCAATCCCGCCCGACCTGATCCATCGAAAGGAAGAGGTCGCGGACACCGCCACGCTGGCCAGCGTCCTCGCGGGACAGCCGGTCTCTGGGCTCGTGATGAGTCCGGACAAGAGGTCGTTCCGTGTCGACCTCGGGCACATCGCCGTGATGGTCGAGATCGGGTCCGAACGCCTGAGCATCAACACTGCCGGCTTCGTCCCGACCACCGTCAACTGATTCAATCTCCGCAACCAAGAGCCCTGCTAACCAGCAGGGCCCTTCTTTTTATTATGGTAGGAATGGTGATTCCTAGACAAAATCTTCAACGCTTCTATTCTGAAGACATGGCTGATTCCAACTTCGAGAATCTTATAGAAAATATCGAAAAGCGTTTTGGGCTTGTTATAACTATCGCCATCTTTTTTGCGGTCCTGATGAATACGTACTTCGACGTCGTCGGAGGGAAAGAAAAAGTCGACCATTCAGCTTTTATCTTTTATCCAATGGTGGCACTATATATCGCCGCGTACGTCTTCTTTGAACTGAGTAAACTATTACCACCAATAAAAATGGCCTTGCAGATTTTGAACGGAGCTCTCCTGGCCGGGATCGCATGTTTCGCCTTGCCAATAATGTTCACCATTGTAGCGCAAGGATCTGTATTTATTCAGAATCCATGGACCTACCATATAGACGTCTGGACATATAGTGGCTCCATGATGGGCTTGACGACGCTACCGTTCGTCCTATTTTTCTACACTCCTGTCATGGTTCTTCTAGGTGCTATCGTCAAGGTATTTCCGGGAGTTATGCGGCCCATAAAAAGAAAAGGTGCGTGATCCAAAAAAGAGATTTCCTGAGTGGACCGTACCGGATTCGAACCGGTGACCTCATCATTGCAAATGATGCGCTCTGCCAACTGAGCTAACGGCCCGTTCGTGTATCGTGCCGCGGAATCTGCCATAATAATATACTTTGTTTGACAGAAAACAACACTGCTAGTACAATTCTTCCACATGCCGACTATCGGTCAGCTAATTAAGAGGGGAAGAGCACCGCAAAAGGCAAAGAGCAAGTCGCCGGCGTTGTCATACTATTTTAATTCGATCAAAAATCGTCCGGTGGATTCTGGGTCGCCCTTTAAGCGCGGGGTGTGCGTAAAAGTTTTCACGACGACCCCGAAAAAACCGAACTCGGCGTTGCGTAAGGTGGCTCGCGTGCGCCTCACGAACGGCATGGAAATCACGGCGTATATTCCCGGCGAAGGCCATGCACTCCAGGAGCACTCTATCGTCATGGTGCGCGGCGGCCGCGTGAAGGACTTGCCGGGCGTGCGCTATCACATCGTCCGCGGCGTTCTCGACACAACCGGTGTTGAAAATCGAAAACAGCAGCGCTCGAAATACGGCGCGAAGCGACCGAAACCTGCCGCCTAGCCGAAAGCGATCATATATATAGAGTAAACATGAGAAAGAAGCGCGTCTACAAAAAATATTATCAACCCGACGTGGTCCACGGCCGCGTTGAGCTCGGCCGGTTCATCAATTACGTGATGAAGGATGGTAAAAAATCCACCGCCGAGCGCGTGGTCTACGCCGCGCTCGAAAAAGTGAAAGAAACGACGAAAGACGATCCGCTGAAAGTTTTTGAAAAGGCGATGGAAAATGTGTCGCCGCTCCTCGAGGTAGCTTCTAAGCGCGTCGGCGGCGCGAACTACCAGGTTCCGCGCGAGGTGCGTCCCGAGCGGCGCTTCATCCTTGCGGTTCGCTGGATCATCGACGCAGCGCGTTCCAAAAAAGGGAAGCCGATGGCGGAAAAATTGGCGGACGAATTGATCGCGGCATCAAAGAACGAAGGATCGGCCATCAAAAAGAAACAGGACACGCACCGCATGGCCGAAGCAAACCGCGCCTTCGCCCACTTTGCACGATAATAGTATTATGATGACTGCGCCCGCGTCCCGGCGCGAGGATTTTTAACGGCAGCGAATCAAAAGCATGCCCCGACAATACCCCATCGAAAAAACCAGAAACATCGGCATCATCGCGCATATCGATGCCGGCAAGACGACCGTCTCTGAACGCGTCCTTTTTTATACCGGCGTTTCGCACAAGATTGGCGAGGTGCACACGGGCGACACCGTAATGGATTGGATGGAACAAGAGCGCGAGCGCGGCATCACGATCACGAGCGCTGCGACAACGGCGTTCTGGATCCCCACCTATGAAAAGGGGAATAAGGCGCACGAGCATCGCATCAACTTGATCGACACGCCTGGCCACATTGACTTCACGGTTGAGGTGAAGCGTTCGCTCCGCGTTTTGGACGGCGCGGTCGTCGTGTTCGACGGTGTCGCGGGCGTCGAACCGCAGTCGGAAACAAACTGGCGCTACGCGGACGACTACAAAGTGCCGCGCATCTGTTTTATCAATAAGCTCGACCGCTCGGGCGCATCGTTCCAAAAAAGTTTCCAGTCGATCTTGGATCGTTTGACCAAACACGCAATTCCGATCCAGCTGCCGATCGGTTCAGAGGCGAATTTTAAAGGAATCATTAATTTGCTTGAAAACAAAGCCTATGGTTTTGAGGGCGAGCACGGCGAAAAGATGGTGGAGATCCCGATCCCCGATGACCTGAAAGAGACGGTCGCGAAGCACCGCCATGATCTTATTGAAAGGATTGCGGAAAACGATGACGCGGTGATGGCAGAGTATCTTGACGGTAAAGAAATTTCTTTGGAAAATTTGCGCAAGACGCTGCGCAAGGCGGTGATCGCGAACAACATTATTCCGGTGTTGTGCGGCTCGGCGCTAAAAAATAAAGGCGTCCAATTCATGCTCGACGCGGTCGTGGAGTTTCTCCCTTCTCCGACGGACCTGCCTCCGGTCAAAGGCCATGACGAAAAAACGGGCGCCGAAGTTGAACGCAAGGCAAACGACAGCGAACCGTTCACCGCGCTTGCGTTTAAAATCGCGACCGACCCGTTTGTGGGGAGTCTGGCATTCTTCCGCAATTACGCGGGTGTGATCAAGCGCGGCTCCTACATCTATAATGCAACGAAAGGCGTACAGGAGCGCGTTGGCCGCATCGTCCGCATGCACGCGAACGACCGCGAGGAAGTCGATGAAATTTATGCGGGTGAAATCGCTGCGATCGTGGGCTTGAAGAGTACGACCACCGGGGACACACTCACCGACATTGACCACCCGATCATTCTTGAAAAAATTACCTTCCCTGAACCGGTGATTGGCCTGCGCATCGAACCGAAAACGAAAGCTGACCAAGAAAAAATGGGCACGGCGCTCCATCGCCTGGCCGAAGAGGATCCGACCTTCCGCGTGGCGGGGGATGCGGACACCGGCGACACTATTATTTCTGGTATGGGCGAGCTGCACTTGGAAATTATCGTGGATCGCATGAAGCGTGAATTCGGCGTGGAAGCAAATGTGGGGCGGCCGCAGGTCGCGTACAAAGAAACGATCATGGGCGAAGCGGAAGCGGAGGGGAAATATATCAAACAATCCGGTGGGCGCGGGCAATACGGCCACGTCCGCTTGCGCGTGAAGCCGCTTGAGCGCGGG
Source organism: uncultured Candidatus Saccharibacteria bacterium (assembly GCA_964456235.1). GTDB lineage: Bacteria > Patescibacteriota > Minisyncoccia > UBA6257 > 2-01-FULL-56-20 > CAYWDX01. The sequence goes on along the minus strand of CAYWDX010000001.1, from coordinate 94,661 downwards.
CAGGGTTTTGTGTTCCTCGACGAAATTAAAGGAGGCGCGATTCCCAAAGAGTTCATCAATCCGACCGAAAAGGGCGTCAAAGAGGCGACCGATAAGGGCATCCTCGCTGGCTATCCAGTGGTAGATGTCGAAGTCACTCTCTATGACGGATCATTCCACGAAGTGGACTCGTCCGAAGCGGCGTTCAAAATCGCCGGCTCGATGGCATTTCAGGAAGCGGCAAAGCGCGCGAAGCCGGTGATCCTCGAACCCATCATGAAAATTCAGATCATCGTCCCCGATAATTTTATGGGCGAGGTGACGGGTAATGTAAATTCGAAGCGCGGGCGCATTGAATCGATGGGCGACCGGCCGGGACTTAAAGTAATCGACGCAAAGATTCCGTTGTCAGAAATGTTTGGTTACGCGACCGAACTCCGCTCGATGTCGCAGGGCCGCGGCTCGTTCACGATGGAATTCGACCACTACGAACCCGCGCCCGCGAATATCGCCCAACAGATTATCGAAGGGAAGAAGCGGTAATTTCGAGCATGCTGCGCGAGGGATCTCTAGCGCGTGATTGATTTTTTCTGCAAAATATGATATAACTGTGAACAGTAATTCACAGGGATAACTCAATACATAAAGGAGCGGCGATGAAAGCTCGCGTGCTGTTCTTGTTTTTGATTTGCTCGTCAAGCACGCTTGGATTCGCCGCTGCCGTCGACGATTCCAAGCCGAAGCATGATCACGCCAAGGACGTCTTGACGCTTCGAGATGCGATCACCCTCTCCTATAACGGCGAACATGGAGAGGCGCAGAAAAGATTTCTCGAATATGTACAGGCGCACCCTGGAGACATGCTCGTCGGGCTGCGTCTCGCGTACGACCGCTTTTCCGAACGCCGAAAGGAGCGGGGCGAGCTGCCGCAAGAGGAGTACGCTTTGGAAATCCGAGCGCTCGATGAGGCTATCGCCGAATACGAAGCGCGTGGGTGCACCGAAGCAAGTCGCGATACGATCCGCGCGATTGCAGGGGACACGATCGACTGCGAATACCTTGCCACCGGCTTCTATTCCCTGCGGATGACCCTCCGTGGCGAAAATGAAGGATGGTTCTCGGCGAAGCAGGCGATCGAAAAAGATCACCGGGCGTTCCTCGACGTCGCGGCACACTCAAAGTCCAAGCAGGCGAAATTCCTCCTCGGCCTCTATGAATACAAAGCGAGCGAGCAGGGAGGGTTTCGGAAGATGGGAGTCCTCCTTGCGAGGATTCCCCGCGACCGATCGCACGCCGTGGAGGTCATCGAAGATGCGCTGCACGGCAACTCGTCGCCGTTCGTGGATGACATTTACATTTTCATCCTCGACGCGGAACGGAGGCGCCGGGCTGCGAAAGACCAATCCGGCTTCGAAGCGGACCATCCCATCCTTGAAATCGAGCGCTACCTGAAGCACCGGTACCCAAGAAATCCGCGTTGGAATTCGGGCCAGTAAGTGTGAGAAGTGCATCCATGCCCGCCGCGTTTCGCGGCGGGCGTATTTCTTCGGCAAATATTTGACAAAAACCGGAGTTCTGCCATAGAATGCCTTGGTACTTCCTGCATCGAGGGGAACTTTCGGGTCGATTGGCTAATCTCCTGGTTGATAGGAAAGTGAAAAGAGCGGCCTAGCAACCCGCACGAGATGGGGCTTTGCCTCATCTTCTGTTTGTTCGATCGATTGTCATGATTGTTAAATAAACATTAAAAAATTCTAAAAAACAAATGGCAGAAAAGGAAAAATTTGATCGATCAAAGCCCCACTTGAACGTGGGTACGATCGGCCACGTGGATCACGGCAAGACGACCCTGACCGCCGCGATCACGCACGTGTTGTTCAAAAAGGGTTTGGCAAAAAAAGAGGAAGCAGTTGACCAGATCGACAACGCTCCGGAAGAAAAGGCGCGTGGCATCACGATCGCCCTTCACCACTCGGAATACGAGTCGGCGAAGCGCCACTATGCGCACATCGACGCTCCGGGCCACGCTGACTACATCAAAAACATGATCACGGGTGCCGCCCAGATGGACGGCGCGATCCTCGTCGTTGCGGCCACGGATGGTCCGATGCCGCAGACGCGGGAGCACATCTTGCTTGCGCACCAGGTAGGCGTCCCGAACATTATTGTGTTCTTGAACAAGTGCGACCAAGTGGATGATCCAGAACTCATCGACCTCGTGGAATCTGAAGTCCGCGAGCTCTTGAAGAAATATCAGTTCGACGGCGACAAAGCGCCGGTGATCCGCGGCTCGGCCTTGAAGGCATTGAACGCGGCTTCCGGTGACGACGCCGACGCAAAACCGATCTTGGACCTCGTTGCGGCGATGGATGAATATTTCCCGACGCCGACGCGCGAACTCGACAAGCCGTTCCTTATGCCGATCGAAGATATCTTCTCGATCGAAGGCCGCGGTACCGTCGTTACGGGCCGCGTGGAACGTGGCAAGGTGAAGGTGAACGAGGAAGTTGAGATCGTTGGTCTCCGCCCGACGGTGAAGACCGTCATCACCGGTATTGAAATGTTCAACAAGCTGTTGGATGAAGGTATGGCCGGCGACAACGTTGGCGCCTTGCTCCGCGGCTTGAAGAAGGAAGACGTTGAGCGCGGTCAGGTGATCGCGAAACCGGGAACGGTAACGCCGCACTCGGAATTCGAAACCGAAGTCTACGTGCTCTCGAAAGAGGAAGGTGGCCGTCACTCGCCGTTCTTCAAGGGTTACAAGCCGCAGTTCTACATCCGTACGACGGATGTGACGGGCGAAGTGACCTTGCCGGATGGCATGGAAATGGTCATGCCGGGCGACACGGTGAAGCTTACCGTGAAGCTCATCAGTCCCGTGGCGCTCGAAGAGAAGCAGCGCTTCGCTATCCGCGAGGGTGGCAAAACCGTAGGCGCCGGCGTTGTAACGAAGATCGTCAAGTAATATGGCAAAAAAGGAATCGGAAGTTCTCCAGAAAGTCCGTTTGCGAATCAAATCCTACGATCACAAATTGATCGATACCTCGGCGCGCCAAATCATTGAAGCCGCCGAGCGCAACGATGCTAAAGTGGTGGGCCCGATTCCGTTGCCGACCGAAATCAAGCACTACACCGTGAACCGCTCGACATTCGTCCATAAGGATTCGCGCGAGCAGTTCGAACTCCGCGTGCACAAACGCCTCGTGGAGATCATGAATCCGAGCCAGAAGATCATCGAATCACTTTCAAACTTGAATCTTCCCGCCGGTGTCGACGTGGAGGTGAAGATGGTCTAGAAAAGTCTTTCTCGGGTACGGGTGTTCTCGTGCTCCAGCGGCACGAGCCACCCTGCTCTCTCAGCGCTCGCACTTCCGCTTCGCGAAAGACCAAGCTGCGAGCGCCTCCGAGAGCCCCCTCGAAAGACTTTTCTATGACCCTTGGCAGAAAAAGAAAAAGCCGCAGCTTGCGCTGCGGCTTTTGGTTGTTGGGTTTACTAACCAAAGAGCCAGGCGTTGTGGACCTCGCGCCGCCGATTGTACCGATCGGCCAGCTGGGACTCCATGAGATTCAGGGTCTCCCTTTCGACGGCGATCCGATAAAGGATGCACACGCCCGCAAGGATACTCACGGCGCTCAATCCGTTGACCGTTGTCCAGATCACCCCGTTGTCCGCCGGGACGCGGAACTTCAGGAGGACGAACGGTATCACGAAGCTCGCGAAGATTGCAGCTACTGCCACCATGGCCCAAGCGAAGAAGCGTCGACGGCGCGCTTTCATGCTCCACCCCCTAAGGTACTTACTGCCCATACATTAGCACGCACTCATCACAAAGTCAACATTTTCTTAATAAATTTTTAATAAAAGGAAAAGCCGCGACTTGCGCCGCGGCTTCGGGTGGGGGGGACCTTCGCGTGCTCCACAAGACTACCTGAGTGCTCCCCTCAATATACCATAATTGACAGTTAACCGCAAAATTTGATAGACTCTGCACAAGGTTTCTCGGAAGTTTCATGCAAATCACTACCCGCTTAGGAGGACGAGGAGCGTTTATCTTAAGTAAAAATCCCATGTAATGATGGGGTATCGGTGGCGGTGCGTGAACTTCCGGTGAATGCCGGAATTTTTATTTTTACCATGGCGTTTATCTTGGGTAAAAAAGTGAAAATGACCCAGATGTGGAACGAGGGCAAAGTGGTGCCCGTCACGGTCGTTGAAGCCCAGCCGAATAAGGTGGGACTTTTGCGCAGCAAGGAAAAGGAAGGATACGAAGCCGTGCAGGTGATGCTCGGCAAAGCGAAGCGGGAATTTCGCAATCGCGAGTGGCATCCGATCGACGTCGCACAATTCAAAGCCGGCGACGAAGTGACCGTGGAATCTTTTAAAGAAGGCGAAAGAGTCCGGGTGAGCGGCATCACGAAGGGCCGCGGTTTCCAAGGCGTCGTGAAGCGCCACGGTTTTGGCGGCGGGCCAAAAACGCACGGCCAAAAAAATCGCTTCCGCGCGCCCGGCTCGATTGGTTCCACCGCATTCCAGCGCGTGGTACCCGGACGCCGGATGGCGGGACACATGGGCACGGATCGCGTGACGGTGAAAAACCTCGTCGTCGCGGGCATTGATAAAGAAAAAAATCTGATTCTCTTGCGCGGCGCGGTTCCGGGCGCGCGCGGCGGCCTCCTCGAGATCCGCAATTAATATTTTTGCCATGAACGCCGACCTCTATAATTTGAAGAATGAAAAAGTGGGCACGATGGAACTCCCGGAGAAGGTGTTTGGCGCGCCGTGGAAACCGACGCTCGTGAAGCAAGTGCTTTTGGCTGAACTCGCGAATGAGCGCCACCCGTGGGCGCACGCAAAAGGTCGCGGCGAAGTGCGCGGCGGCGGTAAAAAGCCCTGGCGGCAAAAGGGGACGGGCCGCGCGCGCCACGGATCCATCCGCTCGCCCCTGTGGGTCGGTGGTGGTAAGGCGCACGGGCCGACGAACGAGCGCGACTATTCGCAAAAGGTGAATAAAAAAATGAAGCGCATCGCGATTTTCTCTGCGCTTTCGCGCAAGGCGAAAGACGGCGAGATTAAATTTTTCGAAAATCTTACGGTTGAAGCACCGAAAACAAAAATTCTCGCGTCGGCGCTCAATCAAATCTTGAACATGAAGAAGGGAGCGAAGCGATTTGACGCGCTCCTCATTCCCGCGGGGACGAGCCGCAATCTTGAGCGCGCGTCCGCAAATTTGCAAAAGGCAAAAACGCTCACCGCGACCTCGCTCAATCTGCAAGACATTTTGAACCACAAGAATTTACTGATCGAAAAGTCGGCGGCAGAGGTTATCGCAAAGCACTACACCGTATAGCCATGGCCGACCTCTTCATCATCAAGAAGCCCTGGGTCACTGAAAAATCCGCGCGCCTCTCGGAGCTCGGCAAGTACGTTTTTATCGTGAAACACAAAGCGACGAAACCAGAAATCAAAAAAGCGGTGAAGGAAGCGTACAAGGTTGATCCGGTCCAGGTACAGATCGTGAACCGTCCGCCAAAGAAAAAACGTTTTGGTTCGACGATGAAAGGGCGGCAGCAAGGATACCGCAAGGCGATTGTCACGCTGAAAACCGGCCAAAAAATTGATCTCCAATAATGAAAATCTATAAACCCACAAGCGCCTCGCGGCGTTCCATGACCGCCCCCGACTATCGCAAGCTTTCCGACGTTCGCCCGTGGAAGCCGCTTTTGGTGCGCCTGCAAGATAACGCCGGCCGCAACGCGCAGGGCCGGATCACGACGCGCCACCAGGGCGGCGGCAATAAAAAGATGTATCGCATGGTGGATTTTAAACAGAACCGCTTGAACACGAAGGCGATGGTGGAGACGCTCGAATATGACCCGTATCGCACGGCGTTCATCGCGCGCATGAAGCAGGCCGACGGCAGCCGCTCCTATATTTTGGCGCCGGAAGGCCTCGCGGTCGGAACGGAATTGTTCACCGCAGAATCCGCGCCGCTCAAAATGGGCAACCGCATGATGCTCAAAAATATTCCGGTCGGCTACCAGGTCCACAATATTGAAATGACGCCGGGCCGCGGTGGGCAGCTGGCGCGGTCAGCGGGATCATACGCGGAAATTTTGGCGAACGCGGACGGGTACACGGATCTTAAATTGTCATCGGGCGAAATCCGTCGCGTACTTTGGTCTGGCCTCGCTTCGCTCGGCCAGGTCTCAAACGCCGAATGGAGTTTGGTTTCGATCGGAAAAGCTGGCCGCTCGCGCTGGCTCGGCATCCGGCCGACGGTTCGCGGCAAGGCGATGAACCCGGTTGACCACCCGTATGGTGGCGGCGAAGGCAGCCAGCCGCGCGGCACCCGCAAGCCGAAGACGCTGTGGGGCAAGGTGACGGGTGGGCACAAGACGCGCAACCGCAAGAAAAAATCCGGCAAGTTTATTTTGTCGCGCCGGCCCCCGCGCAAGAAAAAATAAAAAACATCGCCATATTAAATTTTCATTAACATGTCTCGATCACTCAAAAAAGGACCGTACGTTGACCAGCGCCTTCTTGCGAAGATGGCTAAACTTGGCAAGCCCGAAGCGGCGGGCGTCATTAAAACGTGGTCGCGCGCATCCGAAATCGCACCCGAAATGGTGGGTTATACGTTCGGCGTGCACAACGGCCGCGCCTTTGTAGAAGTGCGCGTGTCTGAAGAAATGGTGGGCCACCGCCTCGGAGAATTTTCACCGACGCGTAAATTCGTGAAGCACGGCGGCAAGATCCAGAAAGAACTTGAAATAAAGGCCGCCGAAACGGAGCGTTCGCAGGCCGCCGCCGCAAAGGCCGCGCCTGCAGCGAAATAGCGCCCTATACACAACCATGGCAACGACGCAAATCGCAAAACTGAATTACTTAAGGATCGCGCCCCGCAAAGTGCGCAGCGTTGCCGATCTCGTAAAAGGGCTTTCGGTGAATGACGCGGAAGCGCAGCTCCTCGTGCAGCCGCGCCGCCCGGCAAAAGCGCTTTTAAAACTCTTGCGCTCGGCGGTGGCGAATGCTAAGAACAACCAGCGTTTGAACCCCAACCATCTTTTTATCGCGTCATTCCGGGTGGACGGGGGACCGATGTTGAAGCGGATGTTGCCGCGCGCCCGCGGTTCGGCATCGCCGATCCAAAAGAAAATGAGCAACGTGACGCTCGTTCTTGGCGTAAACGAAAATCTCACCCCGAAATATCAAATCGTTGCGCCGAAGAAAACCAAAATTCCGCGCGGCGAGGAGCGCAAGCACCCGAAAGCGAAAGGCGCGTCGAGCGGCAAAGAAACGATGCGTCCCGAAGCCGAGAAAAAGTCGGAGAAAAAGCCGGGCTTCCTGAAGCGCATGTTTAATCCGAAAGCGCGCACCTCGAAATAACCATGGGACAAAAAATTAATCCAAATTCATTCCGCTTGGGCGTCACCAAAAACTGGCCGGTCCGCTGGTTCCTTAAGGGCGGGTACGCGAAGTTTTTGGAAGAAGACGAAGCGATCCGCAACGTGATCAAGCAAAAGATCGGCCTCGCCGGCGTCGCGGGTGTCGAGATCGAGCGCACGCAGGGCAACTTGCGCATTTTGATTCGCGCAGCCCGCCCGGGCCTCATCATTGGCCGCGGCGGCAAAGGGGTGGAAGACTTGAACAAGGCGATTGCGAACGCGATCCGCAAAGTCCGCAAATCGAAGCAGCCAATTCCATTGAGCGTGAATATCGAAGAGTTAAAACGCTCCGAAATTTCTGCGCCGTATGTCGCGCAGCAAATTGCGTGGGATTTGGAGAAGCGCCTTCCATTCCGGCGTACGATGAAGAAATATATAGAACAGGTCGCCCAGAATAAGGAAGCGAAAGGGGTCAAGATTTTCCTCTCGGGGCGTCTTGATGGCAATGAAATCGCGCGCCGCGAGTGGCTCGCGCGCGGCTCGCTCCCGCTCCAAACCTTGCGCGCCGATATTGACTATGCGAAGGCAACCGCAAAGACGACGTATGGCACGATCGGCATTCGCGTGTGGATCTACAAAGGAGAAATTTTTGACAAGAAAGGGAGGGGCGCGGCACCTATCGCGCATGCAGCGCCGGGCCGCCCCGCAACCGCCGGCCGTGAAAAATAATTGAACTACACCCATGCTTCTCCCGAAAAAAGTTAAACATCGCAAATGGCACAAGGGACGCTCGCGCCGCCGCCTCGTCGAGACGCGCGGTTTAGAGCTCTCGTATGGGCAGTACGGTTTGAAGGCGATGAGCGCGTCATGGATGAACTCCCGGCAGATCGAGGCGGCGCGCAAAACGATTACCAATTTCTTGAAGCGCAGCGGCCGCTTGTGGATCCGCGTGTTCCCCGATAAGCCGGTCACGATCCGCCCGCCGGAAACCACGATGGGCGGCGGAAAGGGAAGCGTGGACCACTACGTGTTCCCAGTCCGTCCCGGGCGCATGCTGTTCGAGATCGACGGCGTCCCTGAAGCGACCGCGCGGGAAGCGTTGCGCCTCGCTTCATTCAAATTGCCGGTCAAAACCAAAATCGTTGTGAAATAATCGCCATGAAAAAGAAAGACATCCAAGATTTAAAGCATCAAACGGCGGAAGCACTCCAGGCGATGATTAAAGACGCAAACGAAAAATTACGCACGTTCCGGTTTGACCTCGCGGCGGGAAAAGTGAAAGATATATCCGAGATTCGCGAAATGAAAAAGAAAGTCGCGCGAATGAAAACGTTTATGCAAGAGCATGGAAGCAAAAAATAACAAGCGCCGGATTTCGGGTGAAGTCGTGTCTGACAAAATGCAAAAGACGCGCGTGGTTTCAGTTTCGCGCTTGAAGAAACACCCGAAATATCTCAAGTATTACCACGTGACGCAGCGCTTCAAGGCGCACGATGAAAACAATGAATACAAAACGGGCGATAAAGTCGTGATCGAAGAAATGCGTCCGATGTCGCGCGACAAGCGCTGGAAGATCGTGTCAAAGATTGAGAAATAACCATGATACAAGAACGCTCCATATTAAAAGTGGCAGATAACAGCGGCGCGAAGATCGTGCGCTGTTTCCGCATCCTCGGCGGCACGCGCCACCGCTATGCGGGCGTGGGCGACATCATCGTCGCTTCGGTCCAGACGGCCGAACCCCGCAAGGCGGTGAAGAAAAAAGACGTGGTGAAGGTGCTCGTCGTCCGCACGAAGAATGCGATCCGCCGCCGCGACGGTTCCTACGTGCGCTTTGATGAAAACGCGGTTGTGTTGATTGATGCGAAAAAAGAACCGACGGCGACGCGTATTTTCGGCCCTTTGCCGCGCGAATTAAAAGAGAAAGGGTATGAAAAATTGATGACGATGGCTGAAGAAATCGTGTAGGAAGCTTTTATCACTGAAATTACCACCATGAACATTCGCAAAGGGGACATCGTAAAAATTTTGGCGGGCAAGGATCGCGGGAAGACCGGGAAAGTTTTGACGTCGATGCCTGCTGAAGAAAAAGTGGTGATCGAAGGGTTGAACACCGTGAATAAGCGCTCGCGCCCGAAGAAGCAGGGCGAGACGGGGCAGATCGTGTCCGTCCCGCGCCCGATCCCGGCGTCACGCGTGATGCTCGTTTGCGGAAATTGCAAAAACCCGACGCGGGTTGGTTTCCGCAAGGAGGGCGAAAAAATGGTCCGCTACTGCAAGAAATGCCAAGCAACCACATAACCATGCCTGCGACGACCATAAAAAAAGAATCGGGGCATCGCCTCGACATCCGCAACTTCCTCGAGAAGATCGTGATTGATGCTGGCGTCGGCCGCTTGAGCCAGACGCCGAACTTTGAGGAAAAAGCGCTCGTCCAGGTGATGGCCGACCTCGCCGCGATGAGCGGCCAGAAATCGCAAATCCGCCGCGCGCGCAAATCGATCGCGGGTTTTAAGATTCGCGAGCAGCAGATCGTCGGCCTCCGCATCACGCTCCGCCGTGGGCGCATGGTTGATTTTTTCGAACGCCTCGTTAAAATAGTGTTGCCTCGCGTACGTGACTTCAATGGACTTGATCCGAAAACCATTGACCAGGGCGGCGTCTTGAACATCGGTTTGCGCGAACAGTTTGTGTTTCCGGAAGTGGCGCCCGAACATTCACCGATTTCCTTCTCGATCGGTATCAGCCTTGTCCCCAAAAAGAAAAATCGCGCCGCAGCCGTCGCCGCGCTCCGCGCATTGGGGGTACCGCTCCGCAAAGAAATGGCCGGTAAGCACGCGAAAAAATAATTACCATGGCAAAAGAATCCGTCATCGCCCGCAGTAAAAAGAAGCCGAAATTCAGCACCCGCCTGGTCCGGCGCTGTTTTCGCTGCGGCCGCAAGCGCGCGTACATGCGCGACTTCGGTGTGTGCCGGATCTGCTTCCGCGAGATGGCGACGAACCAGGAAATTCCGGGCGTAAAAAAAGCGTCATGGTAACCCACTATTAATATGTATTACGACGTACTGCCAAAATTAAAGAATGCCGTGATGGCCCGCAAGGATCGGGTGGTCACCCCATTTTCGAAAATGGATTTCGCGGTGCTGAACGCGCTCGTTGAAGCTGGCTATCTGGCAAGCGCCGAAAAAGAAGCGGCGGGAAAGAAAAATATTATCGTAGTCCGCCTCGGTTCAAAAACCAAGAAAACATCGTTTTCTGATTTCAAATTAGTGAGCAAGCCGAGCCGCCACTCCTATATTGACTATCGCAACTTGCGCCCGGTCATGCAGGGCCACGGCATCGGCGTCCTCTCGACTTCCAAAGGGATCATGACCGACCGCACCGCACGAAAAAATAAAATCGGCGGGGAATATTTATTCCAAGTCTGGTAGGTCCACATTAAATTTTTATTAAGCATTTATTGACCAACACGAACCATGAGCCGCCTTATAAAAAAACCTCTCACGATTCCAAACGGCGCCACCGTCACGGTGAACGATGGCGTTTTGACGGCGCACGGTACGAAAGGCCAAGTGAAGGTGAAAGTGCCCGCAGGCGCGTCGGCGACCGTTGACGGGTCCACCCTCACGGCCACGACCGGCACGCTGTGGGCCCTTGCAAAAAATGCGATCCAGGGCGTGACGGAAGGTTTCAGCCGTACGCTTGAAATTGAGGGCGTCGGTTACCGCGCGGTGGTTGAGGGGAAAGAGCTCGCGCTCTATCTTGGCTACGCGCAGCCGGTCCGCATGCCAATTCCGCAGGGCGTGACGATTGCGATAGAGAAGAATATTATGAAGATCTCCGGCATCGACAACGATCTCGTGGGCCGCACTGCGGCTGAAATCCGCGCCATGAAGAAGCCCGAGCCCTATAAGGGCAAGGGGATCCGCTACCAGGGAGAGGTGATCCGTCGGAAGGTCGGCAAGAAAGCAGCGGCAACGGCGAGCTAGCGAGCGAGCGCGAATATCGTTATTAAAAAATTATGAAGCCACGAAAAAAACTTAATATTCGGCGTGAACGGCGCGCGGCGCGCGTGAGCATCGGCGTGCGCGGGACGGCCGAGAAGCCGCGTCTCGTGGTGAACCGCTCGAACCAGTATTTGTACGCCCAACTGATTGATGACGTGAAAGGCCACACGCTCGCGGCAATTTCAAGTTTTGGAAAAACGACGGGCGACGCTGGCAAGAAAAAGAGCGACCAGGCGTTTGCGGCCGGCGAGCTCATGGCAAAAAAAGCGAAGGAGATGGGGATCGCGTCGGCAACCTTCGATCGCCGCGAGGCCCGTTTCCATGGTCGGGTAAAAAGTTTCGCCGAAGGCGTTAAAAAAGGAGGACTCAAAATTTAACCACTCAACGAACCATGCCAATGCCTCAACGTGGACCACGGCCGGATCGCCCCATGCGTCCGATCAAAAAGGAAGAATTTAAAGAGCGCGTACTCGACATGCGCCGCGTGACCCGCGTCGTTGCCGGTGGTAAGCGGTTCCGGTTCCGTTGCACGATCGTGCTGGGTGACGAGCGGGGTCGCGTCGGCATCGGCGTCGCGAAAGGGCTCGACGTGCAGCAGGCGATCGCGAAAGCGAAAGCCGCGGCGAAGAAAAATATCATGGTGGTACCGCTCAAAGACGGGCGCACGATTGCGCACCAGGTGATCGCAAAATATAGCGCGGCAAAAGTGCTCTTGAAGCCGGCAAGCCAGGGCCATGGCCTCCGCGCCGGGGGAGCGGTCCGTTTTGTACTCGCCTTCGCCGGCATTAAAGATGCGACGGCAAAAATTCTCGGCCGTACCCCGAATAAGTTGACGAACGCGATGGCGACGATGGAGGCGCTTAAAATGTTGAAAGCGTAATTATAAAACCATGCACATCCACGAACTTCCTTCAATCAAAAAACGCTCGCAGCGCATCGGCCGCAGCGGCAAGCGCGGCAGTTATTCCGGCCGCGGCGTCAAAGGGCAGAAGTCCCGCTCGGGACGCCGCCTCCGTCCGGCGGAGCGCGACCTTATTTTGCGCATCCCCAAGCGGCGCGGTTTTCGCAACATGCCGAAGGCCGAGCAGCCGATGGTGTTCAATATCGCGGCGCTCGCCAAGTTGAAATCGTTCGCCGAAGGGAAATCTCCGCTCGACCTCAATCTGGAATTGCTCAAGGCCGCCGGGCTCGTCCGTAAAAATTTCCACGGCCGGGTGAAACTCCTCGGCGAAGGGGAGATCGCGTTTCCGGTGCGCGTGCACAATATATTAGTTTCAGAAAGCGCTAAAATGAAGATTGAGAAAGCGGGCGGATCAATCGTCGCAGAAAAATCTGCCTAGCGAGCCGCCTGGAACGTTATGGACCGCTTCTTCCAAATCTTCCGCATCAAAGATCTCCGCAACAAGATCCTCATCGTGGCGGGGCTTTTGGTTGCGTACCGCGTGTTCGCCGCGATCCCGGTCCCCGGCGTTGATGCCGCGCGCCTTGCCAACTATTTCAATTCGAACCAACTCTTCGGGTTTCTGAACTTTTTCTCGGGCGGCGGCTTAGCGAATCTTTCTGTGATGATGTTGGGCGTCGGTCCGTACATCACGGCGACGATCATCATGCAGCTCCTCACTATTATTTTCCCGGGATTCAAGGAAATGTATTACGAAGAAGGCGCCCGCGGCCAGGCAAAGTTCAACCAGTACTCGCGCCTCATCACGGTTCCGCTCGCCATCGTGAATGCATATGGTTTTTTAACCCTCCTCATCTCGCAGGGCGTGATTGACCGCCCCGCGCCCTTCGCATTCTTCACGAACGTGATAGTGATCAGTTGCGGCTCTATGGTCGCGCTCTGGCTCGGAGAATTGATCACCGAGCAAAAAGTGGGGAACGGCATTTCGCTCATCATCTTGGCCGGTATCTTGGCGCGCCTCCCCGCGTTCTTCGGCACGGCGCTCGTTTCGTACACGCCGACGCTCCTCACGACCTATCTCGGCTTCGCGGTCGCGGCGATCCTCCTCATCGGCGGCGTGGTGTATTTAAATGAAGGGGAACGAAAAATTCCAGTTGCCTATGCGCGGCGGGTGCGGGGCAACAAAATGTACGGCGGCGCGCAGAGTTACTTGCCGCTCAAAGTAAACCAGGCAGGCATGATCCCGCTCATTTTTGCAATTTCGGTTTTGCTTTTCCCGCAGTTCGCTGCCTTCATCGTTTCTATTTTCTCGACCGCGTGGGGCTTGAAGATCAGCAACTTTGCGGCCGCGTTCGTTGCGAACCAACTCTGGTACGGCGCGTTTTATTTCTTGCTCGTGTTTATCTTTACGTATTTCTACACCTCGATCACGTTCAATCCTGAAGAAGTGGCCAAGAATTTGCAGCGGAGCGGGGGATTCGTTCCGGGCATCCGCCCAGGCGAGAGTACCGAAAAGTTTTTCGGTTCGCTCGTGAACCGTATCACCTTTTGGGGAGCCGCTTTTCTCGGCATCGTCGCCATTCTTCCGATCATCGTCCAGGCGATTACGGGCGTTACCGTCCTCACGATCAGCGGCACCGCCGTGTTGATTGTCGTAGCGGTCGCGCTCGAAACGATGCGCCAGGTTGACTCGCAGCTCACCGTGCGTGAATACGAGGGGATCGAATAATTAAAATTTCATTAAGCGCGCATTGACTTTTGGTTCGGGATTGGTCTATCCTGGAGGGAAGATGGTGCTAGTCTATAAATCGTAGGCTGGTCTCTCCACTTTTCGTATAGGTGGCCGCGCGAGCGGCCATTTATATTTTTTAATAAATATTTGAGCGAAATTTTATCTTCGATATGCTACTTTCATTTCACCGTGGGCTCTTGGGCCTGTATATGGGCCTATAGTTTATGGAGTAAAACGCCATCTTTGAAAAGTGGAGAAGCGGGTGCAAGTCCCGACGGGCCCACGGTGCCTGGGCATGGTAAAATAGCTGCATGCAGAAAGTGATAATCGTGCTCTATGGCCCGCCTGGTGCCGGAAAAGGGACGCAGGCGACGTTGCTGGCCGCTAAATTCAACTTGATCAATATCGACACAGGTCAGCTCCTGGAGTCGATCGTGCATGATCCCGCCCGCAATAAAAGTGCCGCGATCAGGCTGGAGCGGCGCCTCTTCGACGCTGGCAAGTTATTGACGCCGAGTTTTGTGACGAGAACCATCATTCATGAGATAAAAAAGACTGCGAAGGCCGATTGGGGGCTTGTCATGAGCGGCTCGCCCCGCACGCTCTACGAGGCGAAGAGGGAATATCCAATTCTGGAGCACCTCTATGGTAGGAAGAATATTTTCGTTTTCTTCCTCGACCTGCCCCCGCGATATTCGATTAAGCGAAACAGCGCCCGGATGGTTTGTAAGCACTGCGGATATTTATTGCTTACGTCGTTTTATCGCGCGAAACATGTGAAACGATGCCCAGTCTGCGGCGCGCCGCTCTACCAGCGGACCATCGATAATGCTGCGGTCATTAAAGTTCGGCTCAAGGAATATGCCGAACGAACGCTGCCGATTTTAGAATTTCTGAAGAAGTGCGGCTATCGGGTGAAAAAGATTGACGCGCGCCCGGCGCCATATAAAGTTACGGAGCGTATCTATGCTCACATTAAAAACGCCCGATGAAATAGAAATCATGGCGGAGGGCGGTCGGCGCCTGGCGCAAATTCTGGACGAGCTCGCATCCGAAGTCCGCGCCGGGGTAACCACCAAGCAACTCGATCGCCTTGCCTACCAACTCATCCACAAAGCGGGAGCGAAGCCCGCGTTTTTGAATTACCGCCCCGCCGGCGCCCGGCGCGCGTATCCGTACACGCTCTGCACCTCATTCAACGAAGTGGTGGTGCATGGCCAGCCCTCCGGCCGCGTCGTGCAGGACGGAGAAATTCTGAAGCTGGACCTCGGGCTTCGCTACCAAGGTTTCTATAGCGACACGGCGGTGACGGTTGCGGCTGGTAAGCAGGACCGCAAAGTGCAAAAACTCATCGCGGGAACGCATGAAGCGCTCGTCGCCGGCATTGCCGCCGCAAAGATCGGCAACACGTTGGGAGATGTGGGAGCGGCGATTGCTAAAGTGGCGAAAAAAAACGGGCTTACGGTCGCGGAAGGCCTCACGGGGCACGGAATTGGGAAGATGCTGCACGAAGATCCGACCGTTTTCAATTTCGGGCGACCCGGAGAGGGCGAGCCGTTACAGGAAGGCATGGTGATCGCGATCGAGCCCATGTTTGTGGTGGGCCGCGGCGAACTGGTGCAAATCGAAGATGAAAGTTACGCGACGGCCGACGGCTCTTATGCAGCGCATTTCGAACACACGGTTGCGATCACGAAACGCGGCCCGCGCGTGCTCACGGAAATTTAATGAATCCTTCATTAACTTATAATTAAAGAAACCGAAAAGAAAAGAGAAGAGCTCGCCATGGCCAAGCCCTACCTTTCCATCGTCATCCCCGCCTATAACGAAGCAGAGCGGATCCCCGCGACGCTCATCGATATCGACCGCCGCCTCGCGCACGCGCCCTACACGTACGAGATCGTGGTTGTGAACGACGGTTCAAAAGACAATACCGCAGAAGTCGTCGACCGAATGAAATCGGCCATCCGAAATCTGAAGCTGATTGATAACGCTGAAAATAAAGGCAAGGGAGGGACGGTCCGGCAGGGGATGCTGATCGCTGGCGGCGCCGTGAGGCTTTTGAGCGACGCGGATAACGCAACGAGCATTGACCAGTTCGACAAGATGATCCCGTTCTTTAAGGAGGGATGCCAGGTGGTCATCGGCTCGCGCCGCGCGCCGGGGGCGCAGCTTGATCCGCCAGAATCGATCTTCCGCCAACTCGCCGCGCGAGGGCTGAACCTGATGGTGCAGATACTGCTTCTTCACGGCATCAAAGACACGCAATGCGGCTTCAAAGCATTCACCGAGGAAGCAGCAAAAAATATTTTCCAGCAGTCCCGCGTGACCGGCTGGGGCTTCGACGTCGAAGTGCTCGCCCTCGCGCGGCGGATGCATTACCGCATCGCAGAAGTCCCCGTGCACTGGGTGAATGAAGCGGGATCACATGTCAAAATGTCGGCCGGGTTCTATTTTTTGAAAGACGTCATGACCATTTATTGGCGCCTGCGGCGTGGCGAGTACCCGCTCCTCGGCGTACTTGACGGGGCGCCACATCCTGCCCCATAATCTTCTGACTTATAACGCACCCATGCCGAAGCAATATTTGTCGGAAGATCGGTTGAACGAGCTGAAGGCAGAACTCGAAACGCTCAAGAACACCCGCCGCATCGAAGTGGCGGAGCGCTTGAAGCAGGCAAAAGAGTACGGCGACCTCTCGGAAAATTCTGAATATGCGGAGGCGCGCGAGGAACAGGCAAATGTTGAGACGCGCATCGCCGAGCTTGAAGACCTCTTGAAGGAAGCAGTGACCATTACAAAAACGGGGGACCATGACATGGTCGCGGTCGGTTCGACGGTGACTCTGAAAAAAGGCGAACGGACGATGACTTACACCGTGGTCGGTTCTTACGAGGCGAAGCCGGAAGAGGGCCGCATCTCGGATGAATCTCCGCTCGGCGCCGCATTTATGAAAAAGAAGGTAGGTGAAAAAGTGGAGGTGACGACGCCGGCCGGACCTGCCGTCTATGAGATTTTGAAGATCGAATAGGTTTAACAAATTTTTAAGAAAAAGATAACGCCCGAGCAAGTGCTCGGGCGTCTTAGTTAAGCGACCCATGATCTTCAACGGCCCGCGATTGTTCTACTCCCACAGCTCGGTGTCGGGCCACGTCGCAACCATCTCGACGCGGACCTGGAGAGGCGATGGATGGATCGGGAATGTCTTCAGCATATCCCGGAGTGCCGTCAGGTACTTCTGGTACGCATGGAACTGGTCTTGGGTCAAAGGGGCCGAGGGAACCAGCGTGAGGCAGCATACGGATCCGCCAACCCTCCAATTCCCGCGCGTCCACGCCGCCTGCCCGATGAAGGCCCGGCTGGGAGCCAGGTTTCCGTGAGCGTCCTTGCACCGCCAGGGATGAGCGTCGTCAACGCGTCGGATCAACGCTCTGAGCACCGACTCACAGGCGTCTTCTTCTGCCTGATCCACGTCGACGCGGAAATAAATTTTCGCAGAGACCTGATACAGCAATCTCGGCGAGCCGCCAATTTTTGCGAGGTTATCGAGGAATGCTCGAACAGTTCCGGCGGGCCCCATAGGGGAACCTCCTTGTGAGTATGGATTGAGAATCTTGCTGTACATATTCTAACATATAAAATAATAGTGTCAATATCATGCGACGCCGTGAGCGTGGTATATTTAGACCAATGCTCGACGAGCTCATCAAGGAGCGCGAGAGGAAACTCAACCTTTTGAAGAAGGCCGGGCTTGATCCATATCCCGCGCGCGTGGTTCGGACGCACCATATCGCTAATGCACTGGCGGAGTTTTCCAAATTGGTAAAATCTTCTAAAAAAATTTCGTTTGCCGGCCGCCTTCGCAGCATGCGCGACCAGGGGAAGATTGTGTTTGCCGACCTTGAAGACGGAACGGGAAAGATCCAGATCGTTCTGAAAGACGACTCATTGCCGCACGCAACAACCAAGGGCCGCGACCTTAATTTTTGGCGCTCCGTGCTCGATATCGGTGATTTCGTGAGCGCAACCGGCACGCTCTTCGAAACAAAGCGTGGTGAAAAAAGTTTGGAGGTGCACGAATTGCAGATGGCGGCAAAAAGTTTGCTGCCGCTCCCTGATAAATGGGAAGGAATCGAAGATCCCGATCTGCGCTTGCGCAAGCGCTATCTCGAATTGATCACAACGCCAGAACTCCGGGAGCTTTTTGAAAAGAAAACAATATTCTGGCAGACGATGCGCGACCTTCTGAAGAAAGAAGGATTTCTCGAAGTCGAAACGCCGGTTTTGGAAATGGTGCCAGGCGGTGCGGAAGCGGAGCCGTTTAAGACGCATCATCACGCGCTCGACGCAGATTTTTATTTGCGGATTTCGCTTGAACTTCCGTTAAAACGCCTCCTCGTCGGCGGATTTGATAAAGTTTTTGAGATCGGCCGAATTTTCAGGAATGAAGGTATTGATCGCGAGCATTTGCAAGATTACACACAGCTTGAATTCTATTGGGCATACGCTGACTATAACGACGTGATGGCGCTCGCAGAAAAAATGTACAAGGCCACTATTAAAAATATTACGGGCGGCTTCGCCACGGAATATAACGGCGAAAAAATTGATTGGTCGCGCGAGTGGGAAAAGGTTGATTACGTAAAAGCGTTCGAGAAAGCGAACGGTATTGATCCGACGACAGCATCGCGCGCTGAACTTGAGAAAAAAACAAAAGTGCTCAAGCTAGCTCCGGAGAAAAATGCTGGCAAGGGCCGCTTGATCGACCTTATTTTCAAAAAGACTGTGCGGCCGAGCCTCGTGCAACCATGTTTTCTAGTTGATCCGCCCGTGGAAGTTGAACCTCTTGCGAAGCGCCGCGCCGATAATCCCGCCGTCGTGGAGCGTTTCCAAATCATGGCCGGCGGCACCGAACTCGGCAAAGGATTTTCAGAATTAAATGACCCGCTTGACCAGCGCGCCCGCTTCGAAGAACAGATGAAGCTTCGGGCGGCAGGCGATCGCGAAGCGCAGATGCTCGACGAAGATTTTCTCGATGCACTTTCCTACGGAATGCCACCGGCCGGAGGCTTCGGCGTGTCTGAACGTCTGTTTGCCGTTCTCATGAATCGGCCGGTACGTGAAACGGTATTTTTCCCGCTCATGCGAGCGAAGAAAGAGAAATAATAAAAATAAAAACGGCGCCTCGGCATTTCCCCAAACGCGAGACGCCGTTCTGCACCTTACAAGTCAGCGGTGGACAGCACCATTGATCGCAAAGTCCATCTCTAAGGAGCGAACTCTTTGATCCGACGGGGCGATACACCTCCAACTGACGAGCCCTCCTCCAAAGAAAGCCCGTGCTATTCCCCAAGATACCCCATTTTAGATTTTTGTCAATGCGCCCGGCTAAGCCCCGATTTTCTTCGCCGCATCGCAGACCATTTTGGTTTCGCCGTCCCGCGTTGAAATCTTGCCTTGTACGATGATGGGCACATTCTCGGCCCACAGGCCATTCGTCTTTTCATAGACGCTATTAAAGACCACGACCTCCATCGATTTCTGCGATGCATCTTCGATCGTTGCGAAAATCATAGGCTGTCCAGTTTTGGTAAATATTTTTTTAATCTTGGTTATGACGCCCGCAGCGCGGACCGGTGCCCGTTCATTCGTCACTGCCAGGAGCTCGGTAATCGGTTTCACGCCGACCGCTTTTAATTTTTCAGTATATGCAGCAAGCGGATGTTCTGAAAGATAGAATCCGATCAACTCTTTTTCCCAGCCAAGACGCTCGGCATTCGAAGCCGGGGGCGCGGTTTTCAATTTGAGCGTCGGTGCCTTCATCACGTCACCGCCAAACAGTGACGCGCCCGCGTTCGCCGCGCCGTTTCCGCCTTTGCGCGCCGCGTTTGCGAAACGCAAAATATCATCCATATTGCGGAGCGCCTGGTTCCGCTCGATGCCGAGCGAATCAAAAGCGCCCGCCTTCACGAGGCTTTCAAGCGATTTTTTATTGAGATCCTTGTGCTGAATCCGCGTGAGCACGTCTTCAAAATTTTTGAACGGCCCGCGGCGGGTGCGTTCCTCGATGATCGCGCGCGTGATCTCGCCGCCAACATTTTTTACCGCTTCCAAACCAAATCGAATTTTGTCGCCCTCCGGCGCGAAGTCGACAAAGCTCGCGTTGATATCGGGCGGCAGGACGATGATGCCTCCCTGTTTCGCCTCCTGGATGAGGAAGGAAATACGGTCGATGTCGCGCACCTCTGCGTTCAAAAGTGCCGCCATGAATTCTTCGGGGTAATGCGCTTTCAGGTAGGCCGTCTCGTAGCCGATCAGGGCGTAGCAAGCGGCATGCGACTTGTTGAAACCATAACGCGCGAACGGGGGGAAGAGCTCCCAAATGGCCTTCGCGGTTCGCGGCGGGATCCCGTTCGCAATCATCCCTTTCGTCAATTTTTCGCCCTGCTCGTCGAGGAGCGATTTGATTTTTTTGCCGATCGCTTTGCGCAGCGTGTCGGCTTCAGGAAGCGTGTAGCCCGCAATGTCGCGCGCAATTTGCATCATCTGTTCCTGGTACACGCCGATGCCGTAGGTGTTCTTGAGGATCGGCTCAAGCTTCGGGTGGAGGTAGGTGATTTTTTCTTCGCCGTGTTTGCGTTTGATAAAAGACGGGATAAGTTCCATCGGGCCGGGACGGAACAAGGCGACGAGCGCGATCAGGTCTTCAAGTTCCGTCGGTTTGATGTCTTTCATGTAGCGGCGCATCCCCGCGCTTTCAAACTGGAAGACGCCGGTCGTGTCGGCTTTCTGGAGGAGCGCAAAAGTTTTTTTGTCGTCCAGGGGAATTTTTGAAATGTTGATCGTCTCCCCGTGCAGCTCACGCACGAGGCGGAGCGTGTTCTCGATGATGGTGAGGTTTTTTAAGCCGAGCAGGTCGATTTTAAGGAGGCCGAGGTCTTCCACGGCGTGCATTTCAAATTGCGTGATGATCACGTCTTTTTCCTGCGGCGCGAACTGGAGCGGCACGCGGGTCACGAGCGGTTCTTTTGAAATCACCGTGCCGCACGCGTGCACGGAGGCGTGTCGCGCGACGCCCTCTAACCTACGCGCAGTATCAATCAGTTTTTTTGCCTCTGGGTTCGTGTCGTAGATGATGCGCAGTTCCTGCACTTTCTGGAGGCATTCGTCGAGCCATCCTTCCTTCATGCCCTGCGTCGGATTGAAGGGGATCAGTTTTGCAATTTGGTCGCAAAAGGCATACGAGTAGCCCATCGAGCGCCCGGCGTCACGAACTGCCGCGCGCGCGGCCATCGTTCCAAAGGTGATGATGCGCGCCACGCGGTCGCCACCATATTTTTCGCGCGCGTAGGCGAGCACCTCATCGCGGCGCACATCCGCAAAGTCGATGTCGATGTCGGGCATCTGGATGCGCTCGGGATTCAAAAACCGCTCAAAGAGCAATCCATACGCGAGGGGATTCAAGTCGGTGATGTCGAGCACATAGGAAACCAAGCTGCCCGCGGCCGAACCGCGGCCTGGCCCCACGGCGATGCCGTGCGTCTTTGCCCAGTTGATCAAGTCTTGGACGATCAAAAAGTAATCGGCAAAACCTGTTTTTTCAATCACGCCCAACTCGTACTCCAAGCGCTCATGCATTTCCGTCGTCTGGATTTCGCGCGGAAATTTTTTAGGCAGACGTTCCTCTATTAATTCGCGCAAATAACCGTTTGCAGTTTTCCCGTCGGGCTTGGGGAAGTCAGGAAGCAGCACGCCGCCGAGCTCGATCTCCACATTGCACCGGTCGGCAATCTCGCCGGTCCGCGCGACCGCGTCTTCAGCGCCTTTGACCGAAGCAAATTTCTCTGCCATCGCCTCGGGTGACAAGAGCGAGAAATCATCTTCTTTCATGGTCATTCGGTCGTCGTCAGAAAGCTTGTTGCCAGTTTGAACCGCCAGCAAAACATCGTGGTAATTCGCGTCTTCGGATCGGGGATAGTGGCTGTCTTGCGTGGCGACGAGCGGAATCCCCGTTTCTTGCGACAATTTTATGAGCAAGGGCTCAATATGTTCAGAATCCGCAACATGCGGATGCTTCTGGATTTCCAAAAAATAATTCTTCTCGCCAAAAATGTCGCGGTAGTGGAGCGCCGTTTTCTTTGCCTCCTCATACTTTCCGGCAAGCAGGCATTGTCCGATTTCCCCGCCGAGGCAGCTTGAAAGCGCGATCAGCCCCTCGTGGTATTTGGCGAGGATGTCCTTATCGACGCGCGGACGGTAATAGAACCCTTCGAGGTGGGCGGCGGAGACAAGTTTGATTAAATTCTTCCAGCCGATTTGATTCTCGGCGAGAAGGATCAGGTGATAATATTTTTCGCTAGCCTCTTTTGAGAAGCGATCGCGCGGCGCAACGTAGGTCTCGACACCCAGGATCGGTTTCACGCCGGCTTTTTTCGCCGCCTTATAAAATTCAACAGCGCCATAGAGGACGCCGTGATCAGTGAGTGCGATCGCATCCATGCCGAGCTCTTTCGTCCGCTTCACGAGTTCATCAATTTTCGTGAGGCCGTCCAAAAGGGAATAGTGCGAATGCGTATGAAGATGGGTGAATTTAGGCATAGTGTTCGCGTGTTGCCCCCGCAAGCGAGGATGCAGAACGGTAACGGTTCAATCATACAAAGACTCCTAAAAAAGATAAAGGCCAGGGACTTCGTGGGTCACTGGCCTTAGGAGACGGGAGAGCAGATGCACTAGGAAACCAACTACAGAGGCGAAGCTCTCGGGTCTCCGGACTTGAGAGAAGAAAGGGATGCGAGATAGGGAACTGATTGCATTATATTCCAGCCCGTCATTCCTTGTCAAGTATCCCACGAAGGCGCCTTTATAATATAAGAAAACTGGCGGCCCTTGTGGGGACCGCCAGGCTTCAACGGGTTTAGTGGGACCATGTTACGGGCCCCGCATAACCCGTAACGAGGCGTACACGTCTATCGACGCTGCTCGCGAATCGGAAGTTTCGGATCCCCGCAATGAGCCCGTCCGTGCCCTTGAGCACGTTTAGGCCAATCGCCAGGTACCGCCACCGCCCTCCTTTTTGGTATAGCTTCGAAGCGGCAAAACCCACGCCGGCATCAAGCGCCACATTTGCACCTACCGCTGCGAACGTGTTCTTGCTGCCGAAGGATCTCGCCCACCCCGTCTCTATACCCTGATAGCTCGCCAGCGGACTTCCGTCCGCACGGTATGCCATCTTCGGATGGCCCATCACAAGGCTCGTGCTCACACCATCGAGCGCCGAACCTCCGAGCAGGTAAAAACGTGAAGCGGCGAAGATAGCATGGGTTTTACCCTCATCCTTCTTCGGCTGCACGATCTCCAGCTCGTTGTTCAGGGTTTGTGCGATAGCCGCCGGGCCCACGAAGCCCAGCGCTACAACCGAGGTCCAGAGCAGCACCATAGGCAGTAACCTCATGGTGCCTCCTTTCCTAGTGCTGAAAATTAAATTATCATAAAAATAGAGATTTGTCCAGTTTTTCTTCACAAATGAGCAGGTTTTTGCTATATTGTCTGCGTCGCGACTGGATTGCCGGAGTAGCTCAACGGCAGAGCAATGCTTTCGTAAAGCAGAGGTTGGAGGTTCGATTCCTCTCTCCGGCTCAATTGCATTCATTGAGAAGAGGCGCTAACATTTTTCCAATGGGATTTGAAGCGGCGCCGCGAGAAAATGTTGTTGACAGGACCAAGGAACTGTCAGAAATGCTGGGTCAATTTGCAGAATTGATGCATCAAGTCGCGCAGATTTCTGGGGAAGTGAAAATTTTCGAGGAATTGTTTGCGACTTCGGACGCCGGAGTTCAAGAGATCCTGGCCGGATCACGCCCGGAGATCGAAGTGCTGGCAAGGCAGCAACAAGAGACTCTCAAAAATACTAAAGCCGCGCTCAGGGCTCAGCTGGATGCGGTGGCAGCAAAACTGCGGGCGAACGGACAGGGGTTTGCAATCACGGGTTATGAAGAGCGGCTCGCCGCCCTTGAATAATGAAAGAAGATATTAAAAAAGAATTAGAAGAATTGGGAGCGGCTGCCCGCCGATTAGGCGGGCGTCTTTGAGGTAGCGACGAAGGAGGCTCGGGTGAAAGAATTGGAGGCCGAGATGGCCGCCCCTGGTTTTTGGGAGTCGAAAGATCGCGAAAAGATTGATGGAAAAATTCGCGAGCTCGGGATATTGAACGATCTTGTGGCGCGCTTCAAAGCGATCGAAACCGGCGCCGCAGAACTTTTAGAAAATTTTAATGAAAAAAAACTTGCCGAAATCAAGAAAAAATTAAAAGAAATCGAGCTCCAACAGCTTTTTACCGGCCGTTATGATAAACAGGCCGCGGTGCTTGCGGTGTATCCGGGCGCCGGAGGGGAAGACGCCGAAGACTGGGGGCGGATGCTCGCGCTCATGTACGAAAACTATGCCCGCAATCGGGGATGGAAAATAAAAGTGATTGACGACAATCCGCGCTCGCGCACGGTCGAGTTAAGCGGCGATCACGCCTACGGTTACCTTCGGCGCGAATCCGGCGTGCACCGCCTGGTCCGCATCTCCCCGTTTTCCCCAAAACAATTGCGCCACACTTCGTTCGCGCTCGTCGAAGTGATTCCTGACCTCCCCGCTCTTGAAGAATCGAAACTCGAAATTCCTGAACGCGACCTCAAATTCGAGTTCTATCGATCCGGCGGCCCCGGCGGCCAAAACGTAAATAAAGTGGAGACGGCCGTGCGCGTCGTGCACATCCCAAGCGGCATCGCCGTGAGCTCGCAGGCGCAGCGCTCGCAAGCACAGAATCGTGAATACGCGCTCAAAATGCTCAAGGCGAAATTGTACAACCTCATGGAGAAAGAAAAAATTGCAGAGATCGGCAATGTACGCACGAAAATAAAACCGGAATGGGGGAACCAGCTGCGCTCCTACGTGCTCAACCCGTATCAGCTCGTGAAAGACCATCGCACGGATGCTGAAACTGCGAAAGTCCAAAACGTCCTCGCCGGCGATCTCGATCTTTTTATCGAGGCCGAGCTTGAGGCGCTGCCGTAAAATCATAAAATAAGGTAAAATAAACGAACCCCTTCATGATCGTCTTCCAGGGAGTTTCAAAAC
This sequence comes from uncultured Candidatus Saccharibacteria bacterium, assembly GCA_964456235.1. Lineage (GTDB taxonomy): Bacteria > Patescibacteriota > Minisyncoccia > UBA6257 > 2-01-FULL-56-20 > CAYWDX01. The sequence continues at coordinate 69,530 of CAYWDX010000001.1, read as the reverse complement.
ACTACAATCATCACGGAACGGCCCTCGAGGACGTTTCGTTTAACATTGATCCGGGAGAATTTGTTTCATTCGCTGGCCGTTCCGGCGCCGGCAAGTCTACTATTATTAAGCTGCTCATCGGCGAGGAAAAACCGACCAAGGGTCGGGTTTTTTTCGGCCAGTACGAAGTGAATAAGCTGGAGGATGCAGAACTGCCGGCGTTTCGCCGGCACATCGGCGTGGTCTTCCAGGACTTCCGGCTGCTGCCCACAAAAAATGCATATGAAAACGTGGCGTTCGCGCTTGAGGTTGCCGGTCGGCCCGAGCGTGAAATTATGGAACTCGTGCCCCAGGTGCTCGATATGGTAGGGTTAGGCGACAAGATGAAGAATTTCCCGTCGGAGCTTTCAGGCGGCGAGCGTCAGCGGGTGGCGATCGCGCGCGCGATGATCCATCGGCCCGAAGTCGTGATCGCCGATGAGCCGACCGGCAACCTCGACCCCTTCCACACCTACGAAATTGTAAAATTATTAGAGAAGATCAATCAGCTCGGCACGACGGTCGTGCTCGCAACCCACGATAAAGAAGTCATTAATAATCTGGAGCGGCGCGTGATCACGCTTGACCGCGGCCGGATCATCCGCGACGAGAAAAAGGGAAAATACATTTTAGTATAATCATCACACCATGGTCACCGTCATTTCGCGTATCATCAATTTCGGGGTAAAAAATTTCCGGCGCAACGGCTGGCTTTCGACCGCGACCGTCGCCATCATGACGATCGCGCTCCTCGTGTTCGTTTCACTGATTCTTTTCGGTGTCGTCACCAACCGCGCCGCATCTTCCATCCAAGACAAGATCGACATCAGCGCCTACTTCACCACGAACACTTCGGAAGACCAAATTTTGAACATCAAGCAATCGCTCGAATCGTTGCCGCAGGTGCAGAGTGTAGAATATGTTTCCCGCGATGAGGCGCTCGCCATATTCAAGCAGAACCACGCGAGCGATCCCACGATCAGCCAAGCGATTAATGAATTGAGCACGAACCCGCTCGAGGCGTCGCTCAACATAAAAGCGAAAAATCCAAGCCAGTATGCCGACATCGCGCAGTACCTTAACGCTTCAAATATCGCGCAGTACCTCGACGGACCGCCGAGCTACTACAATAACCAAAGCGTGATTGACCGGCTTGCAAAAATTATTAACGTCGTGACGACCGGCGGCCTCGTCGTCACCTTGATCCTCGCGATCATCGCCGGCCTCGTCGTTTTCAATACGATTCGCCTCGCCATCTATTCGAACCGCGAAGAAATCGGCGTGATGCGCGTCGTCGGCGCCTCAAATTCATTCGTGCGCGGCCCCTACGTCGTCGAGGGAATCCTGTGCTCGACGATCGCGGCCCTGATCAGCGTGATCCTGGTCGCGCCGGCGCTCTATTTCGCATCACCCTATCTCGATGTTTTCATCCCGGGCCTCGGCATATTCCACTATTTCTACACGCATGTCTTTCTGCTCTTCCTCTATGTGCTGCTTTTCGGCGTCGTGATCGGCATTATCTCGAGCCTCGTCGCCGTCCGCCGCTATTTGCGGAACTAGGCCCGAAACGCTATCATTTTCGGGATGTCGGCAATCTCCTTACGGGCAGAAGTGATTTTTCATATCGGCAGTTTCCCGGTGACGAACGCCGTCCTCTTGTCGACGTTCGCGCTGCTCCTCCTCGTCGTGCTCGGCCTTCTCTTGCGCCGGAAACTTTCCCTGGTGCCGGGCGGCCCGCAAAACCTTTTCGAAATTATTATTGAGGGAGCGCTCGGGCTCATGGATTCGGTGCTCGGCGACCGCCGCAAATCGGAAAAATATTTGCCGCTCGTCCTCACCGTCTTTCTCTTCGTGCTCGTTTCGAATTGGCTCGGGCTGCTCCCGGGCGTGAGTTCAATCATCGTCCACCAGGGCGAGGGATCGGTGCCGCTCCTGCGGTCGCCGGCAAGCGATCTCAACTTCACGCTCGCGCTTGCGCTCATCGCCGTCACCTTCGTGAATATTTTCGGGAGCGCCGCGCTCGGCCTCAAGGGCCGCGCATCGGTCTTCTTCAACTTCAAGGGCCCGATCGACTTTTTCGTCGGCATCCTTGAATTAGTCTCAGAATTTGCTAAAATTGTCTCGTTCTCATTCCGTCTCTTTGGCAATGTGTTCGCGGGAGAGGTGCTCCTCGCCATCATGGCGTTTTTGGTTCCGTATCTCGTCCCGCTCCCATTCATGTTCCTCGAAATATTCGTCGGATTCATCCAGGCGTTTATTTTCGGGATGCTTACCCTCGTCTTCGTGGCGATGGCAGTGTCCCATGGGGAAGGGGAACCGGAAGAGCACGGCCATCGGGCGTGAGTGAAAGGTCGAGGAGATTAAATATTCATTAAGAAATTTATGGACGTTAATAGCATTCGATTAATCACCACGTTCGGCGCGATCGCCGCGGGCGCGATCATGCCAGCGTTTTCGATCGGTTGGATCGGCGCAAAAGCGGTCGAAGCGATCGGTCGGAATCCGGAAGCGTCGTCGAGAATCCAAACCATGGCAATTCTTGCGATCGCCTTTGCGGAAGCCGTCGCGATTTACGCACTTGTCATCGCGCTCATCATTAAATTCGTTTCCTAGTCGTCCGCGCCGCGGTGGCGTCGTGCGTGTCTCGCGTTTCGCCGCATCGAGGAGCCATAACAATACTATGCAGCAACTGTTTAGCCAATTGGGGATTGACTGGCGCCTGCTCTTGAGCCAGGCCGTCAATTTTTTTATTGTACTGATCGTGCTGCGGCTCGTGGCGTACCGCCCGCTCGTACAGCTTCTTCACGAACGGCGCGCCCGGATCGAAGAAGGGCTGACCAAAGCTGAAGAAGCCGACCGGCGCCTTGCCGAATCTACCAAAGTTGGCCACGAAAAAATAAAAGAAGCAGAAGCGCAAGCGATCGCACTTTTGAAGCAGACCGAAGACGAATCGCGGGTGCTGGAAGAGAAGCTGCTTGCCGAAGCGAAACGAAAAGAGGCGGATGAACTGGCAAATGCGGCGGCGCGCCTCCGGGCGCAGGAAGAAGCGTCTCAACGGGCCGCAGAGAAAGACGCGGTTGCGCTGGTCCGCAGGGCGATCGCGAAAACCGTCGAGCTTTCCCCGGAGCAGATCGACGACGCGCTCATCGGCCGAGCTATAAAAGAGATGGAGAAGGGCAGCAAGCCATCGCGCGCATAGAGACCAATGCGTGACGGCACGAGATATCCGACATGAGATACCCAGCAAACATTTATGCAAAGGCACTGTCTGAAGCGATCACCGATCCGCAGGCGGATGCGGGGAAGATTGCAAAACAATTCTTTGCGCTCCTCCAGAAAAACGGCGACGAAGTCCATGCCCAGAAAATAATAGAAGAAGCCGCGCGCTTCGCGCGCGGGGCCGAGGGAATCCGAAAGGTGGTCGTGGAAAGCGCGCGGCCGCTCACCGCGAAGCAAAAGAAAATGCTGGATTCGTTCGTGAAATCGGGCGATGTGGTGCAAGAGCGGATCGTCCCTGAAATCGTCGCGGGCGTGCGGGTCCTCGTGAATGACGAAACCATGTTCGACGGGACCCTCAAGCAAAAACTCGACCATATTTTTGGAGAAGGGGAATAATTTTCATTAAAAGCACCGTGGCATACGAAATTATCGAAAAATTAAAACGCGAGATCGAAGGATATAAAGACAAGGCCGCATGGGCCGAGGTCGGCCGCGTGCTTGAAGTGGGCGACGGCATTGTGAAAATTTTGGGCCTCCGCAATGCCGTGAGCCAGGAAATTTTAATGATTGAAACCTCGCACGGTCCGCGCAAGGCACTCGCCTTGAGTTTGGAAGAAGAATCCATCGGCGCGCTTGTGCTGGACGACTTCCTCGCGATCGAAGTCGGCAACACGGTGAAGCGCACGAACGAGGTGCTCTCGATCGACGTGGGCGAGGAGCTCATCGGGCGCGTGATTGATCCGCTCGGCAATCCGCAAGACGGTAAAGGGTCAGTTTTTAAAACAGGAACCGCGCCGGTGCGCAATCCGCTCGAAGCCCGCGCCCCATCCGTCTTGGAGCGCGAATCGGTGAACACGCCGGTGCACACGGGAGTGAAAGCGATCGACTCGATGATTCCGATCGGCCGCGGCCAGCGCGAGCTCATCATCGGCGACCGCCAAACGGGGAAAACGGCAATCGTCCTCGACACGATCCTGAGCCAATTAAAAGATGCGTCACGCCGTACGCCGATTTGCATTTATGTGGCGATCGGGCAAAAAGAATCGAAGATCGTGAAGATCGCGGAGACGCTCAAAAAATATGACGCGCTCAAATACAGCATCATCGTCTCGGCGTCCGCTTCATCGCCCGCCGCGCTCTGGTACCTCGCGCCATACGCCGGCTGCGCGATCGGCGAGTATTTCCGGGACAAAGGGCAGGATGCCCTCGTGATTTATGACGACCTTTCGAAGCACGCCTGGGCATACCGCCAGATTTCGCTTTTGCTCCGGCGTCCGCCGGGCCGCGAGGCATACCCGGGCGACATCTTCTATTTGCACTCGCGTCTCTTGGAGCGAGCGGCAAAACTCTCGAAAGAAAAAGGCGGCGGGTCGTTGACCGCGCTCCCGATTGTCGAAACGCAACTCGGCGACGTGACCGCATACATTCCAACCAACATCATTTCGATCACGGACGGCCAGATCTATCTCGAAAGCGATCTCTTCTACCAAGGCCTGCGCCCGGCGTTGAACGTCGGCATTTCGGTTTCGCGCGTGGGCTCGGCCGCGCAAACCAAAGCCATGAAGAAAGTAGCGGGCAAACTGCGCCTCGCCCACGCCCAGTTCCGCGAGCTCCAGGCCTTCGCGCAATTCGCGACCGACGTGGACGAAGCGACGCGCGCGCGCATCTTGCAGGGACAAAAGATTAACGAAGTATTAAAACAGGACGACCTCGCTCCGATCCCGTTTGAAGAGCAGGTCTGCGTGTTCTACGCGGTGCTCAATAATTATTTTGGGAACATCGCGGTCGAGGACATCAAGAAAACCGAAAATGGCTTGCGCGAATATTTGCAGAAGCTTCACGCGGGCGACATTCTGAAACCCATCCGCGAATCCGGCGACTTCCCGGAGACGACCGAAACCAAATTAAAAGAGGCGATCCATAAATTCCTGGCGCCCACGCCAACAAAATAACATGGAATCAGTGCAAAATCTCAAGCGGCGCATGAAGAGCGTCCAAAATATCGGGCAGATCACGAAGGCGATGGAGCTCGTCGCGGCGACCAAGATGCGGCGGAGCCAAGAGCTCGCGCTCGCCTCGCGCCCTTATTCCTACGCCGCGCTTGAGCTTCTCGGAATCCTTTCGGAGCTCGCAAACGTGCCGATGCCCGCGATCATGCACTCACGCCCGGTGGCAAAGACGCTGCATGTGCTCGTGACGTCGGATCGGGGATTGGCCGGTTCGTTCAATGGCGCGGTGATTCGAAAATTCGAGTCGTTCGTTGCAGAGCACCACATTAATATGCGCGACCCAGCAAACGTTTACGTGGCCATCGGCCAAAAAGCAAAGAGTTATCTGGAGCGAAAAAAGTTGCCTGTCGTGACGAGTTTTACCCGCGTGGGCGACTACACCGAGCGTGCTGAAGTGGAACCGATTGCCAATTTTTTGGTGAACGGATATGTCCGCGGCGATTTCGATAGCGTGATGGTATTCTACACGCTCTTCGTGACGGCGCTTCGGCAAGATGCGGTCGCCCGCGAATTTTTGCCGGTGACCTACGGCGCAATCAAACAAACGATTGAGGAAACGATTCCGCGCGCCGGCCGGTATTCCGAATATGTAAAATCAGAATCATTTTTCGAGGTCGGGGAGCGCGACTGCCTCATCGAGCCGTCGGCGCAGGAGGTGCTCGAAGAGCTCGCGCCGCAACTTTTGAGGACGCGTCTCTATCATGCCATTCTTGAAGCAAACGCCTCTGAACATTCGGCGCGGCGCGTGGCGATGAAAAATGCCTCGGACAACGCGTCAGAACTTTCCGAGGGACTCACGGTCGAGTACAATAAATCGCGCCAGGCGGCGATCACGCGCGAACTGATCGAGGTGACGTCAGGCGCCCAGGCGCTTTCATAATTTTTTAATTAAAAATTTATTAAAACCATGGCAAAAAAAGTTGGCAAAGTAACGCAGATCATCGGTCCGGTGGTTGACGTGGATTTCGGCGAAGCGACGACACTGCCGCCGATCTTTAACGGCCTCCGCGTTAAACATGGCGACCACGAGATCATCGCGGAGGTCGTGAAGCACTTGGAACCGGGGAAGGTGCGGGCGATTTCGCTCGCGCCGACCGACGGATTGAGCCGCGGCGCGGTGGTTGAGGACATGGGAAAGATGATCGAGGTGCCGGTGGGCGAGGAAACGCTCGGCAATATTTTCGACGTCCTCGGCCGCCCCCTCACCGAACCGAAGAAGCCGTTTAAAAAATTCCTGCCGATCCACCGCGCCGCGCCAAAATTTACCGAGCAGTCAACCAAAACGGAAGTTTTCGAAACGGGCATTAAGGTCATCGACCTCATCTGTCCCTTTATTAAAGGAGGAAAAGTCGGCTTGTTCGGTGGCGCCGGCGTCGGCAAAACGGTGTTGCTCCAAGAGCTCATCCGCAACGTAGCTGAAGTCGGCGGTGGCGTTTCGGTTTTCGCCGGCGTCGGCGAACGCACGCGCGAAGGGAACGATCTCTACCACGAAATGAAAGGATCGGGCGTCATCGACAAAACCGCGCTCGTCTTTGGGCAGATGAACGAGGTGCCCGGCGCCCGCGCCCGCGTCGCGCTCTCCGCGCTCACCATGGCGGAATATTTCCGCGATGAAGAACAGAAAAATATTCTTCTCTTCATCGACAACATTTTCCGTTTCTCCCAGGCCGGTTCCGAAGTCTCGACGTTGCTTGGCCGCATGCCTTCTGCCGTAGGCTACCAGCCGACGCTCGCGTCCGAAATGGCCGAGCTCCAAGAGCGCATCACGTCGACGACGAAAGGATCAATCACCTCGGTGCAAGCGATCTACGTGCCTGCTGACGACATCACGGACCCCGCGCCCGCCACCACCTTCAGCCACTTGGACTCGACGATCGTGCTCTCCCGCGCCCTCACCGAAATCGGCATCTACCCGGCCGTCGACCCGCTCGCCTCGAGCTCGAGCGCCCTCGACCCAAAAATTGTAGGACGCGAGCACTACGAAGTTGCGCGCGACGTGCAGCAAACGCTCCAGCGCTACAAAGAGTTGCAAGACATCATCGCAATTTTGGGCATCGAAGAACTTTCGGAAAACGACCGCCGCACCGTTGACCGCGCGCGGCGCATCCAGCGCTTCCTCTCGCAACCGTTCTTCGTGGCCGAGGCTTTCACCGGCCGCGCGGGCAAGTATGTTTCGCTCAAGGACACGATCAAGAGTTTCCGCGAAATTTTGGACGGCAAGCACGACGGCAAGCCAGAAGAAAATTTCTATCTGAAGGGAGGCATTGAAGATGTCAGCGCATAATTTCGTCCCGCGCGATTTATAACCATGACCGTCGGCATCTACTCATTGCAAAAAGTTTTGTTCCGGGGCGAAGCCCGCGAAGTAAATTGCAATACCGCGATGGGCGAGATCACCGTGCTCAATCATCACCGCCCGCTCATTTCTATTTTGCGCGCAGGCACGATGAAGATTATTGATGACGCGGGCAAAGCCAACTACATTCCGGTGAGTTCCGGATTTTTGGAAGTCCGTTCCGGCAATGAGGTCCGGTGCTTAATAGAGGAGGCCGGAAAATAATCCGCGCATTAAATTTTAATCAAGTTTCCCTATGGCCACGATTCAAAAATCCTTCACCGAAAAAGTCTACGACGTGGTGGCAAAGATTCCGCGCGGGAAAACGCTTACCTACCGAGAAGTAGCGCGCCGAGCGGGGAGTCCGCACGCCTACCGGGCGGTTGGGAATATCATGCATAACAATCCGGATACGAAGCGCGTGCCGTGCCATCGTGTGGTGCGGTCGGATGGCGATCCGGGCGGCTATGCGCGCGGCCGCGCCGCGAAATTAAAAATTCTTAAACAGGAAGGCGCGTTTTGAGAAAAAGCGGCACTTTTATAAAATTTTAATTAAAAAAATATGAAAATCGCGCGCACCATCGTCATCGCCCTTGCGGTTATCATCCTTATTCTTTTGGGCGTCTTGATTTTCGTCCCATCAGTAAAAGGCCCGACCACTTCTGGGTCAGCACCGATTGTATCGGCCGATAGGCACCTTACGGTGACCGCCCCGGCCGCGGGGGCCGTCATCTCCTCGCCGGTCACGCTCGCCGGATCAGTTACCGGCGGAGGATGGTTCTTTGAGGCGTCTTTCCCAATCAAAATTTTGGATGCGGACGGGACTATCATCGGCCAAGGCCACGCGACTGCCGAAGGCGGATCTGGCGCATGGATGACGACCGGCACGGTTCCATTCGCCGCAACGATTTCTTTCCGCACGCCGCGCTATGCGACGGGCGCCGTCGTGTTTGAAAAAGATAATCCCTCCGGACTGCCGCAGAATGCAGGCGAACTCCGAGTGTCGGTGAGATTCGGCAGCGCCCCGTAGCTTAGACCGCACCGCAGGCGCCGATAAAAAAAGAATCCCACCCGTGTTCGGGTGGGTTATGGAATTGCATTGCTCGTCAGAGAGAATGGTCAGAAGGGTAGTTGTGCCTGCACTGGGCGCCGCCGGAACGCATCCGACGAATCCTGGCTGGCCTGCGCGCCTTTTTTGCGCTGGGCCGCTAGGGTAACCTGGGCTCTCTCGCTAGACCTCTTCGCGACTGCGCGATAGATCTCCCGATAGAGTCTGCCTTCAGGGATGTAGCCGAGCTTCCCCATGGCGACGTTCATCGCCCCATGCCAGTCAGTTGCTTTCCGAGTGCCTTCCCGGACCTCGTTCTTCTGCTTCTCGTACTCATCCACGAATGAGAGAAAGGCGATGTCTACCATCTCCTCTTTCTTCACCGATCACCTCCGGTTAAGTTTCTAAGTCCATTATAGCATGGCAGAAGATTTTGTCAAGTATGAGGAAGATTAAAATTATCCTAAAATGGAATGACCTGCGCGATCATGGCGCGATCGCAACAATCAATGACTGAAAAAGACAACATTGGTCCGGAAGAAGTGACGCGCATAAACGAGCCGAACTCCGGACTCATCGGTTTTCTCGTAATCGATAACACGGCGCTTGGCCCGGGAAAAGGCGGGATCCGCATGACGCCCGACGTTACCGAAGATGAGGTAGCTCGTTTGGCGCGCACCATGACGTGGAAAAATGCACTGGCCGATATTCCCTTTGGCGGAGCGAAGGCGGGGATCGTCACAAAAAAGGGAATTGCAAAGGAAGAAAAGAAACGTTTAGTTCAAGCCTTTGCCCGCGCGCTAAAGCAATACATTCCAGAAAGATATATCGCCGGCCCCGACGTGAACAGCGGCGAGGAAGAAATGCAATGGTTTGCGGAGGAGACCGGCATCTGGGAATCTGCTACCGGCAAGCCATCGAATTATTGCATCCCGCGCGCGGACGGCAGTGGGACGCGGTGCGGTTTGCCCCACGAGCTCGGCAGCACCGGCCTCGGCGTCGCGCATGCGGCTCGCATCGCGACAGAAATACGAAAGATACCCCTCCGTGGCGCAACAGTGGCCATCGAGGGGTTCGGCAATGTCGGCACATTCGCTTTCCACTTTCTCAATGAGTGGGGCGCAAAAATTGTTGCCGTCTCTGATAGTCGCGGAGCGGCGCATGCCAAGGGTGGCCTTGAAGAAAAAACGCTCCATGATCTTAAAGCAGGCGGCAAATCCGTCGCCGATTATCCGGGCGCGGAGCGCCTCGAAAAAGATAAGCTCTTCGACCTGCCGGTTGATATTTTAATTCCAGCCGCGGTAACCGACGTGATTAATGAGGGCAATAAGGATCGCATTCAGGCTCGCATCATTGTCGAAGGCGCGAATATTTCCATGCGCGAACCAATTGAAGATGAATTGTGGCGCCGCGGAATCACCATAGTTCCAGATATCGTAGCCAACGCCGGCGGCGTAATTTCTTCTTACGCAGAATACAAAGGAATGACGCCGGACGAGATGTTCGCCATGGTCGAAGAAAAAGTGACGGGCACGGTCCGCGAGATTCTTTCGAAAAGCGAGGCTGAAAAACGCAATCCGCGCGAGATCGCGATGGCGATTGCGGGAGAGAAGGTAAAGACGGCGATGCGAATGAAAGGCGCCGCAAGAAAAATGCCATGATCGAAGTCGAAAAGAAATTTATCCTGAACGCCGCCGAGCGTGCGGCGCTCATCGATGGCGCAACGCCGCTTGGCATGAAAACGTTCACCGACGTTTACTACGACAACGCCGACTATGATCTAACCAAAAAAGATTGGTGGCTCCGCTCGCGCGATGGGCGGTTTGAACTCAAGATTCCTGCCGACAAAGTCAATCGCGACGTGGAAACGAATCAATATGAAGAATTGGAGCAAGAATTAGACATTAAAAAAAGATTAAATATTGCAGGTGGCGGCGCGTTGCAAAATATTTTGCCCGCCCACGGTTATCATCCATTTGTTACGATGACGACCACGCGCGAGAAGTTCCGGCGCGAGAGTTTCATTATTGATTTCGACACGGTTGATTTCGGGTTTGCCATCGCCGAGATCGAAATGATGGTTTCCGACAAGAGCGAAATCGAAGCAGCCAAAAAGAAAGTTTTTTCTTTTGCCGAAGGGCACGGCTTGGTGGTGAAGCCGGTTCGGGGGAAAGTCTTGGAATATCTGCATCGAAACTCGCCAGAACATTTGAAAGCGCTCGAGGAGGCGTGGGGCGTGAAGCTCTAAAAAAACGGCCCGCCAGTAGCCATGCCAGCGGGCCAACGGAGGTTGAGGTGCGGGCGTCTTTGCGCCCGCTTTATTCAGTATGGCATTCTTGACCCATACCCGCAACAATGGTAGAATAATGGTTCATGATCCTCGACGACATCAAGAACTACGCCCGGCAGTTTGAATACGAGCCGAAAGTAGAAAACACAAACAAGCTGGCGAAGAAAAAATTCACCAAATTTTTGGTGGCTGGCATGGGCGGGTCGCATCTGGCGGCCGACATTTTGAAAGCGTGGCATCCGGAGCTCGACATCGTCGTGCACGCCGCCTATGGTTTGCCCACGATGCGCGACAAAGACCTTAAGGAACGCCTCGTCATTGTGAGCTCATATTCTGGCAACACCGAAGAAGCGATCGATGCCTTTCATGCGGCGCGCGCGAAGCACGTGACACTCGCGGTGATCGCCGCGCGTGGCAAGTTGATCTCGCTCGCGCAGAAATTCAAAGTGCCCTACGTGCAAATGCCCGATTTCCACATGCAGCCGCGCATGGCGACGGGCCTTTCGCTCCTCGCGCACCTTGCGGTGATGGGCGAGAAGGCCTGGCTTGCAGAGGCAAAGCAGCTGGCGACCCAGTTCCACCCGGCGCGGGAAGAGCACCGCGGGCGCGATCTCGCAAAACGCCTGCACGATTCGGTGCCGGTCATCTACGCCTCATCCCGGAACGCCACGACCGCCTCTAACTGGAAGATCAAGTTTAACGAAACGGGGAAGATCCCGGCGTTTTACAACGTCGTCCCCGAATTGAATCACAATGAAATGACCGGCTTCGATGCCAAGGGCCGCACCGGCCCCTTGTCGCGCCATTTCCATTTCGTGTTCCTAAAAGACGGCGCGGACGATCCGCGCGTAACGAAGCGCATGAGCGTTCTCGAAAAATTGTATCGCGACCGCGGCTTCAAGTCGGAGATCGTTCTTCTCCAGGGGAAAACCGAGCTCCATAAAATCTTCAACGCACTTACCCTCGCGGACTGGATCGCCTACCACACTGCCAAGTTCTATGGCGTTGAGGCCGAGCAAGTCCCAATGGTGGAGGAATTCAAAAAACTGATCGCCCCGCGGCAATAGGTAAGGACGAGAACTCTTGCGGGTTCTTAATAAATCTTTTAACGGGATTTTAACTCGGGTATGGCAGAGTATTCACATGCCTGCCATTTTTTCACTCCTTACCCGATTTTATTCGCGCTTCTATCACGCCACGCCAGAGGCAGAATTCTTCATAAGTCTTTCCCACGAGCTGCAAACACCAATCGCGATCCTCAAAAGCAATTGGGAGATTTTAGCTGGCGAACGGGCCGGCGATCGAGCCGCCGCACTGAAGGCGGTTGGCACCACCACTGATCAAATGAGCCAGCTTGTGGCCGATTTCCTCAGAGCCGCGAGGCTCGACCTTGCTTATGAAATTCCCAATAAAGAGATGATTCAGCTCGATGAGCTGCTCCGCGAAGTCCACGACGACTGCGTGTCGCTCGCCGATAATGCCGGCGTCCATCTCATGTGGGCGAGCGGGCGCGGGAATATTTTGGCCGACCGGACCAAGCTCAAAGAAGTCATCTTTAATTTGATCAGCAACGCACTCAAACATACCGACGCCGGCGGCGCTATCACGCTGTCTGGCAAAATGATTGCGCCCGGATGCGAGATTATCGTGCGCGACACGGGGTCCGGTATCCCAGCCGCCGATCTACCATACATTTTCGATCGCTACTACCGCATTAAAAACGATTCCTCCGCGGGAACCGGCCTCGGGCTTCATATCACGAGCAAAATTATCCATGCCCATGGAGGCACGATTGACGTCCAAAGCGAGGTGGGCGAGGGGGCCCGCTTTGTCATCTTCATCCCATAGGGGAGGCGCTCGGCAGGCAAGAAATATCTGTTATAATGAAACGAAAGAAAATAACAAAACCAATGCTCACGACAACCGATTTGCGCGGCGGCTTGTATCTGCAAACCTCGAATGATTTTGTGGTAGACGAGGGAATCGCGACGAAGAATGAAAAACAGTATGTTTTGCGCGTGCGGGATTTACCTCGGGAAGAAAAACCGCGGGAGAAGCTGATAAAATATGGTCCGGACGCTCTCTCTGCGGCAGAGCTTATTACCATTGTCTTGAATCCCGGCACAAAAAAGGAAGGAGTTCTCGGGATGTCGAAAAGAATTCTTAAGGAATACGGCGAACATGCGCTTGTGAGCCAAAAAGATCCTCAAAAAGTTCAGGCGTCGCTTGGAATTCCGCTTGTGAAGGCGTGCCAGCTTGTCGCGACGTTTGAACTCGGCCGCCGGTTCTTTAAAACCCAAGACGGCCGGCGTCCTCCCGTGCTCCGGACCGCGAGCCAGGTTTACGAATATGTGAAAGACATGCGCGAGCTTCCGAAAGAACACTTGCGCGGGCTGTATCTCGACAGCCATTACCAGCTCATCCATGACGAGCTGATTTCTGTAGGGAGCGTGACGGCGAATATCATCCACCCGCGCGAAGTGTTTCGACCGGCGGTCGAACGTTCAGCGTCGGCCGTAATTCTCGTGCACAACCACCCGTCGGGCGTGGCGAAGCCATCGGATGCGGACGTTGCAATTACAAAGCAGATCGTGGAAGCGGGGAAGATCATGGGCATCAGCGTGCTCGACCACGTGATCGTCGCGAAAACGAAATTTGCGAGCGTCCCCGCGGAGTATTAGCGATGCTCGAGATCAAGCATCTCACGAAAACCTATAAACGGCGCAACGTCGTCGATGATTTTTCTCTCACGGTTGACGTGCCGGTGTTTGGTTTCCTTGGCCAGAACGGCGCGGGCAAAACCACGATCATGAAAATGATCGTGGGACTCCTCGCGCCAACGTCGGGCAGCGTGGTCCTCGACGGCGCACCGTCCTCAACAGAATCATCAAAGCGGCGGATTGGCTACATGCCCGAGACGCCTTATTTTTACGAGCACATGACGGGCATGGAATTTCTGCGCTTTTGCGACGAGCTCGATGGCACCGCCCGCGCTGCGGGCCGCATGCATACTCGCGCGCCGCACTACGAGGCGCTTCTCAAGCGCACGGGGATTTACGAGGCGCAAAATCGGGAAGTGCGCACCTATTCAAAGGGGATGCGCCAGCGGCTCGGTTTTGCCCAGGCGCTCGTGAATGATCCGCACTATCTATTCCTCGATGAACCGCTCGACGGCTTGGATCCTATCGGCCGGCGTGAAATGAAAACGGTGATCCGCGAGCTGAAATCAGAGGGGCGAAAAATATTTTTGAATACGCATATTTTGTACGACGTTGAAGAAACCTGCGACGAAGTCGGCGTGATCCATGAAGGGAAACTTCTCTATGCGGGGTCAGTCAAAGAATTTTGCCACGGGAAACCGCTTGAGGAACGTTTTATGGAAACCGTGGAAGCGGCGAGCGCTGCAACACACGGCAAATAAAAAAATAGCATGCGAAGCATCTGGATCATTGCGAAAAATACGCTGAAGCTCGAGATCCGCGACAAGATTTTGTACGGGATCATCATTTTTGCGCTGCTCTACATTTTCTTTGAAATTTTTCTTGCGGATCTTGTCCTGCGAGAACTCCCGATGGTGAAAAGTTTCGGGCTCACCGGAATCTATTTTTTCAACGCGATCATCGCGCTCTTCCTCGGCACCACCTCATTCTTTCGAGACGTTGACCGCAAGATTGTTTACTTTGTGCTGTCGAAGCCGGTTTCGCGCGCACAATTTTTGCTTGGAAAATTCTTCGGCCTCTGCCTCGTCATCCTTGTGACGACTGCGATTTTGAGCGTCGCTTACCTGGGCCTCGTCGCCTATGAACACGGGGGATTCGACGCGCTCGGCCTCGCCGCAATTTTCATGCAGTACCTCGAAATGGCGCTTTTCCTCGCGTTCGCACTTTTCGTTTCAACTTTTTCAAGCTCGCTTCTTTCGATCGTTTACACCTCGGCAATATTTTTCATCGGACATGTCGTGAGTTCGCTTGTGAACGACGCGCAACAGGCGGGGATTACGGGCGTCAAGCTTTTCCTCGTGCAAATTTTCTACTATATTTTCCCCAACCTCGAAAAATTTGATGCGCGCAATCTCGCCATCCACAATGTCGCGACGCCCGGCGCCTCGGTCACGCTCGCGATCACCTATGCCGCCGCCTACATTATTTTCCTTCTCGCGGCCGCCATATGGATATTCAACAAAAAGGAAATTTAGGAGCGCCCGCGCGAGCGTCAGCGTTGAGCCCGCTCGCGAAGATTATGTTTCTCGCGACGGCACTCGCGCTCGTTATCGGTGCACAGTGGGAATATGATGCCGCGCGCATTGCCCTCCCGGGAGGATTGCCCGGCACGTTCTCGCCGCAAATGGTGCGGATGATTGACCTGGGGTTCCATCCGGCAATCGCTTCATTCCTTTGGGCGGCCACGATGCCCGAATTTCTCGACCTCTTCTTTCACGGCAGGACGGAATATTATGGAGATCTTGCATTCTTGAATGCAGTCGATCCGAAAATGAGCTACCCTTACGCGTTTTCTGTTCTTGCCTTGCCGGTAATTCCAGCGAAAAGTGATCCAAGGGCGATTGCGCAATCATTTACGATTGGTGGGCGCGGGCTTGCGCAGGCGGATCCGGACTGGCGGATCCCATACTACATGGCCATCAATTATTATTTATTCCTTAAAGACTTCAAACACGCTTCAGAATATTTTAATGTGGCGGCGAACACGCCCGGCGTTCCCGATTATGCGGCGAGCTTCGCACTGAATTTCGGCATCAACCAGAAGGAGCGGGATCGGGTGCGGGGGATCTGGGAGACGGTATACCAAAGCACGAACGACCAAGCAGCGAAAGACCGCGCCGCCGCCTACGTCGAGCGCCTAAATGATTTTGACTATCTCGAGGCTGTCGCGAAGGCCTATAAGGCCCGGTTCGGCGCCTATCCCGCGTCCCCAGCCGCCCTCGTCGCCCGCGGCATTATTCCCGCCGTGCCGGAGGACCCCTTCGGCTTCACCTTTATAATCAATAAGGATGGAACGGCCGGCGTCGATACGCTCCATCCGCCGGCGTATCTCGCGCCCGGAGGCTCAACGCAGCAACAATAATTTTCCAAATGAAAAAAGCGCGCGTAAAAAAACAAGTGGCCGTTATCCACGGAGGGGATTCGTTCAAATCGCGCAAAGCGATGTTGAAATTTTTGAAAGCGTGGCGCCTGGATTTTTCACGCTATCAAAAATCATACACGGACTGGAAGGGAACGCTCGCGGCGACACTCGGAAGTGGCTATGAGGTGATCCGTCCCGATATGCCAAGCAAGCAAAACGCCCGTTACGAGGAATGGAAGATTTGGTTCGGAAAATTTATTCCGCATCTGCGCGCCGAGGTCATCCTGATCGGCCATTCGCTTGGCGGACTTTTTCTCGCAAAATACCTTTCGGAGAATAATTTTCGAAAAAAGATTCGCGGAGTCTTTCTCGTGGCGGCGCCATGGAGCGATGGGGATTTTGTCCTGAAGAAGGATTTAAAAAAGTTGGAAAAACAGGCCGGCAATATTTTTCTTTATCAAAGCAAAGACGATCGCGTCGTCAAATTTGCAACAATAAATAACTATCGCGCACAGCTCCCAACCGCCACCGTCAGAATTTTCAAGAATCGCGGACACTTCAAGCAAGCCCATGTTCCCGAGCTGGTGCGTGACATCAGGGGACTTGTGCACAGGGGCTCATAGGGCGGGAGTAGAATAAAAGTGATGGAAAAGCCTGCTGTCCAAATTCCCGAACCCGCGCTCTCGCGGTTTCTTTTTGCCGACACGCGCATGTCGTGGGTTTGGTTGATCGCCCGCCTGTATGTTGGCTATGAATGGTTTATGGCCGGATGGGAAAAAGCGTTTGACGCCGCATGGACTGGTCCGCAAGCCGGCGCTGCCGTGCAAGGATTTTTGAATGGCGCGCTTGCGAAGATGGCCGGCGCGCACCCATCCGTTTCTGGCTGGTATGGATGGTTCATCCAAAACGTTGCGATCAATCATGCGACGTTCCTCTCGTACCTCGTGACCTACGGCGAGCTCGCTGTCGGCATCGGTCTCGTGCTTGGCGTCTTCACCGGCATCGCCGCATTCTTCGGCGCGTTTATGAATCTGAATTATCTTTTTGCCGGGACCGTGAGTATCAACCCGCTTTTGTTTGTCATTCAGCTTTTCCTGATTCTCGCGTGGCGGAACGCTGGCTGGCTTGGCATTGACCGTTGGCTCTTGCCCTGGCTCGGTGTGCCATGGCATCGGGGGAAGGCGTTTGGCGGAAGCGCCTAGTGCAAGGTTCATTTTCTGTGATACAGTCGGAAGCATGGCCAAGCTCTCCATCGGCATCGTGGGACTTCCGAACGTGGGGAAGTCCACTCTTTTTAAGGCGCTTACGAAGCAGGACATCACGATCGCGAATTATCCGTTCGCGACGATTGATCCGAATGTGGGCGTCGTTGCCGTTCCCGACGAGCGCCTCGAAAAACTGAACGCGCTTTCGAAGTCAAAAAAGAAAATTCCGGCGGTTGTGGAATTTTATGACATCGCCGGACTCGTGAAGGGCGCGAATAAAGGAGAGGGGCTCGGCAATCAATTCCTTTCGCACATCAAAGAAACGCAGGCGATCGTGCTTGTACTGCGGGTATTTGGCAACCCGTCCATTATTCACGTTGAGAATTCGGTGGATCCGCTGCGCGATCTCGAAATCATCAACCAAGAATTGATTCTGAAAGATCTCGAAGCGGTTGAGAAACGGTTTGCAAGGGCCGAGGGAGAAGCGCGGACGGGCAAAAAGGAATCGATCCAAGAAAAAGATTTGCTAACTCGGTTGAAAGCCACGCTCGAGGCGGGTCGTTTGCCAGTTGCTGATCCCGCGCTTGCAGCCGAACTCCTCACGAAAGAAGGCGCCGGCAGTCGGCTCCGCGACCTGAATCTCCTCACGCTCAAGCGTCAAATCTATTTACTGAACGGGGAACCGAGCGAGGTACCCGCCGCCCTAACCGAAAAAATAAAATCGCTTGGCGCAGATCACATCATCATAAACCTCGCGACCGCCGGTGAGCGTGGCGGCATCCCCGAGCTCATCACGAAGGCATATCAGGTTTTGAATCTCATCAGTTTTTTCACGACCGGCGAAGATGAAACGCGCGCATGGACAATCGAGCAGGGGACAAAAGCGCCGCAGGCGGCGGGCGTCATCCACACCGATTTTGAAAATAAATTTATTCGCCTCGAAGTGATCGATACTCAAAAGCTCCTCGAAGCCGGTGGATGGGCGCAAGCAAAACAAAAAGGATGGCTGCGCGTGGAGGGGAAAGAATACGAAGTGAAGGACGGAGACGTGCTCGTTGTGCGCCACGGGTAGATGTGATATAGTCTGCCAAGAAATTTAACTGAAAGGAGTGCGGTCGTATGGCCACTGCAAAGCTCGCCCCCGTTGACGGTCGCGAAGTTATAAAATGCGACCGTTGTAAACTCACCCAGTTCCGGACCAGGAACGACTCATGTCGCCGATGTCGTCAACCGTTGAGTATCGACGTGGAGGAAGCAGCGGTGCCCCGATCCGCTAATCAGCCGGAGTTGATATTGGCATCTCCGGAGTCCTCAGCGCTCAGGTTCAAGAACATCATGCGGGATCGCAATTCTTCGCTCCTCATGAATTTCGGTAAGAAGCTGCGTGAATTGCGAGAAATCAATGGATGGAGTCAACCGGATCTCGCCCTGCGCGTAGGTTGTTTTAGGACGTATGTAAGTAAGTTGGAGGGGAGGAAAGTGATTCCGCAAATAGCAATGGTCGAGAAGCTTGCAATCGCCTTCCAGACGCGTCCTTCTCTCCTCGTTGCGTGGATGGAAGGCGGGACTCCGCTCACTGCTTCCACGGCACTTCCCACGTGGACGGCGGGACTCATCGGGAGGAAGATCGGCGCCGCCATTCGAACTTTGCGGGAGAACCGCGACATGACTCAGCGGGAACTTTCTTTCGAAGTTTTCGGGAGGGAGTCGTCGTCGTTGAGTTCGCGGATTGCTCACATAGAAAACGCCTATCGTGTTCCAGGCCTTCCGGCGCTCGAAGTGGTAGCTCACGCACTACGAGTGAAGGTGTCAGAGATCGTAGAAGAGGCGGAAATCGAGGCCGGATTCCAACCGCGATTCTAGCCTCGCCGCTCCATCGCGGCGCCGAGAGTTTCGTCGTCCGCGAATTCAATTTCACCGCCGGTTGGGAGCCCTCGTCCCAACCGGCTTATTTTTTTGGCAACCGGAGCGAGTTCTTTGGTGAGAAGACTGGCTTGCAGATCGCCAAGCGATGTTGGGTTGAATGCCAAAATAATTTCTTCAGCTTTTCCACCCAGGCCATCGGGCGTCGGTTTTTCAATAAACGATTTCAAGCTTTGCAGGCGCAACTTTTGCCATTCTTCAAGAAGACCCGTCTTCGGAATCTCGCCGATCACAAAGTACCGGCCAGAATATTTTCCGGTGTTCTCGAGCGAAATGAGATCGGTTTCTTTTTCCACCACCATAATCACACCCTGCGCCCGGTGGGAATTGCTGCAGGTATCGCAAAGTACGCCGTCATTTTGATGGACAAAAAAACAGCGCTCGCAGGTTTTTATTTTGCCGAGGTCGTCGATGCTCGTTGCAAGCGTTCGGATATTCTGCTTCCCTTCGGCGATCAAAAAAAATGCGAGGCGGATCGCCTGGCGCGGTCCAATGGAGGGGAGTTCCGAGAGTGCATCGACAACGCGTTGAATGGGGGATGGCAGTTTCACCCAATTATTTTATCTAAATCGCCGGCAGTTCGCTATAGCGCTTGTCAATCGACTTGAAAGAAACGCGCTCCGGGTCGAACGAAACTTCGACTTCGCCAATCGGGCCGTTGCGATGCTTCGCGATCATGATCTGCGTCGCGTGTTCATTCGACGTTGATGACGCGATGTCGCCGCCGACGTCGTTCAGCGCATCGGCGCTTTTGTCTTTCCGATAGATAAACATCACGACGTCCGCGTCTTGCTCGATGGATCCGGAGTCGCGGAGGTCGGAGAGTCGCGGCACTTTGTGATCGCGCTGCTCAACGCCGCGCGAGAGCTGCGAGATCGCGAGCACCGGCACCTTCAATTCGCGCGCAAGCGCTTTCAAGCTCCGCGAAATTTCGGTGACCTGCTGTACCATGCTGTCAGAATTCGTGCGAGGTCGGATGAGCTGTAAATAATCGACGATCAAAAGATCGAGGCCGTGTTCCACTTGCAGGCGTCGCGCCATCGAACGCATCTGCATGATGTTCAGCGACGGCGTGTCATCAATAAACAATTTTGTTTTTGAAAGCTCGTCGAGCGCGTGTTGAATCATGCCGAATTCGTGGTCGCCCTTGATGCGCCCGGTGAGGATGTTCCACAAGGGGACGTGCGATTGCGCGGCGATGACGCGGTCGATGACTTGCTCGCGCGACATTTCAAGCGAAAAGATGCCAACCGTGTGTCCGCCCAACGCGGCGTTGCGCGCGATATCGAGGCCGAACGCCGTTTTCCCGGATGAGGGCCGCGCGCCCAAAATGATGAGGTCGGATTTTTGCAATCCGGAAAGTTTGTTGTCGAGGGCGCCGAAGCCGGTCGGGATGCCGCGGAGTTTTTCGCCGCCGTCGTGGAGCTTGGCCATGCGCTCGTACGCATTTTGCAATTCATCTTTTACCGGGAAAAAGTTTTGCGGAATGGATTTTTGCGAAATCGAAAGGATCTTTTGCTCGATGTTGTCCATCAAGTCTTCGAGCTCATCCGTCGCGCCAAAAGCATCTTCGGTAATTTCCGCACCCGCCCGAATCAGATCGCGCAGCACTTTTTTGTCTTTCACGATGCCCGCGTAGTGCTGCACATGCGACGCCGTCGTCACCTGGTTCGTGAGTTCAGCAAGGTACCCGGAGCCTCCCACGCCCGTGAGCAAGTCACGCTCCTTTAGGTAGTTGGTCAAGCTCAAGACGTCGATCGGCTGGCGTTTCTCGTAGAGCGCGAGGATCGCCTCGTAAATTTTTCCGTGCGCCGGCGAATAAAAATCATCGGCCACGAGCTGGTCCGCCACCCGAAAGATCGCATTCTTGTCGATCAGGATGCTCCCGAGCACCGCCGATTCGGCTTCAAGATTCTGCGGGGGGATTTTTAATTGTGATTTTTTGGTCGCGGCCATAGGAAGGGTCCCCGAGGGGTGTCCTCAATTTCATATCCTAAGGCATTGATTTCGCTGCGCAAGGCGTCCGCGTGGGCAAACTGTTTATTAGTTCGGGATTCTTCCCGTTCGTGAGCCAGTTTCACGGCCTTTCCCGGAATTTCATTTATTTTTAATGAAAGTTGCAGGAGGCCGAGCGCTCCGTCGAGATATTGTTCGATGGCGTGAATGTCGGGGCGGCCGAGCTGCCAGATCTGGTCTTGGAAGCGGGCAATGGTGGTGAATATGGTCGCAAGCGCCGCCGGCGTGTTCAGGTCGTCGGCAAGATGATTCATGCATTCCTGGTGTGCCGTTTTTATTTCGTGGGACACGGTTTCGTGCGAGGAGCCCATCTCTCCCGCGCCGTGTTTTGCAAACGCAATCTTCGCGCGGAATTCTTTTATGAGGTCCATGGATTTTTCCGCTTGTGCGACGAGCGCATCAGAATAATCCATCGGCGAACGATATTGGTGGGTGAGCGTGATCCAGCGCAGCACTTCCGCTGAATGGTTTTTCAAAAAATCGCGAATCGTGATGAAGTTTCCTAAACTCTTCGACATTTTCTTGCCTTCGACCAGCAGTGATCCGACATGCATCCAGATTTGCACGAATGGTTTTTTGCCCGATGCGGATTCCTGCTGCGCGATCTCCGCTTCGTGGTGGGGGAATTTGATGTCAACGCCGCCGCCGTGGATTTCATATTGCGGACCAAAATAAAATTCGGTGATCGCGGTGTCTTCAATGTGCCATCCGGGGCGGCCGCGGCCAAGCGACGGCGCGCTCCAAGCCGGTTCGCCAGGTTTCGAAAATTTCCACAAGCAAAAATCCGCTTTGCCGCGCTTTGCGGAGGCGTCATCAATGCGGGAAACAGAATCTTCCGCCTGTGCGGCCGTGCGCCCGCTCAATTTCCCATAGTCGGGATCTTTCGCAACATCAAAATACCAGCCATCACCCTCGATTTTATAGGCAAATCCTTTTTCAATGAGCCGTTCCACCTGGGCGATGATCTGGGTAACGAATTTGGTCGCCGGTGCATATTCAGTTACGGCATCGACGCCGAGCGCCCGCATGTCGGCAAGGTAAGCATCGGTGAAGGTGCGGGCGACCTCCTCTGGTTTTTTGCCTTCCTCTGCCGCACGCTTGATTATTTTGTCATCGATGTCGGTGATGTTTTGGAGATAATGCACATCAAGCCCCTGGGCGCGCAAATATTTCACAAAAAAATCAAAAAAAAGATACGTGCGCGCGTGGCCGATGTGGGCATAATCGTAGACCGTCGGGCCGCACACGAAGACGTGGAATTTTTTCTGGTCGGGGAGCGGATCTTTTTCGCGCGAGAGCGTGTTGTAGAGCCGGATCTTGCCTTGCATACGCTCACTATATCACGCCCGCCCCTATTAAAAAATTATTAAAACTGACTTGACAGAGCCCGTCGTGCCGGAGTCAAAACCACTTCTTCACGCGAAAATAGGTGACGAGCATAACCATGCCGACGACCATCGCGCCGAGGATGATCCAAAAGCCATGCGGGGAATTTACGAGCGGCGTGTCTTTGGTATTCATGCCGAAGAGCGTCGCAAGGAGCATGAAGGGAAAGGTGAGGAAAGAAAGCAGGGTGAACGTTTTCATCACCGTGTTCACCTTCAGGTTCATGAGTTGGTTATTCGTGTCTTCAAAATCGGAAACGGCGCTGCGGTAATCTTCGAGCTGATTCGTAACGCGGAGGTGGTCACCGATCAGGTCATTCAAGTAAACATCCGCGTCGCCGCTCCAAAATTTCTGGCCGTATGATCGAAGCGATTCGAGGATCGGCCGCTGGAGCCCGATAATGATGCGATGTTCTGAAATGTCGCGCTTGAGATAGGTGAGCCGCTCCAATACCTCGCGCTCCTTGTCCCTGAAAATTTGCCGGCCGACTTCTTCTGCTTTTTCACGGATATGGCGCAACTCACGCTCTTCAAATTGAATGAGCTGCTCAAGGAGGGCGTGCATGAGCTCGAGCGAATTTTTTTGGCTGGTCACCATGAACCCATCCATCACCTTCGCGATCGATTCATAGTGGACCGTCACGACGGTATCCTTCGTTACGACAAAATCGATTTCAGTCCGCGCCGAAGCGCCGTCCGTAAGGTCGTAGAGGGGGAAATAATAAATAAAGAAGAGATATTTACCGTTCGCGTCCACATACGCCCGCGCCGAAGGCCCCTTGAGCTCGTCGACGATGACGGGGTGGAGGCGCAATTGTTTTTTGATTTGCGCAAGATCTTTCACGCCCGGCTTTTCGATGTCAATCCAGCGGACCTTACTGTTCTCTTTCGTAATCATTAAATTCATCTTACCATATCGAGCACGCCCGGACGCGCCGAAAATTATTGGTTGGCAATCGCTTGACAGGATTGCTAACCTGCCTATAATTTTAAGGAAATTTTAATGACGCTCGCATTATGACCGACCGCACCGCGCAAATTTTAGAAGCAGCAATCCAGGGCTTTATCACGACCGGCGAACCGATCAGCTCGGGATGGCTTTTTGATAATTTCGATTTTGGCATCAAGCCGGCGATGATCCGCCTCGAGCTCGACGCGCTGGAAGATGCGGATTACCTCATGCAGCCCCACCACTCGGCGGGCCGCATTCCCACCGACGCTGGCTATGAATTTTTAGCGGACCGCTTGATGCAGACCGCACTCGCGCACGAAAACGCGCGCCCCGCGCCTCGCGAATCAACGCTCCGCGAACTTCTCGAGGAACATGCATGGGCAGAACTTTCCGCTCGAATTTCCCGCGAGCTCGGCCTTCTTGGCGTTGCGGCCGATCTCACGCAGGAAACGGTTTACAAGGCCGGTCTCGAAGCGCTCGTTGAACGCCTCGAATGGCAGAATCGTGACGAGCTTCAGTCGGTGATCCGGGACTTTGAGGATATGGATGAGCGGATCCCGCGCGTTGCGGGCAAGGTGGGCGAGGGCCTCAAGGTGTTCATCGGCCGCAAAAGCCCGGTGACGCGCAGCGAGCATCTTGCGGTTGTCGGCGGCAATTTTGATTTTGGCGATGGGACCATTTCGATTTTCGCAATCGGCCCGAAGAGGATGGACTATAAAAAGGTCATCAGGATCTTTAGGAATTTTTAATTAAAGATTTATTAAAGAAAAAAAATATGCCCGATGAGATAAAAAAAGAAGAAGAGTCGCAACTCGCCGCCGCCGAGAAGCAGCGCGACGAATACTTGGCTGGCTGGCAGCGCGCGAAAGCCGACTTTATCAACTATCGGAAAGAGGAATATGAACACTTGCAAGAAGTCGCGCGGTTCGGGAGCGAAGATCTCATTAAAGATTTAATCACCGTACTCGACAATTTTGACCTCGGCCTTCGATCGCTCGAAAAAGCGGGGCCGGTGGAGAAGGGGGTGTATCTCATCCGCACGCAGATCGAAGATATTTTGAAAAAGCGAGGGCTGCAAAAAATAGACATGAAGCCAGGCGATCCGTTTGACCCGAATACCGCCGAAGCGCTCACCGAAGTGGAATCAGCATCGGCCCCGCCTGGATCAATCGTGGAAGTGGTGGAGCCAGGATACAAACTCCACGAAAAAGTATTGCGGGCGGCGCGGGTTATCGTGAGTAAGCAAAAATAAACATTAAAAATTTATTAAAACATGGCAAAAATTTTAGGGATTGACTTGGGTACGACAAACTCGGCGGTTGCGGTCACCGAAGGCGGCGAACCGCGCATCTTGGAAAACACGGAGGGCAATCGCACGACGCCTTCGATTGCGGCGATCTCAAAGAATGGCGAGCGCTTGGTGGGATTGCTCGCGAAGCGCCAGTCGGTCACGAATCCAAAAAACACCATCTTTTCAGTGAAGCGCCTTATCGGCCGCAAGTTTACCGACGAGGAGGTGGCGCGTGACAAGGCGTGGCTTCCTTATGATATTCAAGCGAACGCGGCGGGCGGCGTCGAAGTCAAAATGGGCGACCGGTGGTATTCGCCCGAAGAGATTTCTGCATTTATTCTTGGCAAGTTGAAGGCGGACGCCGAGGCGAAGCTCGGCGAAAAAGTGGAAGAGGCGGTGATCACGGTGCCGGCATATTTCGACGACTCGCAGCGCCAGGCGACGAAAAATGCGGGCGAGATCGCGGGTCTCAAGGTGCGGCGCATTATCAACGAACCGACGGCGGCCGCGCTTGCCTACGGCCTCAATAAGCAAAAAAGTGAAAAAATTGTCGTCTACGACTTCGGTGGCGGAACCTTCGACATCTCGGTACTCGAGGTGGGCGATGACACGGTTGAAGCGAAGGCGACGGGCGGCGACACGCACCTCGGCGGCGACGACTTCGACAAAAAGATCCAGCAGTATCTTGTTGAGGAATACAAAAAGCAAGAGGGTGTTGATGTTTCGAAAGATCCGCTTGCGCTCCAGCGCTTGAAGGAAGCCGCAGAAAAAGCCAAGCACGAACTTTCAACGGCGATGGAAACCGAAGTGAATTTGCCCTATATCACCTCTGGCACCGACGGGCCAAAACATTTCGTCATGAAAATCACGCGCGCAAAACTCGAGTCGCTCGTCGGGGAATACATCGAGCGCTCGATCGCGCTCACGAAAGAAACAGTGACTGCGACCGCACCGAAAGGCGCTGGGTTCCAGCTCTCCGAAATCAACGAAGTCATTTTGGTCGGCGGCCAAACGCGCATGCCGGCGATGCAGGAAGCGGTGAAAAAACTTTTCGGGAAAGATCCGCATCAGGGCATCAACCCGGATGAGGTGGTCGCGGTTGGCGCCGCAGTGCAGGCAGGAATTTTACAGGGAGACGTGAAAGATATTCTGCTCCTCGATGTGACGCCGCTCACCTTGAGCATTGAGACGCTCGGCGGCGTCGCGACGCCCATGATCCAAAAGAACACGACCGTGCCGACGGCGAAGACGCAGGTTTTCAGCACGGCAGCCGACAACCAGACCTCGGTCGAGGTCCATGTGCTCCAAGGCGAACGGCCGATGGCAAAAGATAATAAGACGCTCGCAAATTTCATTCTCGATGGAATTCCGCCGGCCCCGCGCGGCATGCCGCAGGTGGAAGTGAGTTTTGATATTGATGCGAACGGCATCCTGAATGTATCCGCAAAAGATAAAGGTACGGGCAAAACGCAATCGGTGAAGATCGAGGCCTCCACCAATCTTTCGAAAGCAGACATTGAAAAAATGAAAAAAGATGCAGCCGAGCACGCGGCCGAAGACGCGAAGCACAAGGAGGTGATTGAAGCGCGTAACCAGGCGGAGTCGCTCATCTACACGAGCGAAAAGGCGTTGAAGGATGGGGGAGACAAGGTTCCGGCTGATGTAAAAACGACCGTGACGGAAAAATTGGAAGCTCTCAAAAAGGCGAAAGACGGGGAGGATCTCGCCGCGATCCAGGATGCAACGAGCGCCCTCTCCGCGGAGATTCAAAAAATCGGCCAGGCGTTCTATAATAAAGGGAATGGCGGAACTGAACCCGGCAGCCCTGACGAACCAGCAGCCCCAGGGCCAAAATCTAGTTAATCTCACGAAAGCAGAACTTTCGAGCGAGCCGCCGGGCTTCTGGCGCGCCCTCGTCTTGGATTGCCTCGGCGTCGCCGCAGCCCTTTTCTTTGGCTACTCCTACTTCCGCTACCTGACGGTCGGTGCGTCGCCGTGGTACATCCTCATCGGCCTCGTTATTTTCTCGCTTACCTCGGGCCTCCAGATGTTCCTCGAAAAAAGTGTCTGGCGACGCACCGGGATCATCGTCGGCGAGAGCGTTGCGATGGTGATCGCGTTCGCATTTTATGATGCGATCCCGGTGGTGCTCGTCGTGGGCGGAATCCTTGTTGCGTTGCTGTTATGGGGATATCTCGAGGGGCGGTTTGAAGTGCAGAACGAAGTGGAAATCCATTTCTTCAAAGCAACGCGCGGGGCCATTGGAAAAATCGCCAGCGGCGCCATTTTATTTTTCTTGATCGTCTATGCGCCCCAGGCCCAGGGAAAAGGAATCTTCATCCCGCGCTCCAGCTTCCGAACGTTGTTCGCTTGGTCTGCGAATGTTTTCGACAACGCCTATCCCAACCTCACGCTGAACGGCACGTTTGGGGATTTCGCGAAGGGATTTGCGAGAGCGGAATTTGAAAACAACCCATCGTTCGCAGCGTTGCCGGCCTCGGCACAGGATCAGGCGCTCAACCAGGCGGTCGCGCAATTTTCGGCCAGCGTGAAGGAATCAACCGGCGTTGCGCCCTCGCCGACGACGCCGATGAGCGACATCGCTTACGACTATATCGTGGCGACGCTTGCGGGATGGCAAGACAAATTTCCAAACCAGTTTGTGGTCATTTGGGTCGTCGTGCTCTTCCTCGTGTTCCGTTTCGTTGGATACTTGTTCGTGTTCTTCGTGCAGTTACTGTTGCTCCTCGTCTACGAAGGATTGCTCGCGACCGGCTTTATGCGCATTGAAGGCGTGCCGCAGACGAAAGAGACGGTGCAGTATTAGGCCGCCCGCGGCCGTTCTTCATGATGTCAAGTCGGCATTAATTGTTTTTTAATCTTAGCGGTGTACTATATACCACGATGGCAAAAGATTATTACCACATACTCGGCGTAACCAAATCGGCCACGGACGACGAAATAAAGAAGGCCTATCGAAAGCTCGCGCACCAATACCACCCGGATAAACCGGGCGGGAATGAGGCGAAGTTCAAGGAAATTAACGAGGCGTACCAAGTCCTTTCGGATAAGGCGCGGCGCACCCACTATGACCGTTTCGGAAACGCCGAGTCCGGTTCCAATGGCTTTGGAGGATTCGGCGGGTTCGGCAATGGTGCCGGCTTTGAGGGTTTTGGTTTCGATCCGTCGCAGGGTTTCGGCGACATGGGTGACCTCGGCGACGTTTTCGAATCATTTTTCGAAGGCATCGGCATGCGCCCGCGGCGCAAAACGTATGAACGCGGCGCCGATTTAGAATTGCGCGAAGAAATTACGTTAGAAGAAGCATTCCGCGGCGTCACGAAAACATTCCGCTTGCGCACGCTCGTCGCCTGTGAAAAATGCGGCGGGAAGGGCGCGGAGGCGGGAAGTGGTTTTGAAAAATGTGGGACGTGCGACGGCCGGGGCGAAGTCCGCGAACAGAAGCGCACCTTTTTCGGGAATTTTGCCCAGGTGAAGGCGTGCGAAAAATGCCATGGCGCCGGCGAGATTCCGAAGAAAGCTTGTGGAACGTGCAGGGGCGTGGGACGCGTGGATGCAAACCGGGATGTGAAAGTCGACATTCTGCCCGGCATTGCCGACGGCCAGCTCATCAAAATCAAGGGCATGGGCGAGGCGGGCGAGCGCGGCACGGCGGCGGGCGATCTTTATCTGCGGGTTTCGATCAAACCGCATCAAACATTCCTGCGCGAAGGCAGCAATCTTATTGTGACGCGCGAAGTGAAACTCATCGACCTCTTGCTCGGCAGAAAATTAGAAGTGCCGACCATCTCGGGCGGAAAAATTTCTGTCGAAATTCCGGCCGGATTCAATTTGAAAGGAAACCTCCGCATTCCGAACGAGGGGATGCCGAATTTTGGAACGAACGGCCGTGGCGAGCTCTACGTTGATTTTATCGTCAAAACGCCAAAAAAATTGGGCGCACGGGCGAAGAAGATTTTGGAAGAATTGGCAGGCGAAAGCGAATAGCCGGTATAATGGGCGCATGCCCGTTTCCAAAAACATCACCGATCCATTTTTTATCTCCGCCAACCGTAAATCGGTTTCTCCCAGTGAAGCCGCCGACTTGTATATCGAGCTCGGATGGGGAACCGCTAAAAAATATTCCGCCGCGCGAATGAAAAAATCGCTTGCGAATTGCGACATCGTGGTCTCGGCGCGAAATGGCGCGGGCGAACTGATCGGCATCGCGCGTGCCCTCACCGATCATGCGATCGATACAAAGATTCTCGATATGATCGTGGCACCCGAATACCAACGGGCGGGCGTGGGCTTCGCCATGATGCGGGAAATTGAATCGCTCGTAAGGGGAACGGCAATCTATTTTGAAACCGCGCCCAGAAATTTCGGCTTTGCGGCAAGGTGCGGATATAAAAAGAGGAAGGGACTCGCGGTATTTGAAAAGCACTAATCTGCGTCATCGGCTTCGCCAAGCTAATCGCCCCACCTCGCCTTTTGCGCTTTGAGCGCTGCGATTTCATCGGGCGTGAGGAGGTTGTAAACGGCAAGCCAGTCATGCGCGATTTGTTTTTGTGCCGCGCTGAGATTTATCTTCCCGGCGCACACTTCATCGTGCAGATAATTTTCGACCAAATCCTTCTCGTGAAATCCTGGCGCCGGTTTCGCCGCCTCTGGAAAAAGATTTGCGATGTCGTTGCTGCCCCCGAGTTCGAGGGGGATCAGGTGGTCAGCTTCATAACCACCCGTCGGTTGCGGGTAGGTGATGCCATACTCCGCATACACAAGTTTTTTAGTTTTTGCCGAAACGCTCCGTACGCTTTTTGAATATCCGGACTGGCAAATTTTTTGAGGGATCGCGTTCGGAAAAATTGCACCGGGCGTGCATTGTGGATCCGGGAGCGGGCCGTTGATCCCACACGATCGCGTTTGCGTCCGCCGCGTAATCACCAAATTTTTTGCGGCAGCTGCGAGTAGTGCAAGCACTTGCGAATTTTCATTCATGACCAAGCCGCCGCTATCGTGATATTGCAAATAATAGAGGTAAGTGCCAAGGAGAAGGATCACAAAAACAGCCGCATAATTTTTAGGGCGGTCCATGGACGCAGTATACTCACCAGACATTAAAAACTGATTAAACTTTGCCGTGCACGCTTGAATCTTCGGTGATTTTTCCGTACAATAATCCGCGAAGCCTCCTTAGCTCAGTTGGTAGAGCAGCTCCCTTTTAAGGAGATGGTCGCAGGTTCGATCCCTGCAGGAGGCACCAAGAGGCATTTATTTTCGCCTCGCTCCCAATCGTAAGGAGATGGTCCCAGGTTCGAATCCTCACGGGGGCACGATAATTCTTTTGCTATACTGATCCCATGTACGAACGGGATATTGAGTTTCTTTTTGAGATTGGCACGCTCCGCAACATGGAACGGGGCTGGAAGCAGCACCTTGCCATGGAGTGTGCGAGCGATCCGGAGCACAGCTTCCGCGTGGCGTTTCTTGCCCTCGTGCTCGCGCGCAAGGAAAGCGTAACGAACGAAGAAAAAATTATTAAGATGGCCCTCGTGCACGATCTCGCGGAAACGCGCGTATCAGATCATAGTTATATGCAAAAGGTGTACGTTACCTCGGACGAAGCGCGGGCGGCGAAAGATCTTTTTGCGGGAACGATACTCGACGACCTGCGCTCCGAGATTTTACAGGAATTTGAAGACCGCAAAACGATTGAAGCCAAAATCGTGAAAGACGCCGATAATTTAGATGTCGATTTGGAACTGAAAGAGCTCGCGGAGCGGGGATCGGGCCTGCCAGCAAAGTGGGTGGGCACGCGCCGCAAAGTCCGCGACGAAAAATTGTATACCGAATCCGCAAAAAAGTTTTGGGACGAATTGCAGTCGGCCGATCCGTCGAGCTGGCACCTCACCGCCAATAAATGGTTTAAGGTTCCCAATGCCGGAAAATAATTTGCCCGCCTGCCCGGTGTGCCACGCGCCCGTTCAATCAGAATTTTATTTTTGCCCAAACTGCGGGAAAAATCTGCGCGAAGAACCGCTCTCAACGTCCGCGGGAACGCAGGCGTGGATCTACGCATTGAGCATTATCCTGCCAATGATCGTTTATCTCGGGATCACCCGCTGGCCCGGCGTGAAATACATCCGTTCAAATGATCCGCAAGCCAAGCAAATCGGCATGATCGCCGTCACGCTCCTCATTGCATCCACCATTATCACTTTTTGGCTCGCCATCGTTTGGATCCAATCGGCCATCCAGGCATCGGTGAATAGTATTGGCAATTTGGGCGGTTTATAGCATACTAGAATTTAGTTCTAGAAGATCGGAACGCTAATCTGTGAGGAGAGCAGCTATGCGGCCCATCCGGTTTGTGCGCTGTTTGATTCTCGCAACCTTCGCAGTTCTCGCATCCCTTTCTGCGATCGCGCAGACGACCACTCCACCAAGCAGCACCGCGATCCCGTTCATGCGAGCCGGCTTTCTCGGCGGCCGGAATGGCGTGGCCATCGGTGGCAGCGGTATCCTTGAACTGAACCCGCTGCAGAGCTTCGGCGTGTACCTCATCGGCGGCCGGTCGGCAGTCCATGGTTACACGACGGATGATCCTGATGTTGGGAAGGTGACGGCGAATGAGTACGACTGGTCTGGCGGCGGCGGCTTTATCGTGCGGGCACCCGCGGTCCATCACTCGCTTCGCGCCGGCGCCTTCGCACAGTTCGCTTACACGCGAAGCCACGTGAACGCGCACTACGGCGGACCTTTCCCGGGCGGCTACACCGATTCGAGCAGCGGGCTACTGTTCACCCCCGGCGTGCAAGTGGAATTTGCGCCACGTCCGGGGATTCTGCCAACGTTCTGCATTCGCGCCGGCAGAAATTTCGGTGACGGCCTCGCCGCAACCACGGCAAACGGCATCTACGTGGCAGGCGGACCGACCATCGATGCGGTGCAGGGTTTCAAGCGTGTCCGAAGCACTTTCAAGAATCTCTTCTAATGGATTGGGAGCAAAGGGTGCTTCCAATAAAAGGCTCGCAGTGCTCAACCCTACCCGGGTCGCTGCGGGCCTTTTTCTTTTGATCAAATTCGTGAAATAATTTTTTAGTGAACGCTCGCAACATGAAATGGATCGTTGGCATCGATGAAGTCGGTCGCGGCGCGCTCGCGGGACCCGTCGTCGTCGCGGCAGCGCTCCTTCCGGCAAAAGCGTCGTTCAAAAATCACAAACTTGGATTATTAAAAGATTCTAAAAAATTGAGCGCGGCGCAGCGCGAGGCGTGGCTTTCATTTTTTCTTAATCATGGCGGCGCGGGCGGTGACGCGCGCGGCGGCATTGAGGGCAATGCGGCGCCCGCGCCGAAAGTAATCTGTGCGATCGCGCGCGTTTATCCGCGCCAGATCGAGCGGCACAATATCTCAAACGCGGCAAATCTGGCTGCGGCACGGGCGTTCGCCCGGCTGGAAAAATCGGCCGGGTTGAAGCGTAAAACCAAAGTTTTCCTCGATGGAGGATTATTTCTTGGCAATCACAAAAATATAGGTTTTCCAAACGCGAAAACTATCGTGAAGGGTGACGAAAAGATTAATGCGGTAAAAGTAGCCTCAATCATCGCCAAAGTTCATCGTGATCGGTTTATGCAACGGCTCGCGAAAAAATATCCAAAATTTGGATTCGAAATCCACAAAGGATACGGCACAAAATTGCACCGAGCGGCGATCGCAAAACATGGCCCGAGCCCCGCGCATCGGTTGACCTTTCTTGATAAATTTTTTATGATGAACCCATATGGGAGGCGTACCAGTAAAACATCATTCAAAGGGGAAAGTGGGCCGGCGCCGGTCGCATCTCGCCATGAAAAAGCAGCGCCTTTTCGTTTGCAAGCATTGCGGCGCGCCGAAACTCGCGCATCGCGCTTGCCCCCAATGCGGAAAGAAATAGGGTTCGCGCGCGGCAGCAGGTAGGCAGCAGTTCTTCCTCAATCCAATGGCAACACGACACTTGATCCGAACGGTCATTCTCCAGTCGCTTTACGAATGGGATTTTTATGGCCGAAAGAAAGACATCACCGCCATTTTGGAACGGAATCTCAATGAATTTGCGCCCGGCATCGACGAGCCGGAATTTGCCTGGAAGATCATGAAGGGCGTCGCCGAGCACCTGAAGGCGATCGACAATATAATCGTAAAAGCCGCCCCCGAGTGGCCTCTCGACAAAATCGCGATCATCGACCGCAACATTTTGCGCGTCGGCCTCTACGAATTGCTGTATGCCGACCCCGATGAAGTTCCGCCGAAAGTGGCGATCAACGAAGCGATTGAACTTGCAAAAAATTATGGCGGCCCGAATGCGGCGCGTTTTGTGAATGGCGTCCTCGGCACGATCTACCGGGAGATGGGCGAGCGGAAATCAAGCACGGGAAAATCGGTGACAGAAAAATCAGCGACCAAGCCATCGACGAACTCAATGAATTAAACAACGCGCATGGACCCCGCAAAACTCGAAAAAAAGCTCGGCTTCAAATTTAAGGATGAAGATTTACTGACCGAAGCGCTCACGCACCGATCCTATTTGAATGAACTGCCGTCGGCGCGCGTCCCGCACAATGAGCGCCTTGAATATCTGGGAGACGCCGTGCTGGAACTCATCGTGACCGAGGAGCTTTTTTTAAAATTCCCAAAATTTCCCGAAGGGAAGCTGACCGTGCTGCGCGCCGCGCTCGTCAATTATCAAATTCTCGCGCGGGTCGCGGAAAAATTAGGATTGCAAGATTTCATGTTGATGTCCCGCGGCGAGCGCAAGGATTTGGGCAAGGCACGCGAAGTCATTTTGGCGAACGCCATCGAAGCGGTGATCGGCGGAATGTATCTTGACCAGGGGATGGAAAAGGTGCGCCCGTTCGTGAAGAAAAACGTGATGTCGAATCTCGACGAGGTCATGACCACGCGCAGCTACAAGGACGCGAAGAGCGAACTTCAGGAATTTGTGCAGGAAAAAATGAAATTAACGCCTACCTATAAGATGCTTTCGGAAGAGGGGCCGGCGCATAAGCGTGTGTTCACGATGGGCGTTTATTTTCAAGGCAAATTGATCGCGGAAGGCGAGGGCGCGTCAAAGCAGGAAGCAGAACTCGTGGCGGCAAAAAATGCCCTGGCGAAAAGCAGCGGGCAGGGCGGTTCGGCTGGTTCGGGAGCCTCGGGTAAAAAATAATCGTGCGCCATGTCCCACTTTCTGAAGCGGCTGGAGTTGAACGGGTTCAAATCATTTGCGGGGAAAACGGTTTTGGAATTCCCGGCGGGCATCGTCGCGGTGGTGGGCCCGAACGGTTCCGGCAAATCGAACATCGTTGATGCGTTGCGCTGGCTCCTCGGCGAGCGCGAGGCGAAAAATTTGAGGGGCGGGCGAGTGGAAGATTTGATTTTCGCCGGCACGCAGAAACGAGCCCGCGTGGGGATGGCGAATGCCAGCCTCCATTTTGAAAATCGGAACAAGTTTTTCCCGGTGGATTTTGAGGAGGTGGTGATTACGCGGCAGGTGTCGCGGAGCGGCGACAGTAAATATTTTCTTAATAAGTCCGAAGTCCTTCTGCGCGATCTTATCGATTTTTTTGCGAAGGCGCGGATGGGCTCGCGCGGCCTCATCATCATCGGCCAGGGCGACAGCGATCTTTTCATCCGTTCAACGCCGCACGAGCGGCGCGAAATGATCGAGGAACTGCTCGGCTTGCGCGAGTATCAGCTCAAAAAATCTGACGCCGAGCGGCGCCTCAAAAACAGCCGCATCAATCTCGATAAAACCCGCGCGCTCGTCGAAGAAATTTTGCCGCACCTGCGTTCGTTGAAGCGCCAGACGAGCCGATGGGAGAAGCGCGGCGCGCTTGAAGAAGAATTACGAGGACTTGAAAGCACCTTTTTTGGTTCACAGCTCGGCGAGCTTGCCGCGCGCCGCGCAGCAATCGAAGAAAAAATCGCTACGAGCCGCAAAGAGTTTGACGGTTTGGATGCGGAGCGCCGGGCGGCGGAAAAACGCCAGACCGAGATCGAAGCGAGCCAGCCAGAAGAAAAGAAAAATCTAGCAGCCGTCCGGAGCGAAATTCAAAAACTCGGCGACCGCCGCAACACGCTTCAAAAAGACGTCGGCCGACTTGAGGCACAGCTCGAACTGGCACAAGCCCAGGCAAAAAGCACCGCGATGGGCGCATCTGCGGTTGGCTTAAGCGCTAGCAGCAGTGTCGCTGGCGCTGGCGTATTTTCGCGCGGTCCATCCGTCGATCGCCTGGTAAGCGTGATCAAAATGGTCAAGGACGAACTCGAGCGCGCACTGGAAGAAGAAATGCTCGAGCTCCACGCAACCGTCGAGAATATTCTGGAAGAAATTAAAGACGCACTGGCAGAAGCCGAGGGCGCGGAGCAGGCGGCGAGTAGAGAGGCGAGCAGGGAAGTTGCGAAGCCGGCAAGTGGACATGCAACCGCAGCGCCGACGATACCCAACCCGATCACCGCGCAACTAAAATCACAATTTGAAAAATTAGGAGATGATCTTTCTGCGCTCGAAAAGCAAATCATCGAACTTCGCGAAAAAGAGCGCGCCCTTGAACAATGCCAAGAAGGATTTTATGCGCAGTTCAAAGCGGCCGTCGCCCACGTGCAGCGCGCGAAGGATCACATCGCGGCGTGGGAGAATCGAAACCGCGAGCACCTGCTCGAAAAAGAGCGCGTCGAGCTGCGCCGCGAGGAAGTGTTGCATCAAATCGCGCAGGCAGGGAGGCGGGCGGAGGAATTTGAACACGCGGGTGGGTCCGGCGGGCGCGGCGAACACGAGGCGTCCGGCTTACGCAAACACGCTCACCACATGAGCGAAAGCGACCTCGCCGAAATGGAGCGCCGCATTTTCCGTTTGCGCGGCGAGCTCGCCGCGATTGGCGATGTTGACCAAGCGCTCATGAAAGAGGCGCGTGACACGGAAGAGCGCTATGGGTTCCTCGTGAAAGAATCGGAAGATCTTGAGAAGGCGGTGGCCGACCTCACGCGTTTGATGCAAGACCTTTCAGAGAAAATCAAAACGGAGTTTGCAAAATCACTTTCGCGCATCAACGAGGAATTCGCAAAATTCTTTGCACTCATGTTTGGCGGCGGCCTCGCAAAGCTTACGCTCGAAAAGCCTCGCGCACCCAAGAAAAAAGATGAGCTCGATGAGGGGGCGGGGGCGGGCGGCGATGGCGCGACCGGCGCGAAAGACGAAACAATAGAAGAAGTGATCGAGCGGGAACCCGGCGTTGAAATCGACGTCCGTCTGCCGCGCAAGAAAGTCACGACACTCGACATGCTCTCCGGCGGCGAGCGCAGCTTGGTGGGCATCGCCGCGCTTTTCGCGATGGTATCCGTGAGCCCGCCGCCATTCCTCGTCCTCGATGAGATTGACGCGCCTCTCGACGAGCGCAACGCGCGCCGGTTTGGCGAGATGCTCAAAGAATTTTCCAAAAAGACACAGTTCATTGTCGTCACGCACAATCGTGCGACGATGGAGACTGCGGACATCCTCTATGGCGTCACGCTCGGCGACGACGGTTCATCAAAAATCGTTTCGTTGAAGCTGGAACCAGCACCCAAGCCTGCGGCCTAATCGGTTGAAAATCGGCCGACCGAGTGATAGTATCTTTCCGATAGGGGCTCATAGTATAGTGGTAATACGCCGCATTCGCATTGCGGAGACGCGAGTCCGATTCTCGCTGAGTCCACACTTTTCAAAGAAGATTTTTTCTGTTAGAAACGATCACGGAGGGGTCGGATAGAGGTTTATTCCACCGCACTTGAAATGCGGCGCCCGCAAGGGCTCGTGGGTTCGAATCCCACCCCCTCCGCCAAGGCAAGATGGTATAGTTAAAGTATGCCGCACAACACAAAGTTGATTTTGGTCGGAGTAGCCGTCGTGATTGTCGGAGGAATCATCTACATTTTTTCCCCGCATCCGGTCAATCAGATGAACTCGCCGGGTTTTCAGCTGCCGGGCGTTCAATCACCGGGAGGCGGGAACGTCGCTTGCCCGCAGTACGCAAAGCTTTGTCCCGACGGATCCTACGTTGGTCGCACGGGACCGAATTGCGAATTTGCCGCGTGCCCGCCGGGAGCAACGTCGGGAACAGCATCGGGAGCAACCACAAAAGTAACGACGACCGATCCTTCTTCCAGAGTCACATTCACCTACCCGCAGACGCTTTCCACGAAATATATCAACGCGGTTGATTGGCCCCCGCACGTCACCGTCTTGAACCAAAGCTTTCAATGCCTCGAAGCGGGGAGCCAGTTTGGGCTCGGTGGCCAGACCATCGTCCAGACGATCAACGGCCACCAATATTGCGTGACGCGCGAAA
This sequence comes from uncultured Candidatus Saccharibacteria bacterium, assembly GCA_964456235.1. Lineage (GTDB taxonomy): Bacteria > Patescibacteriota > Minisyncoccia > UBA6257 > 2-01-FULL-56-20 > CAYWDX01. Next base: position 32,389 of record CAYWDX010000001.1, on the reverse strand, counting down.
GCGGCGGGGCGGCGGGAAGCGTCTATACGAGTTATTCCTATGCGATGGAAAAAAGCGGAAAGTTTGTGGTGTTTACGTTTATCCTTCACTTTACGGATTGCGCGGATTATAACGCTGCGCAACGAACCGCATGCGACAATGAACGCCGCGCGTTTTCGATCGATCCGATCATCGACCAGATTATCCAGAGCGCCAAGCTCCCACAATAATCTAATTTGTGCCCTCGGAGGGAATTGAACCCCCATCGTATCCTTAGGACGGATCCGCTCTGTCCGTTGAGCTACAAGGGCTTCACGCACTCATGCGCAGTTGGACGCGCCGCGCGATCTAGCGCATACGCATGATTTTCCGTATACTATAAGCGATAATGCGAAAGGTCGCAAAGGAAAATTGCAAATGATTTTAAATGTCTCCTTTTAATAGTTCCTGGGGATCGCCGGTTCTCGGCGGACTCTTTTTCGGGTTTGCGGGCGTGTTGCTGGCACTTCTCCTCATTTGGTCTATTGCCTGGAAGGGCCTTGCGCTCTGGAAATCTGCGCGCGAGGGAAGTAAGATATGGTTCATCGTGTTCCTCGTTGTGAACACGGCGGGCATTTTGGAAATCCTCTATACCTACGTCTTCAGCAAGAAGCCGGGGATGCCGAGCAGCACGCATCACGCGTAAATTATTAGAGGCGAAGCGATTCGCCTCGTTGGGCCTATAGTTCAGTGGAAGAACACCTCTATGGCATAGAGGAGGTGGGAGTCCGATTCTCCCTAGGTCCACAGCGGTTTAGTTGTCTTTATGTTTTCGGTAGTACCTTGACCGATCTCTTTTGCAGCTGCATAGTCAGGGGAGCAAGGCAACCGTCAACAAAGGAGCGCTATCATGAGCGCCTTCGAGGAGATTGACCAGGAGTACAGGGAGGAAAGGAAAAAAACGGAGGAGTGGAGGACTGACATCAAGGGCTTTCTTTCTGGCGACACAAGTTCGACTCGTCGGCAGTTCATACGGGCCTTGAGGGATCGCATTCAGCTCATCAGTCTGGAGCTCGCCGCCGAGGATACCGGAACCACCTGCGGAGATTGCGGCGGGTTGCTCGATGGAATCAACGGCGACCCGGCCGATGTCCATTTGGTTCAGAGAGCGACCCGGCGGTAGAATTCATTACGAACAAGGCGCGCAGCAATGCGCGCTTTCCTTTTAATCCACAAAAAAACGGGCAGATCGCTCTGCCCGCCCGATCTTCCCGAAGGCCGCCGGTCACTGCGCCATCGAATCATGCGTGGCCGGCTCATGCCCGATCGGCTGCCACATCTCGCGAGGGAATCCAAGTTGCGCAAGGTGGTTGGCGACGACGTTGTCTTCCCGTGGGATATGCCGAATAACGAACGTGCCGCCGCGCCTCCGAAAGAGATCGATGAGGAAGAGGCAAGCCTGGTTCATCGTGTGCAGAATGCTTTCCTCTCTGCAGAGGGTGGCGCCGTTCAGGTTTTTCACGACCACGGCGGAATCGCTGCCGATATAAAGTGCGGTGCAGCCGGTGAGTGGCCGCGTTGCCAGTCGGAGTGCGGAAAGAACTGCCGCGTACTCCGCAAGGTTGTTGTCCTTGCAGGGAACGGTGAGGGGTTGGCGAATTCGCACTTCGGAAGAAGATCGCTCCGCCTGGATCCCGATCGCCCCGCCGAATTTCCCCGCCCTCATGGGTGACCCGTCAACTCTTGCTGCTAGCCACATACTCACTCCCTTCTCCTCGCATTCTTTTGTTCGCAAGGGAACTACTCTTATTATATCAATCGGCGTATAATTTGGATCAATGGATAAAACAACCCTTTGGTTTATTGCGGGGTTCGTGGCGCTCGTGGTCATCGTCGTGATTGTTGCCGGCGTGATGTCCGGCGGCTTCGACACGGGCACGAAGGCGACGACGACACCGCCCGGTTTTGTTGCGACGGTCGTCCCGCCGATCACGTCGGCTGACTGGACGCGAGGGACCAAGAATGCAACCGTTTCGCTCATCGAATACGGAGACTATGAATGCCCGGCTTGCGCAGAATATGAACCGATCGTGCAACAGCTCCTCAAGGATTTTGACGGCAGGGTCACATTCTCATTCCGCAATTTCCCGCTCTACTCAATCCATCCGGATGCTGGAATTTCGGCGCAGGCGGCCGAAGCGGCAGGTCTCCAAGGAAAATTCTGGGAGATGCACGACCTCCTCTATGCGAAACAGAGTGATTGGTCGAATATTCCGCCCGCCTCCGTCGTCGCGCAAAAATTTGATTCCTACGCCTCATCCCTCGGTCTCGATGTCAATAAATTTAATAGCGACATCGTCTCATCAAAAGTGGGAAGCAAAATCCAAACCGACGTGCAGACCGCAAACGCCGCGCTCATTGACCACACGCCGACCTACTTTGTGAATATGAAGCAGATTCCGAACCCGGGAAGCTACAAAGATTTCAAAGCGGTCATTGATGCCGCGCTCGGAATAGTGGCCGAGCCGCTCGGGACACCGTCAGTCACCGTTTCTTCAACGCCGAATGTCACGAGCACGCACCGGTAGTCGGACAGGGGATGGGATGAGCCGGTTTGATATAATAAAAGGGTAAAGGAAAAGGTCGAAACACCCTAACTTTTGCTATATATGGTTGTACAAAGTTGGACAAATGTTGTCGTGGCTTCTCTCCAGAACGTATGGTTGACGATTGCCGCCTTTCTTCCTAACCTCATCGGCGCAGTCATCGTCTTTGTCATCGGCCTCATCGTTGCGGCCGGGCTGGGCGCGCTCATCGAAAAAGTTTTCGAAGGATTGAAGTTGGATTCCTTCCTCGCGAAGATCGGCCTCAAGCCGTTTTTTGATCGGGCAGGCATCCGCCTCCGCGGATCATACTTTCTTGGACGGTTGGTCTATTGGTTCATCGTCATTGCGTTCTTGCTCGCCGCATCGGACAGTTTGGGCCTGTTCGCACTCTCCGCGTTCTTGAACTCGGTGCTCGCCTACATCCCGAATGTGATCGCGGCGGTTTTGATCATGCTCGCGGCGGTCGTTCTTGCGAATTTCATTCGCCGGATCGTCACCGCGTCCGTGATGAGTGCCCGCTTGCACGCGGCGCACTTCTTGGGGACGCTCACCTGGTGGTCAATCGTAGTTTTTGGCGTTTTCGCAGCACTCACGCAGCTTCAGGTTGCGGTTGCGATCATCCAAAGCCTCGTGACCGGGTTTATTGCGATGCTTGCGCTCGCCGGTGGCTTGGCCTTCGGCTTGGGCGGCAAAGAATATGCCGGCCACTTGGTAAACCGTCTTCAGGAGCGGACCGAACCCCGCGGCTAGTCCTTGGGCTAGGCTCTAGGCCGGCCCTTAATGAATTCTTAATAATAAAAGCAATCGCCGCGCGCGGTTGCTTTTATTTTGGGAATGCGATATAATCTTTCCCATGTTGGCGATCAAATTGCAGCGCATTGGCAAAAAACACCAGCCGAGTTATCGGCTCGTTGTTGCTGAAAAGCGCTCAAAGATGGCCGCGCCGCCGGTGGAGGATCTGGGCGCTTACAACCCATTTACGAAAGCCGCGACCCTCAGGGGCGACCGCGTGCAGTACTGGGTAAAGAACGGCGCACAGCCTACGGTCACGGCCCATAACTTACTGGTTGAAAAGGGAATTCTTTCTGAAAAGAAGATGGTGGTGAAGATGAAGGTGAAAACAGCAAGGGACGCTATGCCGGCAGAGTCTGCGGCTCCCGCAGTTGCTGCGCCGACCGAACCCACCAAGAATGCTGAAAATCCTGAAGCCGCTCCCGCCGCGTAGCATCCGCCAGATTTCTCAAAAGGTCGAAACGAATAACCGAACGAAATGTCGAACTCATCTACCGCTGATCAGGAATTTCTTGAATATCTTGTAAAGTCCCTGGTGGACCATCCGGATGATGTGAAAGTTGACCGCAAGGTCGACGAGATGGGGGTGCTCCTCTCGCTCCGCGTGAACGCGATGGATATGGGGCAAGTGGTTGGTCGTCAAGGTGCCACGGCAAAAGCTATCCGCTCGCTTCTGAGGATCGTCGGCGTCAAAAATAACGCTCGCGTGAATCTCAAAATCGAAGAGCCGGAAGGCGGTACCCGCCCCGTGCGCGATTCCCGCCCGCCGATGGGCCAGGAATAAGGTCCACGGGGTGCAATTCCCCGCACCTCCACCGCCAAAGTGGTTGACAATTCGATTTGAATTGGTAGAATGATCACACTGGGTGGCGATCCCAATCCAGCATTTTGCTTGGACTTGGCGAAAGACCCGGAAACGGGTCTTTTGTTTTATCCATTATTTTAGATAAACTAAGCACCTCTATCTAACATGGCTCTCGCATACACCGATCTTACGAAGGGGACCCTTTTCATCATGGACGGCGCACCGTACGAGGTGCTCGAGTCCCATTTTTTGCGCATGCAACAGCGCAAGGCAGTCGTGCAGACGCGCATCCGCAACCTGATGACGGGCAAAGTTCTTGATCGCAATTTCCAGCCGAGCGATTCGTTCGAAGAAGCAGAGATCAGCAAAAAGCCGGCCACATTTATTTACGTAAACCGGGGCGAGTATTGGTTCCACGAAAAAGGGAATCCGAAGAACCGTTTTTCATTGAGCGCGGAGTTGCTTGGCGAACGCGGCCAGTTTTTGAAGCCGAACACCGAGGTCGCTACATCAATTTTTAATGAAAAAGTTATTAAAATCGACGTTCCGATCAAAATGGATTTCAAGGTCATCGAGGCCCCGCCGGCGATCCGCGGCAACACGGCGCAAGGCGGCACAAAGCAGGTAACGCTTGAGGGCGGCGCAAAGATCAACGCCCCGCTCTTCGTGAACGAAGGCGATATGGTCCGCATCAACACCGACACCGGCGAATACGTGGAGCGGCTCTAGTCGATCATCGCGATGAAAAAAGTTTTCGTGGGGATGTCAGGCGGAGTAGATAGCTCCGTCACGGCGATGCTTCTGAAGGACCGCGGCTATGATGTCACGGGCGTCTTTATGCGTTGCTACAACATCGACGGTTGCGCTGAAAAAGATGCGGAAGACGCGCGCCGCGTCGCCGAACACTTCGGCATTCCATTCTATGTTTGGGATTTTGAAGAGGAATATAAGAAGCGGGTCGTCGAGTATATGGTGGAGGGCTATCGTGCTGGCATCACGCCGAATCCGGATGTGATGTGCAATAAAGAAATCAAGTTTGGGTTGTTTTTGGAAAGGGCGCTTGCGTCGGGCGCAGATCTCGTAGCGACGGGCCACTATGTGCGACTCGTGGATGGGCGCCTCGCGGTGGCCAAAGACAGCACCAAGGATCAATCATATTTTTTGTGGACGCTTACCCGCCCGCAGCTCGAGCGGTGCATTTTCCCGATCGGTGATTACCTAAAATCTGAAGTGCGCGCGGCGGCACGCCGGGCTGGCCTTCCCACGGCAGAAAAAAAAGATTCGCAGGGAATTTGCTTCCTCGGCATGGTTTCGATCGAAGATTTTTTGAAGCAATATATTCCGGAGCGGCCGGGTGTGCTTCTTACGACCGCCGGCGAAACCATCGGCGAGCATTCCGGCGCCTCGTTTTACACGATCGGCCAGCGGCATCTCGATGTAGATTTCAAATTTCCAAAAGCTGGCGCTCACGCGCGCAAGCCGCTGTACGTTTCTGCAAAGAATCTTGCTGAAAATACGGTGACGGTTGCCGAAGGCAGCGATAATCCAGCCCTCTCTATAAAGAAGATGAGCCTGACCCAGATGAATTTCATTAACGAGCCAGTTCTTGGTAGTGTTTTCGCTCGCGTCCGCTACCGTCAACCGATTTCGTCTGCAACGCTGACCCGGGTCGGCGAAAATTACCAACTCACCTTCGAAAAACCCCAAAAATTCGTTGCGCCGGGCCAATCCGCCGTTTTCTACGATGCCGACGGAACCATGCTTGGCGGCGGTGTAATTCTTTAATCATTTTTTAATGGCCATTGTGGTATGATTGCGCCATGGAAAAAAGTGAAATGGTGGAAATTCTCGAGGAGTGGCGCAAGGCCATTCGCGAAGAAATGGTTCAGGTTTTGGGTGTATATACGGAATACATCGATGATCGGTTTAAGAAAATTGACGAACGATTTGACCACCTGGAATCAAGGATGGACCGCATGGAAGCAAGGCTCGATCGGCATGAAGAAATACTCAAAGATTTAACCGTTGATATGGTGGCGGTGAAATCAGAGCTCCGCGTCATCAACGCCAAACTTGATCGCAAAGCAGACGTTAAAGATCAGGCTTCCCGCGACCATCGGCTTACGGCGCTCGAAGCCAGAAAATAACTTCCCAAAGCTCGCGCCCGGTGATATTCTGTAGTGGATGAAACAATCCGCGCTTTTCACGCGCATCGAGCGGAACGCTCCCAAAGACGAAACTACCAAAAACGCCGAGCTTCTTACGCGGGGAGGTTTTGTGGCGAAACTGATGGCGGGGGTGTATAGCTACCTGCCCCTCGGCTTGCGGGTTCTGCGCAATATCGAAAATGTTGTGCGCGAGGAAATGGATGCGGTTGGCGGCGAGGAGGTGCTCATGCCACAGCTCCATCCGAAAAGCATTTGGACGACGACCGGCGGCTGGGACAAAATCGACGTCCTCTTCAAACTGAAAAGCCGCACCGGAAAAGAATATGCGCTCGGGCAGAGCGAAGAAGAAGTGGTGACGCCGCTCGTTTTGAAATACGTAAACACATACAAAGATTTGCCGAAGGCGGTTTATCAGATTCACTGGAAATTCCGTGACGAACTCCGTTCAAAATCCGGTTTGTTGCGGGGAATAGAGTTCTTAATGAAAGATATGTACAGCTTCCATGAGAACCAGGAAGACTTTGAAAAATTCTACGCCCGCGTAAAGGCCGCATATTTAAAGGTATATAAGCGCCTCGGGCTTGTGGCAAAGGTGACCGAGGGCTCCGGCGGCTCATTCACTGAAAAGATTTCCTACGAATTTATGGTTCTCACCGATGCAGGGGAGGATGACATTCTTTACTGCGACGAGTGCGATTTTTGCGTGAACGCAGAAATCGCAAAAGAAAAAGAAGGCGCGAAATGCACGCGCTGCAAAAAAGGAACATTGTCAAAGGCGCGCGCGTCGGAAGTCGGGAACGTGTTTGATCTCGGCCAAAAATATGGAAAAGATTTCGACCTCACGTTTATGGATCGTGATGCCAAAAAACAATATCCCATCATGGGCTGTTATGGCATCGGCATCTCGCGCTTGATGGGCGTGATCGTTGAAAAGTTCAACGACGAAAAGGGAATTATTTGGCCCGCCGTCGTCGCTCCCTTCAGGGCGCATCTGCTTGTCTTGAAGGGCGCAGAGGTAGAAGGCGAGAAGGCCTACCGGGCTTTACAGAAGGAAGGAATTGAAGTACTTTATGACGAACGAGATCTCTCTGCGGGCGAGAAATTTGCCGAGGCAGATCTCATCGGCATTCCCTGGCGGCTCGTCGTAAGCCCAAAGACCGGCGGTGATGTGGAAGTGAAAAAACGCGACGAAAAAGGGGACGGCGAGAAGATGTCCCTTCATGAAACAATACAAACAATCAAAAAGTAATGGCACTCTTTGACAACGTTTTCAAAGACATCGGCATCGATTTGGGCACGGCAAATTCGCTCATCTATTTGAAGCGAAAAGGCATCGTGGTAAACGAGCCGTCGGTCGCCGCGATGAACACGAAAACCAATCACATCCTTGCGGTTGGCGACGAAGCAAAGAAGATGCTCGGCCGCACGCCGCCGCACATTACCGTGGTCCGCCCGCTCGTGAGCGGCGTGATATCCGATTTCGAAATGACCGAAGAAATGTTGCGCCACCTGCTGCGCCGGCCGCAAGCGAACCCGATGACGTCTTACCGCCGCGCGATTCTGGCGATCCCGAATAACCTCACTGAAGTAGAGCAAAAATCGGTTGAAGATGCCGCACTGAACGCGGGCTGTTCGAAAGTCTATCTTATAGAATCGCCGACGGCCGCGGCACTCGGCGCCGGTCTTCCCATCATGTCGCCGTCGGCGAACTTGATAGTAGATATTGGCGGCGGCACCACCGACATCGCCGTCATCGCGATGGGTGGGACCGTCACGTCACAGACGCTTAAAATCGCGGGCGATCGCTTCAACGAAGACATTATTCGTTTTGCGCGTGATGAATTCCATCTTGCGATCGGAGAACCGACGGCAGAATATGCAAAGATCGCGGTCGGTTCAGCCATCCCGATCGACGAGCGTCTCGAAGTGCCGGTGCGCGGCCGCGACATGACGACGGGCCTCCCGCGCGAAATCGGTTTCAAAAATAATCACGCGCGCATGGCATTGTCCAAATCCCTACGTTCGCTGGTCGACGCCGTGCACGAGGTCATCGAAGATACTCCGCCGGAGCTCGCGGGCGACGTGCTCGTGAATGGCATCACGCTGTGCGGCGGCGGCGCCATGCTTCGCGGATTGGCAGAGTTGCTTGCAAAGGAAACGGGCGTTCCGGTCCATATCGCCGACGACCCGTTGACCTGCGTCGCGCGGGGCCTTGGCCAAATCGTCGACGATTTTGATGCGCACCGGGAATTGATGAACAATCCGCTGAAACCGCTCGCCATCAATCTTTAACAAATTTTTAATCGGGAGCAATGACCGTAAAACAGAGCGAGCGGTTGGTGGTCCTCATTGGCGCGATTATTTTCATCACGCTGATTTTTTTTGCGCCCGCCTATGGTTGGAAAATTCGCGCCTGGATTTCGGGCGCCGCCGCGGGCGGGCCAAATTCGGGCGACACCACATCGCTCGCCGACCAAAATGAAGCACTCAAGGCGCAGCTCGCCACGCTCCAGGTTATCGCGTCGCAACTCCCGCGCTCCGAGAAAAATTATTTACGGGCGATGGTGTATTCGCGCTATCCGTTCAATTTCAAAAATGAGATAACGGTGGATGCCGGGTCACTCGACGGCGTGGCACTGGGAAAGGCGGCGATTTTTAATGGAATTTTAATCGGCACAGTGAGCCAGATATTTCCGCGTGAAGCAACGATCCAAACCGTCTTCGATGACAATTTCAAATTACCGGTGCGTATCGGCCGAACCGGCACCGACGCGCTTCTCGTGGGGGGTGCCGCGCCCATGGCAACGCTCATCAGCAAGAAGGCGCCGGTGGTGCTGGGAGACCCGGTCTACGCCGCAGCGCCGGGGATCCCCTATGGGCTCCCCCTGGGAATCATCGTAAGTACGAGTACCTCAGCTGACGGATTGTTCCAGGAAGCGCCGCTCAATTTCGTTTACGACATGAACGCCATTGAAACGCTTCTCGTTGCGCAATGAGCGTGCGGACGATCGGCGGCCTCCTGATACTGCTCGTCGCATTGGCGCTCCAGTTCTTTTTAGCGAGCGCGGGAGTGTATGTAAACCTGGCGTTCGCGGCCCTCATTACCTTCGCGTTCCTTTTTGACGGATGGGCCCTCGCGTTGTTCGTTGCCCTCGCGGTATTTCTCGTAAACTGGAAGCCGAGCGTGAGCCGCGAGATACTGGTTATCGCGCTGTATCCTTTCGCCACGTACTGGTCCCGCAATCTTTTAACGTGGCGGACGTGGGCAAAAAATTTTCTGGCGATCCTCATCGGTTTTATCCTCCTGTATTTCGTCGCAACCCACGGAAGGATCGGCCCGCACTTCGCGGGTGCCTTTATGGACGTCGCTGCCGCGGAGATTTTCAGCTTCATCTTGGTCATGGCGCTCTACCCGTCATCGCGCGAGTAGGGTATCATCGAGGGGACCATGCGGCGTTACCGGAAAGACGAAATTGTTTTTGAGGACTCGCTGAACGACGACTGGGATCGTGACCTCGACATCGCAGAAGTGCCGATCGGTAATCGACCGCTCTTATATTTAGGGATCGCGCTTGCGGCTGCGGCGTGCGCGGTTTTCGCGCGGGTCGCCACGTTGAACGCACATAATGGGTATTATGCGGCGCGGGCGGAGGATAATGTTGCGGAGTACCAGGCGTCACCCGCGCCGCGGGGGATCGTTTACGATCGGCAAGGGAATATTCTTGCGGATAACACGACGGCGTTTGCGGCGATCCTGAACGCGCGCGAATATATCGCGAGCGCGTCACTTGCCTCAACGACCGACGCTCTTCTCCAGGATGCGCTCGGCATAGCACCCGATGAAGTGCATCAGGCAATTGCGTCATCGAGCGCCAATGATTTTGCGGCTCCGATCGTGCTTAATGAGAATTTAACATCCGCCGAGCTCGTCGCGTTCCGCGCGGCCGATTTGCCCACCATCACCATCCAGAACGATTTTTTGCGGGAATATCCAAAGGGGCCGGCCTTCTCATCGGTCCTTGGGTACACCGGGCGGCCAACGGCGGATGATTTGAAAACCGATTCAACGCTCCAGAGTTCTGATTTTGTTGGAAAAACCGGCATCGAAGCATTTTATGACACAACCCTACGGGGAGCGCCCGGGCTGAAAATCCAATACCGAAATGCGCGCGGGCAAGTGCTCTACCAGGCAAACCAATCGGCGTCCAAGGAGGGAGACCCGATCCATCTCACGATCGACGGCGGCTTTCAAAACTATTTCTACGCCCGTCTTCAAAGCGGCCTCGCTTCGCTCGGCCGCACGATCGGCGTCGGCATCGCGATGAATCCAAGCACGGGCGAAATCCTCTCGCTCGTAAATCTTCCGGGTTATGACAACAACGTTTTTCTAAAAACGGGAACGAGCACCGCGGTCGCCGCAGCGGCGACCAGAGAAATCACGCGGCTTCTCACCTCATCGGATAAACCCCTCTTTGATCGCGCCGTGAACGGCTACTACAACCCGGGTTCCACGATTAAGCCGCTCGTCGGCGTGGCGGCGCTTGCCGAAAACGTGATCGATCCCACTCGCTCAATTTTTTCACCGGGCTATATCTTGGTTCCCAATCAATTCAACTCGTCGACGCCCACGAAATATTTGGACTGGCGGTATCAGGGAAGCGTTAACCTCGCCTCCGCGCTCGCGCAGTCATCCGACGTCTACTTCTATATCGTGGGCGGCGGATCGCCAGCAAGTACGCCGATGCTGAACGATCCGAGCGATTATGGCATCGGCGGGCTCGGCATCACGCGCCTCTACGCATGGTGGCAGGCGTTTGGCCTTGGTAAAAAAACGGGGATTGATATGCCGGGCGAATCAACGGGATTCTTGCCGACGCCCCAGTGGAAGCAATCGCACTCGGGCACGCGGTGGCTGCTCGGCGATACGTACAACGTTTCGATCGGCCAGGGGGATCTGCTCCTCTCGCCGCTCCAACTGCTGGATTACATTGCGGCGATTGCCAATGGCGGGAACGTGCCGAGGCCGTTTTTGAACGCAGCATCAACACCGGTGGTCGCAGAAGACCTGACCCGGTACGCCCAGGAAATTTCTGACGTGCAAAAGGGAATGCGCGCCGGCGTGGCAACGCCGCAGGGGACGGCGTACCAACTCCACGATCTACCCTTTGCGGCGTGTGCGAAAACGGGCAGCGCCCAGGTCGCGAATAATACCCAAGAAAACGCGCTCTTCGTGGGATACGCACCGTGCAATAATCCGCAAGTTGCGATCTTGATCTTGATCGAGCACTCAAAAGAGGGAAGTTTGAACGCGGTTCCAATAGCAAAAGATGTTCTGAATTGGTACTATGGAAATAGGATCCTCCAGTAATAGTTTTGTTTGGCTCGACGGCGCCTAGCCATCTCGCAAAACGAAGCTATTGCCGGAGACACCCATTCTTTCATAAACAATATGAGCGAGTTTCATAGAGACCTTTCTTCGGGCGACTGGGTGATCATTGCACCCGGGCGCGCGGCGCGCCCGGCGTTTTTAGATGCGCCAAAAAAACCGCGCGTACCGAGCCTGAAAGCCACGTGCCCATTCGAGAACCTAGAAAAAACTGGCAATTGGCCGCCGATTGCGGTGTATCCTGCGCGGGCTTCCGTCAAAACCGCAAAGATCGTGGTGATCGCCAATAAATATCCGGCGCTGGTGCATGACGGCATTTGTTCCGTTCCGTTCCGCGATGGCTTCTACGAAGGCCGCACCGGAATGGGTGCGCACGAAGTCATCATCACGCGGGACCACAACAAAAACTTTGCGCAGCTCACGGCGCGCGACGCGGAACTCGTGTTCAAAGCGTTTCGGGATCGCTGCCGGACATTTGCGAAAGATAAATGCCTTAAGTACGCCGTCCCATTTTTCAACTGGGGGCCCAATGCCGGCGCGTCGGTATGGCATCCGCACTATCAGATTCTTGCCCTGCCGCTCGTGCCAGAACACAGCGCGCAGTCGCTTGCGGGCGCGAAAGCATATTTCAAAAAAAATCATCGCTGCTTGCGGTGCGACATCATAAAAACCGAACGGGCAGCGAAAAAACGCGTGGTCGCAGAAAATAAGGGAGCGATCGCCATCACGCCCTACGCCTCAAAAGTGCCATTCGAAGTCCGGATTTTGCCGAAAGCCCATCATGAATATTTTTATAAAACCCCGTCGCGCGCGGTGGCCGACGTGACGCAATTGCTGCAGACCGTCCTCCGTCAATTGAAGAAGCACGTCAATGATCCTGATTACAACGTGTTTGTGCACGAGGCGCCGCTCGACGGCGAGAAGCACGATTATCATCACTGGCACGTTGAGGTGCTCCCACGCATCAGCACGCCGGCGGGCGTGGAATTTTCGACGGGCATTTTTATCAATATCGTTGAACCCGCGATGGCCGCGTCTATCGTGCGGGGCGAAGCGAACGCCGCTAAAACGTATCACTAATGTGGGCCAAGATTATGCGATCACGAGCGGTGAGTGCTCTTTTTCTCGGCGCGCTGCTGCTTGATCTTGGCGGGATGGCATGGGTGTTTTTCAGGTTGCGGCATGAGCAAGGCGCGCGCCTCATTCTCCACTTCGATGACCTTGCCGGCATTACTTCGGTTGGTCCACTTTCGCATCTTCTCGCGGTTGGCATCCTCGGCCTGTTCGTAATCGTAATGAATTACCTCATCGCGCTCGAATTCGACGTCCGCGACCGGTTCCTCGGAAAGCTCGCCGCCGTCGCAACGTTCGCCTTCGCCCTCTTGCTATTTCTCGGATTTATTGCTATTCTAAACGTCAATTAAGCGACCGCAGCTACTACCATGGCTAAAGATTTTGCAATCATCGCGACCGGCGGCAAGCAATACAAGGTTACCGAAGGCGACCGGCTGAACGTTGAACTTCTCGCGGCAGATGCCGGCGCGGATTTTGTGTTTGATAAGATCCTCTTGCGATCCACGGGCGGAAAAATAGAAATTGGTACGCCGTACGTGAACGGGGCGACCGTCGTGGCCAAGATGGAGGGCGCGGGGCGCGGGAAAAAGAAAATCGTTTTCAAATATCATTCAAAAACCCGCTTCCGCAAAAAGAAAGGGCATCGCCAGGAATTTTCTTCCGTAGCGATCGCGAAAATATAAAACTCACGCCAGGCGAGAGTTTTTATTTAATAGAGAAAATAGTTGACGACGGCGTGCCGCTGGGAATTTTTGAGACCTCTTCGGGTAAAAGATAATGGACGTTTTTTGCGGCCATCGTGCTCGACGTGAATGTATCCGTGATGAACATGGTCGTCTCGACGGGCGTGGGCAAGCCGCGGATCGGAACGCCACGAGCTTCAATGATCACATATTTGGGCGTTGCGACGGGCAGTGCGTTGATCTCGCGCCCGATCGTCACGTAATCGGCGTTAAAGGAACCTGGAACGTTTGGGTTTTGCGCCCAGACGATGAAATAATCGACATAGGCAAAAATGGTTATCCAGGTGAAGAAAAGAATGATGAGCACGCAGAAGGTTTCTTTCGCGCCGCGGCTCCGCATGTGCGCCGCGCAGAAACGATAGAGCCAAATGCCGCCGATCGCGGCGAAGGTGATGGCGGGCGGAAGCATTAATATAGAGCGGAGTGCATGGGGGATGCCCTCGTCAGAAAGCGCGGCGGGCAGAAGGGCGAGGACAAACCACGCAGACATAAGAAGGACGGAAAAAAGCGGCAGCTGGAAGATGTCACTCGTGCCTTCACGCTTACGCCAGTTTTTTCTGACGGCCCAGGCCGAAGCGGCGATGCCGATCAAGAAAAGGAGCCCGACGGGCCAAAACAATTCTGGCGCGTCGCTCACATTATGCCGCCAGTTCCCGTCGCCACGCCCGTTGAACATTAAAAGCGTCTCCCCGACGTTCACGGCAAAGTCCCGCGCCGGACTTCCGGCGTTCGTAACGGCGATCTGCGCGGTGCGTCCAAAAAAATCGGCGGGGTGCTTCGCAAAATACCAACCGATGGGAGCGGCAACCAAAAACGCAGCGATGATAAAAACGAAAGTCCGTTTCCAGAAGCCCGGGCGCGCCTTAAAGAATGGGATGAACAGCAGGAACAGGAGTGGCGTCACGCGGTACGCGATGTAGGTATAGAAGCCGAGCGCATAAACGACGCCACCGAGCGCCGCGAGCCAAATGGCGCGCCGGCTCGCGGCGCTCCGAACCGCCCGAATAAAAAGATAAAGCGCCCAGGTCAGCAACAGGGGCGCCATGATGGCGCGAAAGCCGATGCGCGAGAAATTAATATGCCAAAAAGAAGTCGCGAGAAAAAATGCCGCGAGTAGCCCAAACGAACTGCCAAAAAGTTCTGCGACAAGGAGGTACATGCCGAGCACGGTAAGGACGCCCGACGCCATAGCGGGCAAACGGATCACCCACGCCTCGTGCGGCGCATTAAAATATTTTAAAAGGATTGCAATCGTGTTGACATACAATCCCTCGCGCCCATTATCTTCAATGTAGAACGTTTGGAAGTGCCCCGTCTGCGCCACTTCCGCCGCATTATTTCCATCGATCGCCTCATCCGGATAAAGTCCCGGCGGCGTCTCCATGAAATGGTAGAAGCGCAGGAAGATTGCTATAATAAGAACAACAGCGAGGAGAAAATACCTCGTCCGGGCGCTCATACGTCCATTATAACAACTCATGGCAGAACAAAATGCACCCGCATCATTCGAATCAGGACTGGAGAATGACCTTGCCCGCCTCGCGGCGGAAGTGAAGCAGCAGCGCGAGCGTCCAGATCTTCAAGGATCGCCCGAGCAGGCGATCATCAGAGAAGCAATCAGGGCTTTTCCTGAAGCGCAGGGCAGGGCTCGCGAAGCTGCGGGCGCCCAAGTTTCAGTTCCAGCGCCAAGAGGGAGCGGCAACGATCCGGCGAGTCCATTGCCTGCGTACGCGCAAAGCGCGCCCGCCGAAACAAAATTAGAAATTGAATATTTAATCAGCCAAGCATTCCGCGAGGGGATCGGGAAGGCACTGGAAGCATCGAAAAAATCGCCCTACTTTGTACAAGATGCGTTCCATGACGCGCTCGCCGGCCGCTTGTATCCAGAATTGCAACGCCGCGGTTTGATAAATAAATGAATGGAAAACTTTGAAGGATCCATGTCGAATAAGGAAATACCACCCAAAACGCCAGCCACGCCAACCGGGCCTGAATCACCAGAAGAGGTTGAGCGAAAGACAGCCCTAATCAAAGCTTGCAATTCGTTCGATGCATTATGTTCGGAGGCTGCGTTGCTTGGAGAAATCAAGGGAGTCCCTGCAGAGAAGTATGTAGATTATTTGAGGAGGCTTGAGAGCGGTGATTTTGCTTGGCTCGCTTTTATTACGAGGGAGTATAGTTTGCGGGAAACGGCGAGGCAACTTTTTTTGAAAAAATTTACGCCTCCAAAAGAATAATCCGACATGCTTGGTTTCTCTATCTTCTTTGTGATCCTCCCGAGCGCCATCGTGGGGGTGGTTATCTATCTCACCGCACACTGGCTCACGCGCCGCCGTTTCGCCGATTCACTCGCATCATCGCTATTTCTTATAAAAATTCCACGCTCATCGCCGAAAAGTTCCGGCGCGGGGAACGCCGAGAGCCACGATTTCAAATCGGAGTTGATGCACTTCGAGCAGTTGCTCGGCGGTTTGGCGGCGCTCAAAAAACCATTTGCCTTTGAGGTCGCGGTGCCGCACGTAGGCGAAGAAATCCATTTTTACATGAGCGTTCCGAAAGTGGCGTCGGAAATTGCAGCAAAACAAATTCAGGGGCTGTGGAGCGGAGCTTCGGTGGTGCCGGTCAGCGATGATTTTAATATTTTCAATCCTCATGGCGCGACGGCCGCGGCGGTGTTGAAACAAAAAGAACACCACGGGCTGCCGATCCGGAGTTACGGCGAGCTTGGCATAGATTCATTCGAATCCATCGTCGGGGCATTTGCCAAGATCAGCGAAATTGGCGAAGGCGCGGCGATGCAAGTCGTCCTGCGCCCCGCCGACAGTTCTTCGAAGAGGGAAATCCAGCACCTGGTAGAGCGCCTCAAGAAAGGCGAGGCGGCGCAGAAAGTTTTTAATAATACGTTAATCTCGCGCGACGACGCGCTCGGGAGCGTTGCAGAAATTTTTAATCCGAAAACCAAGGAAGAGCAAGGAAAAGAAAAAGTTGAGCGGGTGGTTGACGAGGAAGCCGTGAAGGCGCTCATGGCGAAAATGGCAAAGCCGCTTTTTTATGCCAACGTGCGCTTGGTAGCATCCGCCCCCTCGCCATTCCAGGCGAACGACATTGTCGACGGCCTTGCGGCCGGGTTCAGCCAGTTCGGAAGCCCTACGCGAAATGAATTTCGCGTCGTGAAGCCGCGCAATCCAGATAAACTGATCCGCCAATTTATTTATCGTGATTTTGACACGAGCCAGGTGATGATGCTCTCGAGTGAAGAGATCGCCAGTTTTTACCATTTGCCGATCACCTCGACCGAGACGCCGCGCGTCAAATGGCTGAAATCTAAAGAGGCGGCGCCGCCAGAGAATTTGCCCAAACAAGGCGCGCTGCTCGGGTACAGCAATTTCCGCGGCGAATCGAAACCAGTCTATCTTACCGACGAAGATCGCCGCCGACACCTTTATGTGATCGGGCAGACCGGCACCGGTAAGACGACGGAGATTTTGAGCATGCTGATCGACGACATCAAGGCCGGCAAGGGCGTTGCGATCATTGATCCGCACGGCGAGTTCGCCGAGAAGGCGCTCGCGCACGTGCCAGCCGAACGCCTCGACGATGTGATCTATTTCGACCCGGGAGACCTTGCGCAACCGCTCGGCATCAACATGCTTGAATACGATGCGAGCCGCCCCGAGCAAAAAACATTTATCGTGAACGAGATGCAGAGCATTTTCAACAAGTTGTTTTCACAGGAGACGATGGGCCCGATGTTCGAGCAATACATGCGCAACGCGCTCCTGCTCCTCATGGAAGATATGCCGAACGAGCCGGCCACGCTGATGGAGGTTCCCCGCGTCTTCACCGATCCGGAGTACCGCGCCCGCAAATTACAACGCATCCACAATCCGAGCGTGCTCGATTTTTGGCAGAAGCAGGCGAGCAAGGTGAGCGGGGAGGCGTCCATCGCGAACATGACGCCCTACATCACCTCCAAGTTCGACAACTTTATTTCAAATGATTACATGCGGCCGATCATCGGCCAGCCAAAATCCGCGTTCAATTTCCGGGAGGTGATGGATTCCGGGAAAATTCTGCTCATCAATCTTTCGAAGGGCCGCATCGGCGACATCAATGCCGGCCTCCTCGGCATGGTCTTTGCCGGGAAAATGCTCATGGCCGCGCTCTCGCGCGTAGATGTTGCGGACGAATCCAGGCGCCGCGATTTCTACCTTTACATTGACGAGTTCCAAAATTTTGCGACGGACTCCATCTCGACCATCCTCTCCGAAGCGCGCAAATATCGGCTGAACCTCACGATGGCGCACCAATTCATCGCGCAGCTCAAAGAGGAAATTCGCGACGCCGTTTTCGGGAACGTGGGAACGCAACTCGTACTGCGCGTTGGCCCGCAGGATGCTGAATTTCTTATAAAGCAGTTCGAGCCGGTTTTCGACCAGAATGACCTCATCAATATTGACAACCTGAACGCATTCGCGAAAGTGCTCATCAACGGCCAGACCTCGCGCCCGTTTAATATCAAAATAAACACGGCATCATGGAACAAGGGAAATCCCGAGCTCGCTGCAAAGCTCAAAGAATACTCGCGCATGAAATATGGCATGGAGCGGAAAAAAATCGAGGATGAGATCTATTCGCGCCTCCGCGATTAACATGGCAATCAAATTTTTGAGCAACACCGATAAGGCGAAACTGCGCGGAACGGCGCTCGTACGGCTTGATTTCAATACGGAGGACGACTGGCGGATGGTTGCGGTTCTCCCGACAATTAAGTTTTTATTAAAAAACGCTTCACGGATCGTGATCGTGAGCCACCGGGGCCGTCCTCATGGTGTCGAGAAAAAGTTCAGTCTCAAAAAAGACGCAGCCATCCTCTCGCGACTCCTGGATCGCAACGTAATTTTTATAAACCATTTCCGATTTGCCGAGATCCGGCGCGCGGTGGCAAAATCGCCGCGCGGCTCAATATTCCTTCTCGAAAACCTGCGATTCAGTAATGGCGAAGAAAAAAATGATCGGAAATTTGCAAAACAGCTTGCCTCGCTCGCCGATTTTTACGTGAACGACGCCTTCGCCGTTTCACACCGCGCGAATGCGTCGGTTGCAGCGATCACCAAATTTCTGCCCCGCTACGCCGGCTTTGAGCTGGAGAAAGAAATAACCTCGCTGTCACGCGTGATGAAAAATCCGGAGCGGCCCCTCCTCGTCATGCTCGGCGGCGCGAAGGCGGGGGACAAGCTCGGCGTCATCACCTATTTCAAGAACCGCACCGACTGGTTCCTGCTCGGCGGCGGCCCGGCGAACACTATTTTGTCGTTGCGCGGCGTGGATATCAAAAAATCAATTTACGACCGCGACAAAAAAGACCTCGCGATGCTTAACAAGGTGGCGGCGTATCGCAACGTCATACTGCCGAGCGATTTTGTGTGGCATAACGGCATGATCTGGGACATGGGACCAAAGTCGCGCGCCGCATTCGAGAGAAAAATCGCCACCGCCCGCACGATTTTGTGGAGCGGGCCGCTCGGCTATATTGAATCCAGGCGATATGCGGCGGCGAGCATCGCGATCGCGCGTGCCATCGGGCGCAATCGCCGCGCGTTCTCGGTCGCGGGCGGCGGGGAGACGGTCATGTTCTTGCGGCGCTATAATCTTCATAAAAAATTCAGCTTTATTTCCACCGGCGGCGGGGCGATGATTGACTTTCTGGCGGGGGAGAAACTCCCGGGGTTGCAAGCCCTCATCTGATTTATTAGAATAATTCCTTGTGAGATACGACGCTTACTTTCATAACGATTTTGATGGGCGAGCATCAGCCGCACTGATGCTCGCCTTTTTGCGCAGCCGCGGCGATGACATCGAGCATTTTGTGCCCGTCAATTACTATTTGCTGCCGCAATGGATCGATGAAAATTTCTTTGCAAAGCACAAACTGTTTAAGGGAAAGCGCAATCCGGCGATTGTCGTGGATTTTCTGTACCATCCCCAAGCCGCGTTTTGGTTTGAACACCACCCGACCACGTTTAAGCGCGCCTCGTGGAAAAAGAATTTCCGCAGCGACAAACAGCACCGCCTCGAGCCGGAGCGTCCATCGTGCACGCACCTCGTATACGCATCGCTCAAAAAGGAATTTGGCTGGAAGCCTGCACAACACCTCACGGAACTCGTGAAATGGCTCGACGTGATCGACGGCGCCCGCTACCGCTCGGCGCGCCAAACAATCGAAATCAAAGAACCCGCGCTGCAGGTGAACGAATTTGTCGACATGAAGCTTCACGGAGCCGCGGAGGATGCATGGATTATCAACATGCTGGCGACGCAACCGCTTTCAAAGATCGCGCGCATCCCCAGGGTAGCAAATTTTGTTAAAAGGCTCCGTAAAAAATACGCCGCCGGACTGGCATTCATCAAAAAGAAAACGCAGGTGATTGGAAAAGTCGGGTTTATTGATCGAACCGGATCGCTCCTCGAATTTCCCCATTACGGCCTCTATTATGAATTCCCTCGAATCAACTATTTTGTGCGCGTGAGCAATCGCGACGGCCTCTGCCACGTCAACGCCGGCATCAGTCCCTGGAAGAAAGGCAACGGAACGATCCATATCGGCAAACTTCTCATGCCGTTTGGCGGGGGAGGCCATGAAACGGTGGGGGGCGTGGAATTCACGACGCGCAAAAAGGCGATGGATGCCGCGAGGAAAATTGTCGACGCAATCAACTTATCAATCAAGCATTAAGAATGCCTCTGCGTACAAAAAAAGATAGGACCTACGCTTTTTTTGTTCCCGGCGGCGCGCAGGGGATTTCAGCGGACTGGGAACGGGTTGAGAAAAAAGTAAAGGGGGCGCCCGGGGCGCGCTATAAGTCGTTTGACACGCGGGCGGCGGCGGAGGAATGGCTTCGCCGCGGCGCAGTCTATGCGCCGCCCCCGCCGCCGCCGCCCGCGCCGCGCTTGGCACCCGGCATCTATTTTGACGCGGGGACGGGAAGGGGTACGGGAGTCGAGGTGAGCGTGACCGATGAGAAAGGAAAAAATTTGCTCTATAAGGCAATTTCAAAATCCGGGCTCAACAAATTCGGGAAGCAGCTCTTGGCGGATCAATCCGCAACTAATAACTACGGCGAGCTCCTTGCGCTGCGGTATGCATTCTCGATCGCATTAAAAGATTTAAAAAATACGGGGCGCGCCAATAACCGCGGAGGCGCATCAAAAAAGATTTTCGGTGATAGCAAGTTGGTGATTGAATATTGGTCCCGCTGGCGGATCAAGCGGAAGCAATTACCTCACGCGACCGTCGAGCTCGCCGAAGAAGTTTCACGCCTGC
The DNA here is from genome assembly GCA_964456235.1 of uncultured Candidatus Saccharibacteria bacterium. Classification (GTDB taxonomy): domain Bacteria; phylum Patescibacteriota; class Minisyncoccia; order UBA6257; family 2-01-FULL-56-20; genus CAYWDX01. Next base: position 11,533 of record CAYWDX010000001.1, on the reverse strand, counting down.
GCGAAACGTTTGAAAAAAAAGGCGGGGTTGTCGCGCGCATCTCTGGCGCGCACAACCCCGCCGATCTTGGCTTCCACTAGTCACCTAGAGCATCTTAAGAGCGAGTTGCTCATTAAGGTTATACATGGTATAATCCTAACGGCAATCCAGACGGTCGCTCTTCGAGCAATCGGGGAGAGGAAAATCCGGACACCATCCGTTTCGGCGGATAAAAAGGTAGCGGCTAACAGCCGCACGGCGCAAGCCGAGAGGTGCGATCAGTGACGCTCGCGTTTGAAAAGGCGCGAGGAGCCCCATCCCAAGCTAGACGGCTCAATCCTGCATAGGGACAAAAAAGCAGGAGTGAAACGGCAAAATCCTTACCGGGTGCAAGGCCGAGTCCAGCACCGTTCCACTTTGAAATGTTCACCCAGCGTGGAAATCAAAGTGGAACGGTGCCGGAAGTGCCGCACGAGCCTGCGAGCAATCAAAGGCCCAGATAAATGACCGTCCCTCGGTGCGCAAGCATCGAGCGACAGAATCCGGTTTACGGATTGCCATATAAGACCTCGTCTTCGGACGAGGTCTTATATTTGACAAATGGTATTTATGATTGTATAAAGCTGGCGTACCTTGAAATACCCCATCCTCGGGCTAGAGGAAAACTCAAGCGCGACTTAGCGCACGGAGAATCATATGAGCACAGAATTTGTTGCTGCAGAGTTGACCATGGGCCAGTTGAACGCGGTCGTGAAGAAAATGGGTGGCCGAGAGGCCGTCCTAAAGTTTCTCCGCGGCGAGCTTGCGATCACCGACCCTACCACCGAATTGCCCACCACCCCAAAGGATTTCCCCACCTGGAAAACCGTGAAGCTCGGCACCCACCAGAACGTGAAGGAGCTCTCACAAGCCCTCACGAGCAGGGGTTTCCGCATCGGCGACTATGCTGCGGATATCCTCAAACGGACACCGCTTGCCCAGACGGAAACGGAGATCGAACTCGTGCAGGTGACCGGCCGTGATCTCGGCTTCAGGAAGGCCACCCGTCGTGACAAGATCTACGCCCGCGCACAGGAACTGGGTCTTGACCTGGTCCCCGCAGAAGTCGGCCCAGAGCTCCGCCTCGTTTACTCGGACCAGCCGATGAACGAGTGGGTCCTTATGGGCATGGAGCCCATCGCTGTTTCCGGTGGCAACCCGCGCGTGTTCCGCGTGGGGCGCTACGAGGATGGCATCTGGCTCTACACGAACTATGGCCGCCCCGGCTTTGAGTGGGATCCCGACAACCGCTGGGTGTTTGCCCGCCGCAAGTAACGTTAGCCCTCAGGCACTTGGTCAGTCAGCACTTACTTTGACCCTGTGGCCCTTAGTCCTTGCCCGCGCTTGGAGTTATCTCCGGCGCGGGCTTTTTGTTTTGCTAAACTTAATTCATGGAGCATCGCGCCAATCGGAAGCATATCCATCATGCTGCGCGGCATATGACGCTCAGCTATCCGGTGTCGCTTGGGCAACGGCTGCACGCCGCCTTCGCGCCGATCATTACGATCACCGCGATCATCGCCATCCTCCGCGCGCTCGCCATCTTCCCGGTTGCTCCGGCCGCAGTTTCGTGGAGCTACATCCTCGCTGCGCTCGGCAGCACCCTCCTGCGCCTCGCGATCGCCTATGCCCTCGCGCTCGTCGTTTCGATCCCACTCGCGCTCCTCGTCGCGAAAAGTCCGCTCATGGAGCGTATCTTCCTGCCGCTTTTTGATATAGCACAATCAATTCCGGTTTTGGCATTTTTCCCGATCGTGATCATTTTCTTTTTGCACTTCGGCCTCACGAATGCGGCGGCGATCTTTATCATTTTCATTACGATGCTTTGGACGATGGTTTTCAGCTTGGTCGGCGGCCTTAAGACCGTTCCTAACGACATCAAATATGCTGCCCAGGTGTTCGACATTCGCGGCGGCGCCTTCACGCGAAAAATTTTGTTGCCGGCGATTGTGCCGTATCTCGTGACCGGCTCCATCCTCACGTGGGCGCAGGGTTGGAACGTGATCATCGTCGCGGAAGTGCTTCGCACCTATCTGCCACCCAACACCACAGTGAGCGATCCTTTTGGTATCGGGAGCGTGCTCGTGAATGCGAGCGCGAATGGCGAAACCGGCATCTTCCTTGCTGCGCTCTTTGCAATGGTTATTTTGATCGCACTCCTCAATTTCTTCGTATGGCAAAAATTATTGCATTATGCAGAACGTTACCGATTTGAATAACATGAACGGCTCGACGGGCGCTAACGTAAACCGATCCAACATGCCGGAAATCAAATTCAATGGCGTCTCCAAAATTTTCGAAGGCCACGATGTTGCCGTGCGCGACCTCAATTTTGAAATCAAAAAAGGAGAATTTATTTGCGTCATTGGTCCGTCGGGAGAAGGGAAATCAAGCATCTTGCAATTGATTGCCGGGCTCGAAAAAGAATCGGGCGGATCAATCACGCGGCCGGAAAATGTCGCGATGGTTTTCCAAGCGGGCGCGCTCTTGCCGTGGCGCACGGCGCTCGAAAATGTAGAACTCGGCCTCGAAGCGATCGAACCGCATGCGGTCCGACGCAAAATCCATGCCGAAAAATTCATCGCACTGCTCGGCCTCGGCGGTTTTGAAAGGCATTACCCGCGTGAGCTTTCGGGTGGGCAACGCCAGCGCGTTGGCATCGCCCGAGCGCTTGCGGTGAACCCGGATGTGCTTCTGCTCGACGAGCCATTTTCTGCGCTCGATCCGCGCACGACGGAAGAGCTCCATAAAGACATCATTAAAATCTGGCAGGAGTCGGGAAAAACGGTCGTGATGGTCTCGCACTTGATCGAAGAAGCCGTCACGCTCGCCGACAAAATTATCCTCATCAAAAACCACACGATCGAAAAGATTTTTGAAGTGGGACTCGCCCGGCCCCGACGCGAAAATGCAGCTGCATTTGCAACCGAGGTCAACAAAGTGCGGGCAGAATTCTTTCGGTAAGCCCGCCCTAGCGAATTTCCCGACTCTCGCGTTCGAGCCGTTCTGAAACGCGAAGTGTCCGCAATACAAAGAGGATGACCGCGACGAGAAGCGTTGCGGTAGCTGCAAAAACGGTTGCGCCGAGGCCGACCAAGATGCCGATCGCGGCGGTGAGCCAAATAAGAGCGGCGGTCGTGAGGCCGTGCGGCCGGTCGTGGAGCTTGATGATCACGCCGGCGCCGAGAAACCCGATGCCGCCGATGATGCTGCCCACGATGCCGAAGGCCGACGCCTGAACGACGCCATCAACGGTATTTCCAGAAATCGAAGTTGCGACGTAGGGGATCACGAGCGCGATCATCGTGAAAAGCGATGCGCCGCCCGAGATCAACATTTCGGTTCGCACGCCCGCTTCTTTCCCGACGAGTTCGCGCTCAACCCCAAGAAACGCGCCGAGGGCGAGTGCGACGGCAAGGCGCATGAGCATTTGTTCAAACGTCAACATTATACTAATATTACCACATGCGAACGGCGGTTTCTGATATTGTCCACAAGGTTGGGTACGAGGTGGAGCTTTTTGGATGGGTGCACGCGCGCCGCGACCACGGCAAGCTCGTGTTTATCGACCTGCGTGACCGGAGTGGTTTGGTGCAGGTTGTTTTTGGTCCGGCGGTCGCCGGCGCTTCCGATTTACGTCTTGAATATGTGGTGCGCGTTAAGGGAGAAGTGAAAGAGCGCCCGGAGTCAATGGTAAATGATGCGATTCTGACTGGGCGGTTCGAGGTGAGCGCGAAGGAGCTTATGATTTTGAATCCGGCAGAGGCGTTGCCGTTCCCGGTTGATGACGCCGGCTACGACATTAACGAGGAGGTACGCTTGAAATATCGCTATCTCGATTTGCGCCGCGAGCGGCTCATTAAGAATATTTTAATGCGCCACAAGGTGATTCAATTTTTCCGCAACTACTTAACTGATCGCGGCTTTTTAGAAGTTGAGACACCGCTACTCACGAAATCCACGCCTGAAGGTGCGCGCGATTATATTGTTCCGTCACGCATCCAAAAAGGAAAATTTTATGCACTCCCGCAGTCACCGCAACAATACAAACAACTTTTGATGGTTGGGGGCATCGAAAAGTATTTCCAGATTGCCCGCGCATTGCGCGATGAGGATACCCGCGGCGACCGCCAGCCGGAACATACCCAACTCGACGTAGAGATGTCGTTTGTCAAAGCTGAGGATGTGATGTCTCTCATTGAAGGAATGATGACGACGATGGTGAAAGAGTTATATCCGAGCAAAAAAGTGAGAACACCTTGGCCGCGCGTGGCGTACAAAGAGGCAATAGAAAAATATGGCAACGACAAGCCGGATCTTCGAGAGGATAAAAATGATCCAAACGAGATCGCGTTCGCGTGGGTCGTTGATTTTCCGAGCTTTGAACTCGACAAAACGACTCATGCCATCCAGCCGGTACATCATATGTTCGTCCAGCCGAAAGACGATAGCGTCGAACTCATCGATAGTGACCCGCTTGCAATGACAAGTACGCAATACGACTGGGTGTGTAATGGTTACGAACTTGCAAGCGGTAGTATCCGTATCACCGACCCCGATCTGCAGTTCAAAGTATTCAAATTACTCGGCATGAGCGAAGAAAAGGCCCGCAAAGATTTTGGACACATGCTTGAAGCATTTACGTATGGCGTCCCGCCACATGGCGGAATCGCGCCGGGTATTGATCGCTTATTGATGATCCTCCAGAATGAGCCGAATATCCGCGAGGTGATCGCATTTCCGAAAACGGGCGACGGGCGTGATCCGATGATGGGATCGCCGGCAGAAGTAGACAAGAAGCAGCTCGATGAACTAGGATTGGAACTAAAGAAATCTAAAAAATAAATTAAAACGCCGGCGCGCCACTATATTATGAGCGAAAATAAACACCCAAAGCACGAGCGCACGCTCGTTGTGGTTAAGCCAGACGGTCTTCAGCGCAGTTTGATCGGCGAAATCGTGAAGCGCTACGAACAAAGCGGCCTTAAGCTGGTTGGCTTGAAGATGCTCGTGCCGACGCCCGAATTTATTGAGCAGCACTACACGCTCGATCCCGAATGGCGCGTGAAAACCGGCATGAAAACGATTGAGTCGTACCACAAGAAGGGGAAGACGCCGCCGTCTACCGACCCGCTTAAAATCACCGAAGTCATTTTGAATAATTTGAAACGGTATCTTTCGCGCGGGCCGGTGGTCGCGATGGTGTGGCAGGGGATCCATGCGGTTGCAATTGTCCGCAAGATCACGGGCGGCACGGAGCCGCTGACTTCCGACATGGGCACGATCCGCGGCGATTACACGATTGATTCATATGAAGTGTCCGATGTGGATGGCCGCGCGGTCCGCAATTTGGTGCACGCATCCGGCTCGGTTGACGAAGCGAATAAGGAAATCGAGCACTGGTTCCACGCGAAGGAACTCATCGATTATCGCTTAATGAACGAGGCGATGCTTTACGACAAGGAGCTCGAGAATATTCTTTAATAAAATTTTAATCCCATGGAACTCGATCCGCGCCTCCACTTTGTAGCCGTGACCGCGATCATCGAGAAGGATGGGAAATTTCTGATCACGAAACGCGCGCCAACCGAGAAGGCGTTTCCCGATAAGTGGACGGTGCCAGGCGGCAAGCTCGTGCTAACGGATTACAAAAATCTTCCAAGCACTTCGCCGAGCCACCCGCAATGGTACAACGTGGTTGAATTTGTGCTGCGCAAAGAAGTGCGCGAAGAAGTTGGCCTCGAAATTGAAAAGCCGCAATACCTGACCGACCTTGTTTTCGTTCGGCCGGATGGCTATCCCGTCTGCACCATTTCATACTGGGCGCGCTGGAAAAGTGGGGAGGTGAAAATCAATCACGAGATGACAGAGTTTGCGTGGGTGACATCGGAGGAAGCAAAAAACTATGACCTCATCGACGGGATTCTTGAAGAAATTGTAGAAGCAGAAAAAGCAATCAAGCTGCCTGCGGCAGTGCTTTAGCTTTGGGGAACCTCTTTTTTCGCAAAGGCCTTCACGATCGGGTCCATTTCGCCTTCCAGAATCTTTTCAATATTGTGCCACTTTTTACCGATGCGATGGTCGGTGATGCGGTCGTCGGGGAAGTTGTAGGTGCGGATTTTTTCTGACCGATCGCCCGAACCAATTTGCTCGCGCCGCAGGTCGGTGACCGATCCCGTCGCCTTCATGCGTTCCAACTCGTAGAGCTTGGCACGGAGCACGTCCATCGCCTTCTCGCGATTCGCGTGCTGCGAACGCTCCTCGCGCGACGAAACGACAATGCCGCTTGGTTTGTGCAAAATACGCACGGCAGTTTCAACTTTATTTACGTTTTGCCCGCCGGGGCCGCCCGCACGGGAGAACGTCACTTCGAGGTCCGCGGGGGAGATGTTGACTTCGCGGGCTTCCACGATCGGCAAAACGGCGACGGATGCGGTCGAGGTGTGTACGCGCCCAGATTTTTCGGTGTCGGGGACGCGCTGCACGCGATGGACGCCCGACTCATGCATGAATGCCTCGTAGCACCCTTCGCCCTTCACTTCGGCGACGAGCGATTTGAATCCCTGATGTGATGTTGCGTTCGAATCAAGCACCGAAAATCCCCAGCCGCGCTTTGCTGCGTAACGCTGATACATGCGGGCGAGGTCGCCGGCAAAAATTGCGGCCTCGTCGCCGCCGGCGCCCGCGCGAATTTCCAAAATAATTTTATTGGTCGTCATCGCTTTTTGCGCGGCGATCTCGCCCGCGCCAACATTTGGTTTATATGAAAATCTGCGTCGTCCTGTATGCTATACTATATAGACAAACCAATGGCCGAGCAACCCTATGTTTTGATCGTGGACGACGAAGAATCCTTCCGCGAAATTTTTGCCGCAAAACTTTCGGCGGCCGGTTACAAAATTGACACGGCCGAAAATGGCCAAGCCGGCCTCGACAAAATGGCGCAGCAAAAGCCAGATCTCGTTTTAATGGACGTGAAGATGCCGGTGATGGATGGTGCGACCGCAGTCCTCAAGATGCGCGAAAACCCCGACTTGAAAGGCGTGCGCGTCGCATTCCTCACGAGTCTTGGCGATCCGCGGCTTGAAATGCGGGAGATCAATGAAAAGTTTTCCTCAGAAATTGGCGCGCAGGCGTATCTCAAAAAAACCGACGACCTCGACACGATTGCGGAGGCGGTCAAGCGACTACTTGCATGAGAGAGAAGCCGCTCATCCTGGTCGTTGACGATGAGCCGCCGCTGCTTGAGATAATGTCCACCAAGCTGGCGTCGGCCGGTTTTGATCCGGTTGTGGCGCACAACGCGAGCGAGGCTTACGAGGCCGCGCACAAGCTCATGCCCGATCTTATTTTGATGGATATTAAGATGCCCGGTGAAACGGGCACCGATGCGGCGTTGCGCATTAAACAGGATCCGCCCACGAAAGATCTAAAGATCGCATTCTTGAGCAGCTTAAAAGACCCGTGGCCAACCACGATGAACAGCAGGGAAGTGCTCGCGAAAGAATTGGGCATGGAAGATTATTTAGACAAGGCCGCGGACCTGAATGTCATGGTTCAGAAGGTGAAGGAAATTCTCGCAAGGAAATAAAAAAAGCCACATGCTTGCGCATGCGGCTTCGGGCCTCGCCCCTATTGACGGGGCCCGTTGTTAAAGGTGCTATGGGTGAGAAGAAGAAACGCTGCTTGCCGCCGACGAGCTGTTGCCAGAGTTTGTGACACTGCCGCCCTGGCTGACCGCCGATGACGCCGCACTTCCACCGTTCGCATTGACCCGAGTTCCCGGCATCAGAGCTGCAGCGGCGACTTCACTCGCACCGCCTCGTCCGATGAAGGTGCCAAACCAGTTCCGAAACTCTTCTGATTTCGGATACTTGTTCAGCCGATTGAACCAAGCCGCCTGAGCTTCAGCCAGCTTGGCTTGGCTCGGGATGAGGGCCTTCGCGGCTTGTGCCGTCGCCGCTTCGTTCGTGGCCCGAGTTTGGTTCGCCGTTGCGTCGAGCTTCTCGGCTTCGCTCCGGTTGAGGTCGGCTTGAGCTCGAAGAGCGTCATGAGCAACTAGTTCTTTCATGATTGCCTCATGACTGACGATGAGGTCCCGCTGCATGTCAGCCAACTTGTCGACAACCTTGCAGATGTCGCACGGAGCAACGATTGCTGGCGCCGATATCGCTGGCGCCGCGGGCTTCGTCGGTGGACGAACGGCCGCGCGGTGCACGACGGGTTTTGGTTTCACGCAGTTGCAGGAGGGCTGCGCAGCCTGTTTCGCTGCGGCGCCCGCCGGCTGCTGCGCCGGTTGCGGTTGAGGTTCCTTCCAGTCGGCCGCACAAGGCAGCGCGACCAATGCAAAGAAGAAACACGCAATGATCTTCAGCTTCACGGCCTACTCCTTCGGTTTCGGGTTCGTGGCCACCATTGCTGGCGGACTGTTGACGGGGACCGTCCCGATGGTGCCGCTGATTGCGGCGACCAAAGGAGACGAAATAGTAGTCGAGTCGATGCTCGTCGACGGTGCGGCCGCCGTGTCTCTTGAGGGAAACACGAGGTTAACGTTGCCGACGATTGCCCAGGCCTGTCGCTGTAACTGCTGCTTCGCCAGGTTCGCCTGATACCGGCGCCGCGCTTTTGCCAGGTCGAACTGGTACACGCGCTTGCCGATCCGAAGTGCCGGTGCGAAGAACAGCGTTTGCCCAACGACGATGAGGTCGGGGTTCTTGGGATCCAGGAGTCCGCGCACGGCGCCAGTTGAAATGGCTGCCCGCACGGCTTCCATGGTGCCGTTGCCGTATGCCTGGTACAGATCATCCGAGAAGGTTTCCCCGGGCTTGACCAGGTTTTCGTGCATATTCGACGCCGCTGCCGTTGGAACGGCTGCGACGCCAGCACGAGCGGTGGTCATCTGCAGCAAGGTGGACATCGCGTCCACTCTTGACCGAAGTTGTTTGTTGTCGGCTTGGAGCTGGAGAATCTTCGGTTGTGCGTCTGATCCTGCCAGCTTCTTGTCGGCGTATCTGCCGATGCCGTACCCAACCACCAGGGAAACCATCGAGATAACCAGGCCAATCATGATCCCGATTGCCCAGGACACGGTGAACTGGTTTCTCCGCTGGAATTCCTTGTAGGTCACATCCTGTGTGGGTTTCACGTCCTTTTCCTCCTTTCTTTCAGATTTGACTCCAATCCATTTTTGCAATGGCCGCGATACTGATTCATCATTTGGCTCGCAACACCGTCTCCGCCACGGAACACGGTGTGCTACGCATATGAGAAACAGATCACTCCATTACGCCTCGCCATTACTTAGCATGTTTCACAGCGCCATCTCCGTCACGGAACACGGCGCGCTAGACATGAAAATAATGGCGAGGTTTGGAACGTTTGGAACGCGGACCCTTACTGAACTCGATTGGCAGGTTCGACTGCGGGAGGAATGTTCTTGACCGGGTGCAGGGTGCCCTCTTCGTAGAGCCTCAATGCAAGCTGCCGCCGATCCCGCAGTTTCGTGGGCTTGGGTTGATTCTGGCCGTCGAACTTAACGACGACACTGTCATGTTCACCGCGAACCGCCAGGTAGTGGAAAACGAGTCCCTGTCGAGACAACACGGTGCTGCAGAGGGCATACTCGAGGTGCGGGTTATCGCGGAGAAATTTTTCCACGGCCGCAGGCTCCGGGTCCATGCCGAGTAGCAACCCGTCCCTGGGCGAAGTCGCCTTGATGGGCGGGGTCGCCGGGGTCGCGGGAACATGCACGATCTGCGGTTCCGCCGCCTCCTCGCCCTTCAGGGTGAAAATAGCAGCGATGACCATGATGGCGATGAGTACGGCGCCGAACACGATTGGGAGGTAGGTATTCCTCCCACTCGCGGCCGATGCCACGCTGTTGCCATTCGGCTGCGTCGACTGTGCCTGCGCCTGCGCTCCAATTACGAGAAGGGAGACGAGAAGCGCAGAGAGCAGTCCGATGGACCAAAACTTTTTCATTTCTTTCCTTCTCCTCACGTATTAAGATTTCAAGGTTCGGCCTCTCGGTGAGAACGCGGAAACGTCTCACAAAGAAGATGCCATTTTCTACCATATTTTAGGCACAGGCGTCAAGAGTAGTCTCTTCGTTTTATATGAAGATTAAATGATACGAAGGCGCCAACCCCAATTATTTCTGCTTTTTTGCGCGCACTTTTTTCGGCGCGGCAGCGGCCGCTTTTGAGCGGCGGGTCTTGAATTTTTCCACGCGGCCGGCCGTGTCGATCAGTTTTTCCTCGCCCGTGTAGAATGGGTGGCAATTCGAACAGATTTCAACTTTAATTTCGGGCTTCGTCGCGCCTACCGTGAATGAATTACCACAGGCACAAACGACATGCGCCTGGGGGAAATACGTCGGGTGAGTTTCCTGCTTCATGCGAGAGATTCTACCGCAAAATTTACACCCAGTCAAACTCGGTTGACACGCCGAGCCAATCCGCTATAATGGAACCCGACTGTAATGACTGCCGTTTTACAACTGAATAGCAGTAGAGAGTTTTTTAGTTGTCCCAATTTATTCTTTTTTGGCAACTTTTTGCGATAGGCAAAAACGTTGCAACAGAACTTTATTCGAACCCCTCTATAGAGGGTTTGAATGAAAATTCAAATTCTTTTTTCAGAGGATTTGATCCTGGTCCAGGATGAACGCTGGCGGCGTGGATAAGGCATGCAAGTCGAGCGAGGCCAATTTTGAAGGAGTTTGCGATTACATCAAGAGCGACGGATAAGCTGGTCGAGCGGCGAACGAGTTAGTAACACCTTGGTACGTACCTCGAAGACGGGCACAGCTCGCCGAAAGGCGGGGTAATTCCCGATGGTCCCGAAAGGGTAAAGTCGCAAGACGCTTTGAGATCGGCCTAGGTCCGATCAGCTAGTTGGTAGGGTAACGGCCTACCAAGGCTATGACCGGTAGGGGAGGTGAGAGCCTGACCCCCAACGACGAGACTGAGACACGGCTCGTACTCCTACGGGAGGCAGCAGTCGAGAATATTCGACAATGGGCGAAAGCCTGATCGAGCGACGCCGCGTGCAGGATGAAGGCCTTCGGGTTGTAAACTGCGGTAGTAAGGTAGAAATGCAAATGATCATCTTACGGAAAGAGGTTGGTAACTACGTGCCAGCACCCGCGGTAAAACGTAGACCTCGAGCGTTATCCGGATTTATTGGGCGTAAAGCGCATGTAGGAGGTTTCGTACGTCTTTCGTTAAAGCCCAGGGCCTAACCCTGGATCTGCGGGAGATACGGCGAGACTAGAGGAGGTTAGAGGTGCATGGAACGCACGGTGTAGGGGTGAAATCCGTTGATATCGTGGGGAACACCAAAGGCGAAGGCAGTGCACTGGTACCTTCCTGACTCTGAGACGCGAAAGCGTGGGGAGCAAAAAGGATTAGATACCCTTGTAGTCCACGCCCTAAACGATGCCTGCTTGCTGTTTCGAGTATCGACCCTCGGAGTGGCGGAGCTAACGCGTTAAGCAGGCCGCCTGGGAAGTACG